>NZ_JBDOIO010000004.1:1200000-1566809 GCF_039831995.1 Paenibacillus pabuli
TCTTCGAAAGATGATGACAACGACGAATAAAATGGAGTGTAATATGTCTAAGGGATTACTGATAGTGTTGTCCGGCCCATCTGGGGTCGGGAAGGGTACAGTATGCAGCGCTTTGCGCAAACGTGTGCCGGAGTTGATCTATTCTGTGTCTGCAACGACTCGCCAGCCTCGCCTGGGTGAAGAGCATGGTGTGAACTACTTCTTCCGAAGTCATGAAGAGTTCCTGAACATGATTGCTGAAGACCAGCTGCTGGAGCATGCAGAATATGTAGGTAACTATTATGGAACACCACGTGATTTTGTGGAGAAAACGATTAACGAAGGCCGCGACATCATTCTTGAGATTGAAGTTCAAGGCGCGTTAAAAGTGAAAGAGAAGTTCCCGGAAGGGATCTTTGTATTTCTGCTGCCTCCTTCATTGGACGAGCTCAAAGATCGCATTCAGGGACGTGGTACGGAAAGTCAGGCAACGATTGATCACCGGATGTCCGTAGCCGTGGATGAGATTAGTCTGCTGGAGCAGTACGATTACGCTGTCGTTAATGATGAAATTGATTTGGCGTGCAAACGAATAGAAAGCATTATTATCGCCGAACATTGTAAGATCAATAAATAATTCCTTTTGCCCGCCGCAGGATGCAATAATTCGTAGAACTACTGACATATATCTATAGATGGTCAGATCAAGTTCGGTTCATGTGAATGGATTGAACGGTTGCATTCTGTCAGGCGGGTACATGGAATTATACTAATGCAAAGAGGTGTTTTGTAAACATGCTGTATCCTTCTATTGATGAAATGATGAACAAAGTCGACAGCAAATATTCTCTTGTTGTTGCTGCTTCCCGCCGGGCCAGACAGCTTCGTGAAGGTGAGAAAACGGATCTGAGAAATGCGAGATCCCATAAACAGGTTGGCGTTGCACTCGAAGAAATTTATGGTGATCATCTCGTTGTCATCAAAGGACAGGACGAAGAGGAAGAAGAGTAAGCCGCCTGCGGCTGCTCTTCAACTGCATACGGCGCAAGCCGGACTTATTTGACAACCGCGAGGTTGTTATTTTTTTCTCTATTCATCGTGTAAACGTCGTATATATCGGGGGAAATAACCATGTTGAACGGTAAAAAAATCGTACTTGGCGTGACAGGCGGCATAGCCGCATACAAGGCGGCTACATTATGCAGTAGACTGGTGCAAAAAGGGGCGGACGTTCACGTCATTATGACAGACTCAGCCAAACAGTTTATTACCGAATTAACGCTGCAAACGTTGACCCGAAATGTAGTCTACAGTGATACATTCGATGAGCGCGAGCCATCGGTGGTATCACACATTCATTTGGCCGATATGGCAGATCTGGTTCTCGTTGCTCCGGCAACAGCCAACGTTATTGCCAAAATGGCACATGGCATGGCGGATGACATGCTCTCAACAACACTGCTGGCAACGACTGCCCCAGTGATGATCGCACCTGCCATGAATGTTCATATGTATGATCACCCTGCTGTACAGCACAATATGCGTCTGCTTGCCGAGCGAGGAACACTAATGATTGAACCAAGTGAAGGACAGCTCGCATGTGGATACGTGGGTAAGGGGCGACTGGAAGAGCCGGAGACGATTGTCGAGGTGGTTGAACGTTTTTTTGGAGATCAGGCGCAAGCCAAATCGGGCTTGAATCAACAGACCACATTGTTAAAGGGCAAAAGAGTGGTTGTAACGGCCGGGGGAACCATTGAGCGTATTGATCCTGTCAGATATATTACCAATGACTCCTCCGGCAAAATGGGATTTGCCATTGCTGCTGCAGCACGTGATATGGGAGCAGAGGTTACGCTGGTTATGGGCAGTACGCAGGTTCAGCCGCCAACGAATGTGGAAGTGATACGGGTACAGTCTGCACAAGATATGTACGAAGCAGTCTCAAGTCATTGGGAGCATGCAGATATCGTGGTGAAGGCAGCGGCGGTTGCTGATTACCGGCCCAAGGAAGTATACGAGGAGAAAATGAAAAAGAAAGGCGATACCCTATCGCTGGAACTTGTTAAAAATATAGATATTCTTGAAACGTTAGGCAAGCAAAAAAGTCATCAATTTCTAATTGGTTTTGCCGCAGAGACCCATTCAGTAGAGATGTACGCAAGGGAGAAGCTGGAACGGAAAAATTGTGATCTGATCGTAGCCAATGATGTTGCCCTTCCGGGTATAGGATTTGGAGCAGATACCAACGCGGTTCATATTTATGACCGTGAAGGGTTGGTGGAAGAGCTTCAGGTGATGTCTAAGGAAGACATAGCTCACCGGTTGCTTGCGATTGCGGCGGAGCGCATTGCCGGGAGGAATTAAATATGGAGATCGCCAAGGTTATTGTCGATGTTCCGGTGAAGCAGACAGACCGGCCCTTTGATTATCTGGTGCCGGAATCGATGCGTGATTGGATAGAGATTGGCAGTCGGGTAGGCGTGCCATTTGGACATCGTACCGTGCAGGGATTCGTGATTGATCTTGTACCGCGTACCGGAACAGAGTCCTTCAAACTGAAACCCATTCAGGAACTGTTGGATATCGTTCCCCCTTTGTCAGAAGATTTGGTGCAGCTCGCGGAGTGGATGAGTGAACGATATGCCAGTAACCGCATTTTGTCGTTACAGGTGATGGTGCCGACTGCACTGAAAGGTAAAGCGGAGCGATATATCTCCATTGGGGATGCACTGGATGGACAGCAGGCCCGAGCACAGTCGGATGAAGATGTTCTCTTCGTGTGGGGAGAGGAGTCCACATCCGAGAAGGTACAGCAGGACATTATACGTTTTGTTAAAAGTCGCGGGCAGGTCCCTTTGCAGCAATTGAGCCGGAAATATCCCAACCATGCAGCATTGATCAAAAAGCTTTTGCTTGGCGGTGTATTGCTGGAGAGCCAGGCAATCAAGGACAAGCTGAACAAAAAAACAATGAAGGCAGTGGATTTGGCGGTAGATGCGGCTGCGGCGCAGGAGGCACTTGCGTCTTTCCCCGCTAAGGCACAGCGGCAGAAGGAGGTTCTTGCTTTTCTGCTGGAAATGAAAGAGCTACTGCCGATGCCGATGAAAGAATTGCTGGCCACGCTTCAAGTGTCTGCGGCTACCGTCAAAGGGCTTGAGGAGAAAGGGCTGCTGGTAACGGAAGACGTGGAAGTCTTTCGTGACCCTTACCAGGGCAGAAAGTTTCGCGCCACTGAACCGCTTGCTCTTACTGCAGAGCAGCAGAATGTGTACGATAAAATAAATGGCCGATTACAGGAAAGGCGCCATGGCGTCTTTTTGTTACATGGTGTAACAGGCAGCGGTAAAACGGAAGTGTATCTGCAGACGATTCAGCAGTGCATTGAGCAGGATCGGCAGGCGATTGTCCTTGTACCTGAGATCGCGCTCACACCACAAATGGTCGAGCGGTTTAAAGGACGATTCGGAGACCAGGTTGCCGTCATGCACAGCCGTCTTTCGGGCGGAGAACGTTATGATGAATGGCGCAAAATCCGGGAAGGCCAGGTAAAGGTTGCTATTGGCGCACGTTCCGCTGTCTTTGCTCCATTTGACCGACTTGGTCTGATCATTATGGATGAGGAGCATGAGACCTCTTACAAACAGGAAGAAACGCCGAAATATCATGCACGTGATGTAGCTGTAAAAAGAGCACAGCAGCATCAGGCTGTCGTGGTCCTGGGCTCTGCTACGCCTTCGCTGGAAAGTTATTATGCCGCACGTTCGCAGAGCAATGATGATTTTGCTCCGCTTCTGCTGGAGATGCCTACTCGGGCGCTCGGCAACAATTTGCCGGATGTGCGGATCATTGACATGCGCGAAGAGTTGAAGGATGGCAACCGTTCGATGTTCAGCCGGGCTCTGCACAAGGGGCTGGAGGAGCGCTTGGAGCGTGGGGAGCAGACGGTTTTACTTTTGAACCGCCGGGGATATTCCACTTTTGTCATGTGCCGCAGCTGTGGTTATGTGGCCGGCTGTCCCGAGTGTGATATTTCACTGACGTATCACCAGCGTTCGAACAATCTCCGGTGTCACTATTGCGGGTATGCGGAAGCAGCTCCCGAGGTATGCCCGGAATGTGGCAGTGAACATATCCGTTATTTTGGTACAGGTACGCAGCGAGTGGAGGAAGAACTGGCTAAGTTGTTCCCGGGAATCCGTGTAATTCGCATGGATGTGGACACAACAACGGAGAAGGGTTCGCATGAGAAACTTCTGAAGCAGTTCCGGGAGAAAAAGGCGGATGTGCTGCTTGGTACCCAGATGGTTGCCAAGGGATTGGATTTCCCGGATGTCACCCTTGTCGGTGTCATCACGGCAGACTCAGCACTGAACCTGCCCGATTTCCGGGCTGCCGAGAAGACCTTTCAACTGCTGACCCAGGTGGCAGGACGTGCAGGGCGGCATCAATTGCCTGGTGAGGTATTTGTCCAATCCTATACGCCTGAGCACTATTCCATTGGCCATGCAAGCCAGCATGATTATGTTTCTTTTGTGCGTGAGGAATTGCTTCATCGCCGCAATCTGCAATACCCGCCGTATTGCCGTCTGATTCTGGTGACCTTTTCGCATGAGCAGTTGCCCGTTCTGATCCGGCTGGCTGAGAATTATACACGTTTGTTGAAAGAACGCGCCAATGCAGCAGGTTGGCTGGGAAGCCTGGACCGTTTTAGCAACGATGCCTTTGACGTCCTTGGCCCTGTAGCTTCGCCCATTCCACGGATCAAGAATAGATACCGATTCCAATGTATGATAAAATGGCGGGGGGATGTAGACGCCATCGGAATTGCTCTGGAGACGGCCCGGCGCATGGACGATGATGTTCAGGCGCAAAAACTGCTCATTAGTTTGGATGTAGACCCGCAAATGTTAATGTAAGCATGTTGCATCATTTTCCAAGGAACACTTCGCACCCTATAAGTGGTGAAAATGAATAACGCAAAATGTGGATGTGAACAAGCGGTATAAACATAGATTAAAGAAAGCAAATAAAGCAAACAAAAATCAAAAGAATGATACCCAATAGGAGATCTGGGTTAGGAAGGTGCTTACAACATGTCGATTCGTATTATCGTTAAAGAGCCGGATGAAGTGCTTCACAAAAGAGCCAAGGAAGTTACAAAAGTAACACCCAATGTGCAAAAACTGCTGGATGATATGGCAGATACAATGTATGACGCTGAAGGTGTAGGCCTTGCAGCGCCTCAAGTAGGCATTTTGAAACGTCTGATTGTCATTGATGCTGGCGATGAACAGGGCCTCATCAAAATGATTAATCCTGAAATCATCGCAAGTGAAGGCGAACAGTTCGGGCCGGAAGGCTGTCTGAGTATTCCTGGTATTAACGGCGACGTTCGTCGTTTTGAGACAGTTACCGTTAAAGGCCTGGACCGTGAAGGCAATGAACTGATTATTACGGGCAGCGGTCTGTTGTCCCGTGCATTCCAGCACGAGATTGATCACCTGGATGGGGTGCTCTTCACGGATATCGCCGAGAAGGTGTACGAAATCGCAGCGGATCAGGCTGGACCGCGACGTAATTAAGGAGTGATGGATTTGAATATTGTTTTTATGGGTACCCCGGAATTTGCTGTCCCTTCTCTGGATATGCTCATCGCTGAGGGTTATAACGTGGTGGGGGTAGTCACCCAGCCCGATAAACCGCAGGGCCGCAAAAAAGTGCTCACGCCAACGCCTGTTAAGGCTGCGGCTGAGCGCCATGGCCTGCCAGTATTTCAACCGGTGAAGCTGCGTGATCCTGAATCCGTGGCCAGATTGGCTGAGTGGAAGCCTGATTTGATTGTGACTGCAGCATTTGGGCAGATTTTACCGAAGGCAGTATTGGATATGCCAATACGAGGCTGTGTAAATGTGCACGGTTCTCTTTTGCCTAAATATCGTGGTGGTGCTCCAATTCAGCGCTCCATTATTAACGGGGAGTCCGTAACGGGAGTTACCTTGATGTTTATGGCAGAAGGTTTGGATACCGGGGACATGATCTCTCGTGTGGAAGTTCCAATTACCGATGAGGACACCTCTGGCACCATGTTTGTGAAGCTCAGCGATGCAGGCTCCAAGCTGCTGCAGGCAGAAATGCCCCGTCTTATTGCGGGGGAAACCACGGCTGTCCCTCAGGATGAAGCCGAAGCTTCGTATGCCCGCAATCTGACTAGAGAAGACGAGAAAATGGATTGGAATCGTACATCTCGTGAACTTTATAACCAGATCCGTGGTCTTGTTCCGTTCTCTGGTGCATTCACGATGTGGGACGAGCAGGTGTTCAAAGTATGGGCTGCTGCTAACCCCAATCAGGTGAGTGATTCAGATGCTCCATCCAATGTACAAGCTGAGCCGGGCACAGTGCTGCAGCTGAACGCAGCGGGCATTGAGGTGCGGACAGGCGACGGTTCACTCTGGCTCACAGAAGTTCAGCCGGCCGGCAAGAAAGCGATGAAGGCGGCTGACTTCGGTCGTGGCGGCACGTTGAGACCGGGCACGGTGTTACGATGAGTGAGAATAGATCCGGCAGATCAGCAGACAATCCGAGTAGAGGTAACGGAAACCAGAACCGTCGCCCGAATCCAGGGAAGCCGGGTGGCTCCCGAAAAGATGGGGGCTCTCAAAATTCGGAAGGAACTGCGCGTTCCCAAAGACCAAAGACTTCACCGCGCGCACTTGCAGTTAAAGTGCTCAGTGCTGTGGAACAGGATGGGGCTTATAGTAACCTGGAACTCAATCGGCGTCTGAAAGAGGCTGAGCTTAGTCCGGCAGATGCAGGGCTGGCAACCGAGCTGGTATACGGAACAATTGCTAGACGGAACACGCTTGATTATTTTTTGGAACGTTTTGTAGCCAAAGGAATCGCCAAACTCCAGCCTTGGGTACGAAGTCTGCTGCGGATCAGTGTCTACCAGATGCTGTACCTGGATCGGATTCCCGAACATGCTGTTGTAAGTGAAGCCGTCAATCTGGCAAAGAAACTGGGTCACCAGGGAATCTCGGGCATGGTCAATGGCGTTCTGCGCAACATGATCCGTAACCGGGACGAATTGCGTATTCCGAATGATCTGCCAGCTGCTGAACGCATTGCACTGGAGCACTCTCATCCGCTGTGGATGGTTAAACGCTGGATCGCCCAATACGGTGAAGAGACAGCAGAAGCGATCTGCAAGGCCAATAATGAACCACCGGCAGTGAGTGTCCGGGTAAATACGACAATGACCACTCGTGAGAAACTTATGCGCGAGATGGAGAGCACGGGTGCAGTGGTAGAACCTTCCCGGTTAAGTCCTGACGGCATTCTGGTGCGTAGCGGTGGGAATATGGCACTAACGTCATGGTACCGGGATGGATTGTTCTCAGTGCAGGACGAAAGTTCCATGCTTGTGGCGGAAGCGGTCGCACCTGAAGAAGGCCAAACCGTGCTGGATTGCTGTGCAGCTCCTGGCGGTAAGACAGCTCACATGGCCGAGAAAATGCAGGACCGTGGACGGATCATTGCCAATGACGTACATGCACATAAGCGCCAGCTTATCATGGATCAGGCAGACCGCTTGGGTCTGGGCTGTATTGATGCAGTAACTGGAGATGCACTGGATCTGGATGAACGTTACCCTCATGCGTCGTTTGATCGCATCCTTCTGGATGCGCCGTGCTCAGGTCTCGGTGTCATTCGCCGGAAGCCGGATGTCAAATGGACCAAGTCGCCTGAGGATATTGAAGATATCTCGGCGCTGCAGCGTGAATTGCTGGACCGGGTTGCAACGCTGTTGAAGCCGGGCGGCGTTCTGGTGTACAGCACATGTACGATTGAGCCAGCAGAGAACGAACTTATGGTCGCTGACTTCCTGAAGCGCCATGCCGAATACCAGGCCTTGGATTCTGCCTGGACCGGAACCGAGATGGAAAAGTGGAATCCGGTGAACGGGGGCGTGCAGATCCTGCCCCAGTATGCACACAGTGACGGCTTTTTCATTGCAAGGCTAACACGTACAGCTAATGAATAAATCCATAGCACGCAAGGAAGGCCGCCGGGGGGAACTTCGGCGGATTTCTTTTGTAATGGGGTGCGGCTTGTGCGCCGAGGTGTTATAATGCATGAAGTGCAAGACTCTAGGGCATACATGGATGTAAAGTGGTCTTTGTGATAGAATAGGAAGAATGAAAAGAAAAGAAGGAATAGGTGTTGACAACAAAATGAAACCTTTTATATATGATTTTTCCCTGGAAGAGCTGCAGCAATGGGCTGTTGAGAATGGGGAACCCGCTTTTCGCGGTGGTCAGATTTTCGACTGGATATATGTGAAGCGAGTAAATGATTTCAGTGAAATGACGAATCTGTCCAAAGCACTGCGCGAGAAGCTGGCAGAGCAATTTGAATTTGTAACCCTTACCGAAATTACGAAATTTGAATCCAAGGATGGAACGGTGAAGTTCCTGTTTGGCCTTCATGATGATCATGCAATCGAAACGGTTATTATGAAGCACAACTATGGTAACAGCATCTGTGTAACGACACAGGTGGGCTGCCGAATCGGTTGTACGTTCTGTGCGTCCACACTGGGTGGACTGAAACGTAACCTGACAGCAGGCGAGATTGTTGCTCAGGTCGTACAGGCTCAGAAGATTCTGGATGAGCGCGGCGAACGTGTAAGCAGCATCGTTATCATGGGTTCGGGTGAACCGTTTGAAAACTACGAAGCGACAATGACTTTCCTGCGCATCATGATTCACGAAAAGGGCCTGAATATCGGTCAGCGCCACATCACGGTGTCCACAAGCGGAATCGTACCCAACATCTACAAGTTTGCTGATGAAGATACGCAGATCAATCTGGCCATCTCCATCCATGCACCGAATGATGCGCTGCGTTCCAAATTGATGCCGGTAAACCGTCGTTTTCCTTTTGACGATGTGATGGAATCCCTTCGGTATTACCTGGCCAAAACAGGCCGGAGAATAACATTCGAGTATGCCCTTATCGGTGGAGTGAACGATCAGCCGGAACATGCCGCAGAACTCGCAAGCGTGCTCAAGAACATGCTCTGCCACGTGAACCTGATCCCAGTCAATCACGTACCTGAACGCAAGTATGTAAGAACATCGAGAAGCGACATTTTCAATTTTCAGAAGATTCTTTCGGAGCAGGGTGTTAATGTAACCATTCGTCGTGAACAGGGACATGATATTGCTGCCGCTTGCGGTCAGCTTCGTGCAAAGCATATGGAGTTGAGGTGAGAACGTTTTGATCAAAACAGTTCATGTGAGCCATATCGGACGCGTGCGTTCGGTTAATGAAGATTCAGCCTGGATCCGTAATCTGGAGACAGGGTATATTCTGGGCATTGTCGCCGATGGCATGGGCGGGCATCTCGCTGGAGATACCGCAAGCCGTCTGGCAGTTGAGACATTGGTGCATGACCTTGGGACATTGGAACCGGGGCTGTCACATGCATCCTTGTCTGCTGCCCTCAGCGATGCTATTTTGCATGCCAACGAAGTGATATATCGGACTGCATCCGGGGATGACAAATACCACAACATGGGTACGACCGTGGTTGCTGCCTTGTTGAATGATGCCGAAGGCGTTATCGGTCATATCGGGGATAGCCGAGCTTACAAAATTGCAAACAAACAAGTGATCCAGTTAACGGAAGACCATACCCTGGTGAATGAATTGTTTAAAAATGGTCAGATCAGCAAGGAAGATGTATCTCATCATCCGCGTCGCAATGTGCTGACCCGTGCTCTGGGAACCGATGCAGAAGTAAAAGTGGATCTGGATTCCATCAAGCTGGAAACAGGCGAAGTTTTGCTGCTGTGCAGTGATGGACTTAGCAATCTGGTCAGCAACGAACAGCTCGTTCAGGTGGCCGGGAATCAGGATCTGCCGCTGGAAGAGCGAGCGGACCGACTGCTTCAGTTAGCTCTGCTGGCTGGCGGAGATGATAATATCACGGTTGCGCTGTTTGAAGTGCAACAGGAAGGTTCCGTGGTAACGGAAACGGGGTGTGAGTCATGATTGGGCACCAGCTAGGCGGACGCTATGAAGTCATTGAGCGCGTTGGCGGTGGCGGCATGGCACTTGTGTACAAGGCCCAGGATCTCCTTCTGAACCGGAATGTGGCGATCAAGGTGCTGAGACAGCAATTTGTACATGATGAGGAATTCATCCGACGTTTCCGTAGAGAAGCGCAGTCTGCTGCTTCTTTATCTCATCCGAATGTCGTCAGCATCTATGATGTAGGCCAGGAAGATGACGTTCATTATATTGTTATGGAGTATGTGGAAGGCAAAAACCTGAATGAGATTATTAAAGAGCGGGCTCCCCTGCAGGTGGATGAAGCTGTTCGAATTGCTTCCCAAATTGCAGATGCTCTGGATCATGCACATCATAATCAGATTATCCATCGGGATATCAAACCGCATAATATATTGATTGGCCGTAACGGCCGTGTGAAGGTTACCGATTTCGGGATTGCCCGAGCGGTTACATCCACAACGATTACACAAACCGGCTCCGTAGTCGGCTCCGTGCATTACTTCTCACCAGAGCATGCCAAAGGTATTGTTACTGGCGAGAAGTCGGATTTATATTCTCTCGGTATCGTACTCTATCAAATGCTGACTGGGCAGCTACCGTTCCTCGGCGAGAGTCCGATCAGTGTTGCCTTAAAGCATCTGCAGGAAGAATTTGATGAACCTCGCAATTTCAACCCGCTGATTCCGCAAAGTGTGGAAAATGTTATTCTGAAATCAATGCGGAAAAATCCGCAGGAGCGCTATCAGTCGGCCAAGGAAATGCAGAACGATCTGGAAACCTGTTTGATGCCGGAGCGTCGCAATGAAACCAAGATCGACTTCCCGGATGAGGATGATGTGGATCAAACCCGTGTCATGCCTGCCATCAAGCCGGAACCTCGAGGAATTACTTCTACAGGCGCGGCTCCGGTCATGGAACTGGACGAGGAGAACAACAAAGGCAAGCCCAAAACGAAGAACTGGAAAAAACCAACACTATTGATCTCATTGACTGTCCTAATTTTAATCGCCATGGTGGGTGTTGTGTGGTACGTCAAGGGTATGCTCGTTGTGCCTGAAGTGAAAGTGCCTAATGTTGTTAACCAGACTGAAGAAAAGGCACGCCAGATTCTTCAGGATGAGGGTTTAGTTGTGAGCGATGATATCATTAGGCAGTACAAGGAAGGTGTCGATCCCGGCATCGTATTTGAACAAAGCCGAAACGAAGGCGATGTGGTCAAGGAAGGTTCGGAAATTCAACTTAGTGTCGGAGCCGAAAAAGAACTGACCAAAATGATCAGCGTTGAAGGTGATTCCTATGAGGATGCAGTCAAGGATCTGACGAATCTGGGGATCAGTGAAGATCGCATTAAGCGTAAAGACGATTACTCTAATGACGTTGCTTCCGGTATGGTTATCTCGCAGACTCCTGGAGCCGATGAAGAATTTGATCCGGAACAGACCGAAATTGTCTTAACGGTTAGCAAAGGCGCGGAGACGGTGAAGATGCCTGATCTGAAAAATCGTACCCGCAACGAAGCTGAGCAGATGATCAAGTCTGCCGGACTGGTTCTGGCTCAGGTTCAGGAAGAGTCGAGCTATACGGTTGAGAAGGGGAAAGTGACCCAGCAATGGCCTGTGGAAGCTGGAGCCGATGTAAAACCTGGTGACAAAATCACCATATTCGTCAGCACGGGCTATCCTCCTGAGGCATTGGAGTACTCCTTCAATATCAACGTTTCACCAAAAGAAGAGGGCAAAAACAGCAAGATTCGTATTACATTCGAAGATGCCCGTGGCAAGAATCAGGAATGGGGAACCCGGACCATTAACAAGTCCAATCAGGCCCTGACCATTCCGCTTGTTCTGGCTCCGAATGAGAATGGTGCTGTATCTGTATATCGTGATGGTCAGTTCCTGGATACGTACGTGGTTACCTACGCAGAGGCCAAGAATGGCACCGTAATTGTGCCAACCATTGAGCCTGAGATCAGTAATCAGCCAGCACCTCCAGCGAATGAGCCTGAAGAAGGCGGCGGTGGTGACGAAGGCAGCGTGGATAGCAACCAGGAAGGTGAACCTGAATCCACTCCTACCGACGGTGAAGAAGATAATGAAAGTGAAGATACGTCTGCCATGAATAGTGGCAAAGGTAAGGGGCATGGAAAAGAAAAAAATAATGACGTCGTTAACGCATCAAGCCGTCCATGAGGACGGCTTATTGCTGACGTTAGGTTGAATGCAACGCAAATTAAAGGAGGGCGACGGAGCTATGCCAGAAGGTATCATCGTAAAAGCGCTAAGCGGTTACTATTATGTCATGCCATTGTTAGAAAACGGGGTGCCTTCGGTTGAAGGCTCCGCCGTTCAATGCCGAGCGAGAGGCATATTCAAGAAGAGAGGCGTGTCTCCGCTTGTAGGTGACCGCGTTAGCTATATGCTGACAGAGAATGGTGAAGGAACAGTAGACGAGATTCGAGAACGGGAGACTGAATTAATCCGTCCCCCTGTTGCGAACGTCAGTCTGGCTGTTCTTCTGTTCTCCGTTAAAGAACCAGACATGAACCTCAATCTGCTGGACAAATTTCTTGTACATATCGAGCAGGCGGGACTGGATGCTCTCATTGTATTAACGAAGCAGGATCTCGTAGACCCAGAGAAAGATACCAGGGACACTGTGGCCGAGGTTAAGGCGCTCTACGAACAGATTGGGTATGAAGTCATCTCGACCAGCTCGCGAACCGGCGAAGGCAATGAACAGCTCAAAGAGCGCCTTGCAGGCAAGATTAGTGTGTTCTCTGGTCAGTCCGGTGTAGGTAAGTCTTCCATGCTTAATGCCCTGATGCCAGGGCTGACGCTGGAAACGAGTGAAATCAGTATGCGTCTTGGCCGCGGCAAACATACGACCAGACATGTTGAATTGATCCCGCTGGATAATGGCGGATTTGTAGCAGATACACCCGGATTCAGCCAACTGGACTTTCTGGAGATTGGTGTGGAGGAACTATCCACCTGTTTCCGGGAATTTGCCCAGTATGCGGATCAGTGTAAATTCCGCGGCTGTACCCATACGCATGAGCCCCAATGCCGAGTACTTGCAGCCAAGGAGGAAGGTCTAATCTCCGACAGCCGCTACCGGCATTATGAGCTTTTCCTTACAGAAATGAAAGACAAGAAGCGGAGGTACTAATATGATTAAAATTGCTCCATCCATCTTATCTGCAGATTTTGCACGTCTCGGTGCTGAAGTAGCTGAAGCGCAAGCTGCTGGCGGCGATTGGATACATGTTGATGTCATGGACGGTCATTTCGTCCCGAATATTACGCTTGGTCCAGCCATTGTAAAAGCCATTGCTCCACATACCAACCTGCCACTGGATGTACATCTGATGATTGAAAATCCGGAACGGTACGTTGAGGAATTTGCCAAAGCGGGAGCGGCAGTTATTACCGTTCATGCGGAGGCATGTGTGCATTTGCACCGTGTGATCCACTTGATTAAGGAACAGGGCGTCAAGGCGGGGGTTGCTCTTAATCCAGGGACGCCAGCCAGTGCCATTCAGGAAGTGCTGGATGACGTGGACATGGTTCTGGTCATGACCGTGAACCCTGGTTTTGGGGGACAAGCGTTCATCTCGGGAACAATGAACAAAATCAGACAAATTCGCAGCTGGCTGAATGAAAAAGGACGCCATGATGTGCACATCGAAGTAGATGGGGGAATTGCGGCCGATACTGCACCGCTCGTTGTGGAAGCAGGCGCCGATGTACTCGTTGCAGGTAGTGCGGTATTCGGACGTGAGGACCGTGCAGCTGCCATTGCCGAAATTCGTAGCAGCTACGGAGGCTGATTCTATGGGCCTTAAGGAGACGCTGTGGACAATGGCTGCGAGCCTCGTAACAGGACTGGTACTTGCGTTATTTGCAGTCATTCAATCCCCATACAATGCGCTTACCTCACTGATTGGCGTAGGCGTTGTCATTATGTATTTTCGTAAGTTTGATCGTACACGATCGCGCGTTACGTTCGTCATATTCAGCATCCTGTATTACTTGCTGAGCGTATTCATGATCGCTGTCTATCAGTATGTTCCTGCCCAAACGTAAATGGGCTCTTCTTCGGGCTCGTCATGTTGGAATAGGGACAGGTGGTTCCGCATAAATATGGTTACATGAGCAGGTTTCTCATGTAGCCTTTTTTGTCGTGTTTAAGGTGAAGAAGGCCCTGAAGCATAGGATACGGCGGATGCATGAGCATGATGGGGAGGGTGAAGTATGAAATTTTACACATTCAAACTGCCGAAGTTTTTGGGAGGGTTTGTAAAGGCGATCCTTAATACGTTTCAAAAGAACTGATAAGATTGAGAGCAGGCACCAAGGGCGAATACCGCCGCGTTGGCTTCAGGACGATTGGAAAATCCAACCTGAGAAGCGCCATGCGGCGGGCATTCACATGCTTGCGCAGGTACTTATGTCCTTTTTTGCATACCAAAAAAGCACCTGCAGAGAACAAGGTGCTTTTTGCTTATCCGATTTATAGTAGCTTTGCGTGATTATACGCGAGTCACTTTACCGGCTTTCAGTGCACGGGTGCTTACGTATACACGTTTTGGTTTACCGTTCACGAGAATACGGACCTTCTGAACGTTTACGCCCCAAGAACGACGGTTACGGTTGTTAGCGTGGGATACGTGGTTACCGGTGCCCGGTTTCTTACCTGTCACATAACATTTGCGAGACATAGATTACACCTCCTATCCTAAAATAACCAGTTGCCTTCGGAGAGACGAAAGTCATTCCTTAAAGGCTAAATTGTTCTTCCTGACCATAATAGTCAGGCTCCAGTAGCTAATGGCGTTGTTCAAGCCGGCATGGCCGGATCATTTCCATTACTTAACCTGCATAAAACAATACTTGAATATAATATCATACCCAAAAAAGCTTCGTCAACTGATCCAAAAACTTTATTTATTTCTCCTGCCTAATATAGTACAATGTTGAATAGTCCATAATACAGCGGTGAACAGGTTGTTGCCGCGTGAAAGCCGGAGATTTGACCGGCCCAAGAGGTCGGTGGTCTGCAATTTGGCAACGCTGTGCGCTGTGGCATTTCCATCACTGGCACCAGTCTCCATGCGGCATTCATGCCGGCTTTCGATACCGGTGCATATCCGTATGCCCCGAACTCGGGCTTCAGCGGTTGCAGGATATCGGTGGCCCGGCCGCCCAGACCGTCGATCCGGACGACATGTTGAATTGTATGCCTTTGCCGGACAAGGTATGGACGAAGAATGACGCAATAAGCGTCAGCGCATGAACAGACCAGATAACATCTTGGTGCAAGATGTTCGTGTATCAAGCTAGGAAGGGGAATTCTCACTTGAGTATACGTTCTTTAAATGGAACAGATTTCACCGCAATGGTACTCGCCGGCGCGGAACAACTTGGACAGCATGCAGAGCACGTCAATTCCCTGAATGTTTTCCCTGTGCCGGATGGCGACACGGGAACGAACATGAATTTGACAATGAGTGCAGGAGTCGCAGAGATTAAACGCAAGAGTTCTGACTCCATCGGTGAAGCTGCCGGTATTTTATCCAAAGGCCTGCTCATGGGCGCACGGGGGAATTCAGGCGTTATTTTATCGCAATTGTTCCGTGGTTTCAGTCGTTCAGCTGCTCCCTACGAGGAACTGAATACGCTCCAATTTGCAGCAGCCCTCCAAAACGGCGTGGACGCAGCGTATAAAGCTGTCGTGAAGCCCGTTGAAGGAACCATTCTTACCGTGGCTAAGGAAGCTGCGAAACATGCCAGCTACTATGCAAGACGGACGAATGATATTACCGAATTAATGAATGAAGTATTGTTAAAAGCAAAAGAGGCACTGGCAACGACTCCGGAATTGCTGCCTGTACTAAAACAGGTTGGCGTCGTGGATTCGGGTGGACAGGGGCTTGTATATATTTACGAAGGTTTTATGGAAGTTCTGCTGCAGACCGACGGTGTTAGCCGTGCATCCCTGCAAAAAGAAGTACAACCATCTGTGGCATCGTCCGCATTGAAACCGGCTGTACCGGCAGAAGAGGTGCCTGCAAAGCCTGCACAGCAGGTCATTGCTCCAGAGATGCCGTTGTCTGCACAGGCTAGACTGGAAACGGAAGATATCGAATTCCTGTATGATATGGAATTCTTCATTAACCGCCAGCTGGGCGATAATGCAGGCGTGGCATTCGATGATGAGGCATTCCGGAAAGCGTTGTCAGTCAACGGCGATTCCATCATCATTATTGCTGACGACGATGTAATCAAGGTGCATGTGCACTCCAAGACACCTGGAGATGTATTGAATTTGGCACTTCGCTACGGTGAAATTACACAGATCCACATTTTGAATATGCGTGAACAGCACCGGGATCTGCTGACGGCAGGCATGGACATTGCGCCTTCTCCTGAATTGTTTGCAGAGATTCCGCCTGAAACGACGCGCAGTCAGGAAGAGGCAGTACCTCCGGCAGATGAAATGGCACCGTATGGTTTTATCGCTGTATCCTCCGGTGAGGGCATTGCGGAAATCTTCCAAAGCCTCGGGGTGGACGTAATCCTGTCCGGCGGACAGACGATGAATCCGAGCACCGAAGACTTTGTGAATGCAGTTCGCTCGATCGCTGCGGAACAGGTGTTTATTTTGCCGAACAATTCCAATATTGTTCTTGCTGCCGAACAGGCACGCGAACTGCTTGAAGACGAACGCCGGATCACGGTGATACCGAGCAAAACGATTCCGCAGGGTATGGCAGCTGCGTTTGCTTTTCAGGAGGATGAGTCTGCTGAAGCGAACCGTGATCAAATGCTGGAAGCCATTGGCCGGGTGCAGTCGGGTCAGGTTACCCATGCCGTAAGGGACACTCAGTACGATGAGCTGGATATCAAGGCAGGCCATTACATTGGTATCCATAATTCCAAAATCGTTGCGACAGACGAAAGCATGCTTCGTGCGTGTGAAGGAGTGCTGCAGCAGATGATGGCGAGTGGAGATGAAGTGGTTACCATCCTCGAGGGGGAAGAAGCTGACTCTGAGGTTACTGCTGCGCTTGCGGCATGGGTGGAGGCGCAATATCCTGATGCTGAGGTGGAGGTACATTCTGGAGGACAGCCGGTTTATTATTATTTGTTCTCTGTGGAGTCTTGATAGTACACTCACGCAAGGAGGCGATCTCGCTTGAGCCATAAGGTTGCGATTGTAACAGACAGCACCGCAGATATACCGGAAGAGCTTGTCCGTAAATACGGAATTCATGTTGTTCCGCTGCGCGTTCTGTTTGGTGAAGAAAGTTATGCAGACGGCGTTGATCTGACGTCGGAACAGTTTTATACAAAATTGGCGAAGGCTTCGGCGCTCCCTACCACGTCACAGCCTTCGCCAACCGAATTCATGAACATCTACCAAACTCTGCTGGATGAAGACCCTGAACGTCCAATTGTTTCGATTCACCTGTCATCGGGCATGAGTGGAACCTATCAATCGGCACTGCTGGGCAAATCCCTGCTGGAGCGTGAGGGCGACATTACGGTGATGGACTCCAAGTCGGCATCGTATGGATATGGTTTGATGGTCATTCAGGCAGCTGAACTTGCGAGTCAAGGCAAGTCGGCAGCTGAGATTGCTGCAGCTGTAGAAGCCATGCAGAAGAGCCGCAAGCTGTTTTTCCTTGTGGATACGCTGGAGTACCTGCAAAAAGGCGGGCGGATCGGTAAGGCAGCGGCTATTCTGGGCACCTTGCTGAATATTAAGCCCATCTTGTCCATTGATGAGGAAGGTGTCATATACGCTGTTGAAAAAGTCAGAGGACACAAAAAAGCAATGGCACGCATCATTGAGCTGTTTAAACAGGACCTTGCGGGTAAACGTGTGAATGTGGCCGTAGGCCATACCGCAGATCCCGGATCAGCGATTGCTTGTGCAGAGCAGTTGCGTGGGCATTTTACACTGAATGAAGTGGTGTACACCAATATTGGAGCCGTCATTGGCAGCCATGTTGGGCCTGGCGTTATTGCCATCTTTATGTGGCCTGTTCCGGAATGAGGGATTAGACATGAAATTGGAAGAAATATCGGTTAAGCAAATTAACGGCGTGAGTGCTCTCAAAGAGGGAGAGCTTCACGCCTTTGGCATCTCTACTGTTAAAGACCTGCTTGAATATTATCCGTTCCGTTATGAGGATTATCGTCTGCGTTCCCTTAGTGAAGTGAAGGATGGGGACAAGATTACAGTCCAGGGTAAAATCATGGGCATCCCTGTATTGCAGCGCTACGGTAAAAAGTCCCGCCTCACCTGCAAGGTGATGACAGAAGAGTGGATGATCACGGCAACCTGGTTTAATCGTCATTTTCTAAAAGACCAGCTTACGCCGAACCGGGAAATTGTGCTAACGGGGAAGTGGGAACAAAAGCGCATGCAGATGACCGTCTCGGATTCGGAATTCCCGGATAAGGGAGATGGCCGTTCAGGAACGCTGCAGCCGGTCTATTCGGTAACGGGCAAGCTGACGCAATCCTGGATGCGCAAAACAATTAATCAGGGGTTAATTCAATTTGGAGACATGATTCCCGAGATTTTACCTCCAGCTCTGATGAAGAAATACGGACTGATGCCTCGTAAACAGGCGATCGCGGGGATTCACCGTCCGCAGGATAATCGGGAAGGCCAGCAGGCCAGACAGCGCATGGTCTATGAAGAATTGTTTTTGTTCCAGCTGAAGATGCAGGCCTATCGTGCATTGAACCGAAATCGCATGAATGGGGTTGTGCATACAACGGATAATGCCACCATTCGCGAGTTTGTACGTAGTCTGCCGTTTGAACTGACAGATGCTCAGAAGAAGGTGGAGCTGGAGATTCTTCACGATATGCGCTCCCCCTATTCCATGAATCGGCTGCTCCAGGGGGATGTTGGTTCGGGTAAAACAGTGATCGCAGCTATTGCGCTCTATACCTCGGTTCGTTCCGGTTTCCAGGGGGCTCTAATGGTCCCTACCGAGATTCTGGCCGAGCAGCATATGCGCTCATTGCAAAAACTGTTTGAGCCTTTTGGCGTAACCGTGGGGCTCCTAACGGGTAGCGTGAATGGACGGAAACGAAAAGATCTGATTGCTTCGCTGCAAATGGGGATGATTGATATCGTGGTGGGTACTCATGCATTGATTCAGGAAGATGTATTCTTCCGTGATCTTGGTCTTGTCGTGACGGACGAGCAGCATCGCTTCGGTGTGAACCAACGGAGCATTTTGCGGCGAAAAGGATATAATCCCGATGTGTTAACCATGACGGCGACCCCGATTCCGCGGACGCTGGCGATTACGGCATTTGGGGATATTGAAGTATCGACGATTTCGGAGCGGCCGAAGGGACGGATTCCGATCTCCACGTATTGGGTCAAACACGACATGATGGAGCGGGTGCTGGGTTTCATCTCCCGCGAAGTGGATCAGGGCCGTCAGGCTTACCTCATCTGCCCCTTGATTGAGGAATCCGAGAAGCTGGATGTCCAGAATGCGATTGATCTGCATGTGCAGATGCAGCAAAACTTTCCGAACTATCGTGTGGGCCTGCTGCATGGACGGATGACTACTGGGGAGAAAGAAGAGATGATGCGTGCGTTCTACAGCAACGATATTCAGCTTCTCGTCTCAACCACTGTGGTAGAAGTCGGCGTTGATGTACCGAATGCTACACTAATGGTTATTATGGATGCCGACCGCTTCGGCTTATCTCAGCTGCATCAGCTTCGTGGCCGTGTCGGCCGGGGAGCCCACGCGTCCTATTGCGTGCTCATTGCTGATCCCAAAACTGAGGTTGGGCAGGAGCGCATGAAGGTCATGACCGAAACGGAGGATGGCTTTGAAGTTTCCCGCCGTGATCTCGATCTGCGGGGACCGGGGGATTTCTTCGGGACCAAACAGAGTGGATTACCGGAATTCCGTCTGGCAGATATGGTTGCAGACTTTGCTGTATTGGAGCAGGCGAGAGATGACGTAACCAGTCTAATCGCCGATCCTAACTTCTGGACGTCTGTGGACTATACGGCTTTGCGAGAGTATTTACAGCAGCAGCAGGTATTCCAGGGTGATCTGATCGACTAATACGTGCTTGAACGTACGGGTTTCTGTATTTCATGCGAAAAAGGTCAAGTGTACAAGCCCTCCCGTCATATGAATAGAAAGTGAGTTCATTTTTGGGAGGTGCTGTACGTTTTGAGTTATCAACAATATGGGATTAGTCCGCAGCTGGTGGAGCGGATCAAATTAAAAATGAAAAATCCGGCTGTCAAAGATCGCATCAAAAAGCTGATTGACGGAATCACCAAGTCCGATCTCCAGGACCGGGCCAAGGTTAGAAGATTGGTCAAGTCATCTGCAGTCATTTTGAATGAAAACTTCTCGTCAGCTCAGGAGGAGCAGTTCGTTGCCTTCGTCATCGCCCAGAAGATTGATCCTAACAATACGTTTCATCTGATTAAGCTGTGGGGGATGTTTCGGTGAGGTCGCTGTAGGTTGAGGACATAAAATGAACTTCACATTCACATGGAGCACTACGATGCCAGAACAACCTTCCGATCGCTGTTATCCCCGGATTTTTTGGATTCCCTTTTTCAAAGGGGAAAATCCGGGGATAAAGGCGAGCGCTTCGCTTCTTCAGGTTTATTCTGTCCTCTTCGTTTTGTGTGAATGATCTGTTTATTTTATAAAACTCAAAACTACACCGAGGGTGTGGATTGGTTGAAGGGCGGGGTAGCCCATAAGTCAGAAAATGACTTATGGGCTGCCCCTTTTTTGCCGTTAGCACCAGACAAGTTTGTGAGATGAGTTGCATGATACAAACGTGTTTCTCGAAAAGCTAAAATAGTTGTAACGAACTGAGCGCACGCTGACCAGGTTAATTCTTCAGGTTTGATGTCGTAACGAATCACAGAGCTGTTATTTCTCTTTTTGCGAGGTTGATTGTAGTTTTTTTTACTTATATAGCGTCGTATAGGTTCGTTAAAGTTTTCATTCCATACTAATTCTCGTAATAAGGTGTAACGGATTTCTTAGAGTCTGTAAGGAGAAAAAGATTATCCGCTGCCATTTGCTTATATCTCATTTCCACCGAATGACTTTGCTTTCTCCCTGGCAGAGCGGTAAACTGGTGCATACGAGCATGCAGGATGAACGTGAGAATGAGCATTCATATGTCATGCAAAAGGAACGAAAACGAAAACGGAAGCTGCACTGATACTGGAAAATGTTGATTTTTGATTGATTTGGAGGAAGCAGGATTCATGGAAATGTTTACGATGCTGCTGGGGTTGTTTGAGCGTGCGGCGCTGCTGATTATTTTTTTATTCTTTTTATCGAGGGTACCTCGTTTTAGACAGATTTTGCAGAAAGGGAAACTAAGGCCTCAGGAATATGTGGCGGTCACGCTTTTATTTTGTGCTTTTGCGATCTTTGGCACCTATACTGGGATTAATGTGGAAGGCTCTTTGGTGAATGTGCGGATCATCGCCGTGTTGTCCGGTGGTATTTTGTTTGGAGCACCTGTAGGGATTATTACGGGGATTGTATCGGGAGTACATCGTTATTTGATTGATATGGATGGGGTTACGGCGATTCCGTGTCTCATTACGAGTATTATTGCCGGTCTGGTGTCGGGTTACATTCACAAGTATACGCCGAAGTCGAAGCGGTGGATGGTCGGTATTGCGGCCGGGATGATCTGTGAAGCGCTCACGATGCTGCTGATCCTGCTATATTCCTATCCGGACCCACTGGGTGCTGACATTGTATCCAGGATTGCATTGCCGATGATTTTGGGTGAGGTCAATATTGGACTAATCGTGCTGCTGGTGCAGAGTGTGGAAGGGGAAAAGGAAATGATTGCAGCACGCCAGGCGAAACTTGCACTGGAAATTGCGAACAAAACCCTGCCCTATTTCCGTTCTATCGATGAGGATTCCCTGCGGACCATCTGCCGCATTATACAGGAGGATATCCAGGCCGACGCTGTTGCCATTACAGATACCCGCAATGTACTGGCCTATGTTGGATTCGGGGAAGAACGATATCACATCGGCAATGAGATTATTAGCGAGATGACGAAGCAGACGATCTCCAGTGGGGAGATTACCATCAGTAATGATGTGACGGATGAGAAAACGCCGGACATTCATTCCCTGCTGATTATTCCGCTCAAGGAGCGGAGCGAGGTCACGGGAGCATTGAAGATTTATTACCGTAAAGCCTATAAAATTACGTATCCGCTGCAAACGATGGCTGTGGGACTATCGCAAATTATTTCCACTCAGATGGAAGTATCCCGGGTCGAAGAGATTAAGGCAGCCGCCAACAAAGCGGAACTGCGGGCATTGCAGACGACCATTCATCCTCATTTTCTCTTCAATGCGCTGAATGCGATTGCTTCTTCGATTCGAACGAAGCCTGACCGGGCGCGGGAGTTGATTGTGAATCTGTCGGGATACATGCGCTACAATCTGGAACTGTCGGATGAGCTGATCGATATTCATAAGGAGCTGGAGCAGGTCCGCAATTATGTGGAGATTGAGAAAGCCCGTTATGGCAGCAGGCTTAACGTGATCTATGAGATTGATGAGGTGGCTGTGCATATTCCAAGTCTGGTCATTCAGCCGCTTGTTGAAAATGCCATCATTCATGGTGTCCTCAAGGTCAAAGGACCTGGAACCGTGCGGATTCGGGTACAGGATTACCCTGACTTTGTACGAATAGGAGTCAGTGATACCGGTGCCGGTATTGACCCGGATATCATTGAGAAGGTGTATCGAGACCGAATGCCGGGGAATCAGATTGGTTTATATAATGTTCATCGGCGGGTGAAGCTCATATATGGACAAGGCGTAACGATTACGCGGTTGGAGCAAGGAACCGATATTATTTTTGACGTACCCAAAGGAGATGTCGTGACAAGGTGATTGGTCTATGAGAGCTCTTATCGTGGAAGATGAGATTCCTGCAAGTGAAGAATTGAATTATTTGATCCAGGAACATAGTCAGATTGAAGTGGTTGCCTGCCTCGAAGATGGACTAGATGTGCTGAAGTTTTTGCAGGAGCAGGAAGTCGACGTTATTTTTCTCGATATTAACATTCCATCGCTGGACGGCATGATGCTGGCCCATCATATTGGGAAATTCGCCAGTAAGCCTTACATCGTCTTTACGACAGCTTATAAGGAGCATGCAGCTGAAGCGTTCGAGCTGGAAGCCTTTGACTACATTCTGAAGCCTTATGATGAGAAACGAATTGCAGCCATGCTGCTTAAGCTGGAGAATGCCTTCAAACGCGATCATGCAGGAGAGGCAGTGGATGAACATGGACAGGCCCAAGTGACGGATGAAGCCTCCATGCAAGGATCACAGGCTAAAGCTTCTGTCGCAGGGACTGGAATACGAATTAATCTGCTGCGCAACGACAACATTATCGTGACGGATACGGCCGACATCTATTATGCGGAAGCACAGGAGAAAGTAACGAAGGTGTATACCAAAAATGGTGAGTTTACGATGCCGGTGAGCATTACGGATTTTCATGGCCGCCTTCCGCAGGAGTCTTTTTTTCGCTGCCACCGTTCTTACCTGGTCAATCTGTCTCAAATACGTGAAATTGTACCCTGGTTTAACAATACGTACCTGCTCCGTCTACGCGATCTGGAAGCTGAAGTGCCGGTAAGCCGGGGCAAGGTCAAGGAATTTAGGCAGCTCATGCGCATATAGAGGCATTTCATTCCGTATTTGATGCAACTCATGCTTAAATCGGTGTTATGAATCCCCTTTCATGTATGATTAGCTTGTGAACGCATTCAAAGCAGCATTGTCATTCATCGAATGATGGACAGTGTGCTCAGACATGACATCGGCAAAGGGGAGATCACGATGAAAGCAGCTATTTCATCAGCACCTAATTCAGCATCGACATCCATAAAAATGAATCGGCGGCTTATTGTACTGGGAACAATTATTGTACAAATGGGCCTTGGAACCATCTACACCTGGAGTTTATTTAATCAACCGCTGTCTGACCATTTCGGATGGGACGTCAGCTCGGTCGCGATAACTTTTTCAATCACAAGTTTTGCACTCGCATTTGCTACGCTGTTTGCAGGCCGGCTGCAGGAACGATGGGGACTTCAGCGCCTGATTCGTATAGCGGGGATTGTGCTTGGTCTGGGACTTGTGCTCAGTTCTCAAGTTACTTCATTAACCCTGCTCTATATATTGGCAGGATTCGTGGTTGGATTCGCAGACGGGGCCGCTTATATTACGTCGTTATCCAACCTGATTAAATGGTTCCCGGAACGCAAAGGTCTCATCTCGGGTATTTCCGTTGGCGCATTTGGTACAGGAAGTCTGTTGTTTAAATATGTGAACTCGGCATTGATTGGCGCTGTAGGGCCTGCGCAGGCATTTATGTATTGGGGCATCATCGTCCTGGTCCTGATTGTGGCCGGATCTTTCCTGATTCGCGAAGCCGTTGTTCGTGAACAGGCTCCCGTTAGCAAGACCGAAGGGGCGAAGCAGGAAGTTACCCGTCATCAGTACACGGTAAAAGAAATGCTTCGGACGAAAGAAGCTTATATGTTGTTCGTTATTTTCTTCACGGCATGTATGAGCGGATTGTATCTGATCGGTATCGTCAAAGACATCGGCGTGCAGCTGGCAGGTCTTGACGTCGCTACCGCCGCGAATGCAGTAGCGATGGTTGCGATCTTCAATACGGCAGGTCGGATCATCCTGGGGGCCTTGTCGGACAAAGTAGGCCGGATGAAAGTCATTGCCGGGGCACTGCTGGTTACGGCAGCAGCGGTCATGACGCTAAGCCTCGTTCCACTGACCTACGGCGTGTTCTTCGCCTGCGTGGCTGCAGTTGCGTTCTGTTTCGGTGGTAACATTACCGTCTTTCCGGCGATTGTCGCGGATTACTTCGGACTGAAAAATCAGAGCAAAAACTATGGTGTCATCTATCAGGGATTTGGAATTGGTGCCCTGGCCGGGTCCTTTATCAGTGCTCTGCTGGGCGGATTCCATCTGACGTTTATCGTTATTGCGATACTCTGTGCTGTCTCCCTGCTGCTCGCCTTGATGATTACACCTCCGGGTCAAAATCGTCGTACGCGTCAGCACGAAGGTCAAATGAGTCTCAAACCTTCATCCCGGGCAAGCTGAGTTTATTCCGATTTCAAATATTTCGTGGTAGTTCATTTATATGTTAAATAAAAGTATGGCGGTCTCTGCGGAGGCCGTTTTTTTTGGATAGGGATAGGCAAAACTGCTGCCTGTACTTGGATTGCTCGGTGGCTGCGTGCATTGTATCCTGTGCTTCTGCTATACTCTAGGTGAATTGAAGGGCAACAACATCTGTTCGGATCTGGAGGAGGATTTCAATGAACTTCGTCAAATATGCTGAACCTGATTTTGCAGATTATTATGCTCTGGTTTCCAATATGGAAGTCATGAAACAAATTACGGAACGTACTCTCCCCGAAGAAGAAGCGAAAGCGCAATTCCGGTCCATGCTGGATTATAATCTGGGCTCCAGCTGCGGATATTACCGGGTATCTGGTGCAGATGGAGCTGGGATGGCATACGCCAAACTCATTCCGGATGAATCCGATCCGTCCCGGGCCGAGATGGGCTACATGGTTTTGCCTGAGTATTGGGGCCAAGGTCATGGCACATCCATTGCGGCGCGTCTCATTTTGAAAGCACAGGCGGCAAGAATGGGTGTGCTTTACGCGATTATAGATCCCTCCAACGAGGCATCCCGCCGAATATTGGTCAGACAGAACTTTGTTTCCACGTGGACAGGCGATATGGAAGGACTTCCCGGCGAGATTCTGGAATTGAACCTTCAAGTGCGGCGGTAATGGATTAGCCCTGAAGGGTAATTACAAATATACATTCTACTGCATACCCTTGGTATGGGAGTTTGTCCCCAGGAACGATGTAGGATGCTACACAGAGATATGGAGGAGATGGAGATGAGCAATACGGTAATGGAGCGTCTGAACGAATTGCTGCCGGAATGGTTGGAGACGAGTCGTCTGCATACAGGGCAGGGAAAGGTCGCTTCCTATATCCCGGAGTTGGTCAAAGCATCGCAGGATGAGCTGGGCATACATATTATGGACGCCGAAGGCAATCATGTATCTGCCGGAGATTGCGGTGTCCCCTTTACGATGCAGAGCATCTCCAAAGTGTTCACGCTTATTCTGGCCCTCATGGATCATGGGGAAGAAGCGGTTTTCTTTAATGTTGGAAAAGAACCTACTGGTGACGATTACAATTCGATGATCAAGCTCGAACTTGTTGAACCAGGTATTCCGTTTAATCCGCTAATCAATGCGGGAGCCATAACGGTCTCCTCCCTGGTCGCCGGAGACTGCAAGGAAGAGAAGTCACGGCGTATTCTTGAGTTTTTCCGCAAGCTGGCGAACAATGATCGGCTGGACTATAACGAAGAGGTCTTCCGGTCCGAATCGGAAACAGGTCACCTGAACCGTTCGCTGGCTTATTTTCTGAAGCATAATGGTGTAATCAAGGAAGATGTGGAAGATGTGCTCTGCGTCTATTTCCGTCACTGTTCAATTGAGGTGACTTGTGCGGATCTGGCCCGTATGGCTCTGGTGCTTGCCCATGATGGAACAGATCCGATCAATGGAAATGAGCTCATTCCACGTCGATATGTACAGATTGCCAAAACATTCATGACCACCTGCGGTATGTATAACGCATCGGGCGAGTTCGCCATTGAGGTCGGTCTGCCTGCCAAGAGCGGTGTGTCCGGAGGAATTATCACTCTTGTTCCTGGCCAGTTTGGCATTGGTCTTGTAGGACCGGCCCTGAATCGAAAAGGTAACAGCATTGCCGGTGTGCATTTGCTGGAGCGGCTTTCCAAGGAATTTGACTGGAGTCTTTTTTAGAGCTTTCCCCATATACCCATCAACATGGCCGATGAATCACATATCGGTCATTTTGCTTCCTTGGGACGAAGTCAGCTCCGGCGAAGATAGGTGTTTGGCTGCTTCAGAGAGCCTTATTGGAAGTCTAGGAAAACGGTCCTGCATGCCTGGAATAGGCTGCATCTATCGCGGAATATTCGCTAATGAGAGTTTGCAAAGTGAATAGTCCCTATTGCCGATATAAGACGGAACGTTGGAATTCGTTTTCTGCTGCGTCATTCGTTCGCCAGTGTCACATTGGTAATCAGATTCATCTGAATGTCCCGGGTCCCATTTGGCGTCAGCAGCCTGAGAGTACGGACAGAAGGATCCAGCTTCAGCACCTGTCCGGTAAACCGGATATCGTCATGTTCATGGAACAGGGTAATGGTCACTGCATCTCCAAGCACCATTGAATTGCTGAGCAAACGGGACATTTCTTCCGCTGCCTGAGCATCCAGAGATGGACGAGTACGAGGAGCAAGCTGTTCCTGATGAAGAATGTATGCTTCCCGATGCTCGGGAAGCATCATGCGGGAAGATTCGAAAAGTCCATTTTGCTGTAATTTTTTACTCATTTGTAATGACCTCCAATTTTATGGGAACGATCTTGTGCCAGTGCAGAAGAGCAGAGCGAGGAAGCCCGCATGATGGCGGTGTCTCCGAACTTGCGCTTGATGTCATCTGTGGCACGTTCCAGTTCTCTTTTGCGCTCACGATCATCGAACCAGGACAGCTGCACTTCGGAATCAGGCACCAGTCCAGTCAGTGAGACGCTGATGCGGCGGATGGGTAATCCGTCCCAATGGCGGAGGAAGAGTGCCGCGGCCGCATCGTATACTTCATCCGTAATGTTGGTTGGCTCGTTCACCTTCATCTGGCGTGAGAAGCCGGTTGGGCGGTCGTAATCCTGTCCTCGACATCCTACGGAGACAACGTTACCCATCAGTGATTTGTCCCGGGAACGTCGGCAGACGAGCTCAGCCAGCTCAAGCAAGACAACCTTGATTTCTTCCCAGGACTCGTAATCTCTGGGAAGCGTCATCTGATGGCCGATGCCCTGCTGTTGATGTGTGTATGTCCCGGGTTTCACGGGGGAATCGTCAATGCCGCGGGCAATGCGCCACAATACTTCACCATTTACTCCCCAGCGTTCCCTCAGTTTGGACAGCGGCGTCTGTGCCAGATCACCAATCGTGTGAATACCCATGTTATAGAGATGTTTCCCCATCCGGGAACCGACCATGAACATCTCCCGGACAGGTTTGGTCCAGATGGTTTTCTCCATGTCCTTGCGATTCAGGACACAGATGCCGCCGGGTTCTTTTTTGGCATATAAGTCACAGGCCATTTTGCTCACCACTTTGGTATCACTGATGCCAATCCGAATGTATACGCCCGTCTCCTCCATGACTCTGGATTGAATACTACGGGCAATCGTCTCCGGACTGCCGAACAGGTCCAGGCTTCCGGTGACATCGAGAAACTGCTCATCAATGCTGTAGGGCTCAACAAGGTCTGTGTAGGACTGAAGAATCCGGGTAATGTGCAGGGATACACGAATGTACTCCGCCATCCGGGGGCGAATGACGACAACGTCCGGGCATTTGGCAAGGGCTTCACCCAGTCGCTCAGCCGTGGTAATTCCATAAGACTTGGCGAGAGGGCAGGCCGCAAGAATGATGCCCGAACGGCGTGCCGGATCTCCCGCTACGACGAGGGGACGGTCTTGGTATTCGGGATGTGCCGATTTCTCCACACTGGCATAGAATGACTGGCAGTCTGCGAGCATAATGACGCGTCCATCTTTGCGGGACATAACAGGTCTCTCCTTTGTTTCATGATTCGGCTGTTCACGAACAGACAGAGCTATTCAGCCGCATGTTTTTTTTACAGTTTATTCACAGTACGGAACAAGTGTTCCTGTTTTATAAGCATATCCCGAATGTTAAAAAGCAGCAACCGGAATTATTTTGCAAATTGGACACAATTATGGAATACGAATAATAGAGTCAGAATTTAGGAAATAAGATGTGCTTTTTTACATTTCATGTAAGAGATTCGTGACTTCAGGGTGATGACTCGGTGTTCATTTGGTTTTTTGTAAAAGTAATATAAATGGGCACGGTCCTATAAGGGGGGACTGATGTCCTTTTTTGCTTTTCTGCACTTTTCAGAAAACCTTGACAGGCCGCGGGTTTTCACTGATGCGTTATCGGACTATAGTATCAATTTTGTAATCTTTATGGTTAATACTGTAAAAAAGACCGCAACTTTAACATATTACTCGCGTTTAAAGGGGTAAGCGTTCAAGCAGAAACAGCTGCTGCACACCGCGTTGCATATAACAATAACGGGTAGAGAACTGCAACAGGTTAAGGAGTTTACAATGAGGTTTTATCCATCTCAAATGGTATTCATGAAGCTGATAAGTCAGACTGGCTTTGAATGCAAGTTCATGGTCATTTTTACGAATTATGGGCAGAATGTTGCATTTCACGTTTGCTTCCATCAGCCTAGTTACAAAAGCGGAGTCTTGGCGCTATAGTGAGAACACACCGCTGGCATCTCTACCCGAAGCGGACATCCAAGCAGTATGAATGGCTGCATGCCTGTTATTTCAGATTCCGAACGACAAAACAGGCAGGATGCATAATAGAGAGGTGAGCAATTAGGAGCCATGAGCAGACGAAGACGAAAGCGCTGGATGTTGACGATGTTGACGGGAGCCGTTGTACTGACCGGCGGAATATTAGCCGGCTGGCACTACATGCAGCCCCAGCTCGTTACCTACACAGCGGAGAATGGCACGGAGATGAAATTCAAGACCGAGGGAGACCGGTTCATGGAGTATGGGCCGGATGGAACATGGAGGGAGATGTTCGTTAAGGGCGTCAATCTGGGTGCAACTTCGCCGGGATATTATCCGGGAGAATTTCCCCTGACCGAAGAGGATTACCTAAGGTGGTTCCAGCAGATTCAGGAGATGGGGGCCAATGTCATACGGGTATATACGGTCCACGAACCAATTTTTTACTCTGCATTGGTCGATTATAACCGTGGCCGGGAGCAACCGTTATATTTTATACAGGGTATATGGTCGCCGGAAGAAGAGTTGATTGAGAAGCAGGATGCCTTTGCCGATCACATTGAACAGACGTTCAAGCAGGAGATCGAAAAAGCGGTATCGGCGGTATACGGGGATGCGGATATTCCTGAAAAGGCCGGAGCTTCCAGCGGCAAGTACAAGAAGAATGCAGGTAAATATTTGATGGCTTGGCATGTTGGCACCGAGTGGGATCCCACGATGGTAGACAACACGAATGAAAAACATCCCGATGTTCCGCAATACAAGGGCGTTCATTTTTCCGGGACAGCAGATGCCTCACCTTTCGAGAACTGGCTAGCCGAGCTGCTGGACTACACGGCCGTTCTGGAGAAGAAATATGGATGGGAACATCCAATGACCTTCACCAATTGGGTGACCACCGATGTGTTGGAACATCCAGGCGAACCCTTGTATGAGGAAGACCTCGTCAGTGTGGATGCCCGTCATATTCAGCCGGAGGAATGGCAGGGAGGATATTTTGCAGCCTACCATGTGTATCCCTACTATCCGGATTTGTTCCATACGGACCAGACCCTTCAAACGATCAAGGATGCAAACGGCGAGTACAACACGTACAAAAGCTATTTACGCAAGCTTAAAGCCGAGTATCCCGATATGCCTGTAATGGTTACAGAGTATGGTGTACCTTCTTCCCTGGGGATCTCTCATCTTGGTATGGGAGGAAGGGATCAGGGTGGACATAACGAGGCCGAACAAGGTGCCATCGACGCTTCACTGACTCAGGATATCTATGACGAAGGGTATGCGGGAGCAATATTGTTCATGTGGCAGGATGAATGGTTCAAGAAAACCTGGAACACGATGCCTTTTGAAATTCCGGCTGATCGGCGGGCCTATTGGCTAAACGTGCTGACCAACGAGAAAATGTTTGGTCTGCTCGCCATGGACCCGGGCAAACAGGAACAGCTGACCATCGACGGGAAACTGGATGACTGGGCTGCGCTGAACGAAGAAGAGGTTACGGTATGGCAGGGGAAGGTGGATGGCATTCAGGAAATGAAGCTAACCCATGATGAGGCCTATCTCTACATCGGCATGATGCTGGATCAGCCGTTTGACCCTGATAAAACCGTACTCCATATCGGGACGGATACGCTGGCAGGCGGCAATCAGCCTGGCGAGCGGCTTCCGAAACGAACGCTAAGTGACGGCCTCGAAACGGTCATCACGCTGGGACAGGATGACGAATCCCAGGTGGAGATCGCCAAGGATTATGATTTTAACCAGCGTCTGTACGGCAAGGAAGGATACAATATGCTGCCGGACAAGCAAGCCGATTCCGCCGATCCGTTTCATCCATGGAACTTGGCAGTCAGCTTGAGGATGACGCCGCCGGATACCCGGTCCGCTCATCCGTTTATGAATGAGAAGGTGGGCATCCTGAAGCGAGGAACAACGGCTCCCGGACAGTCCGATACCGATTCCTTGACCACCTGGCAGTATGACGGCAATCAGGTGGAGATACGGATTCCTTGGATGCTGCTTGGGTTTGGTGACCCAAGTTCACTGCAAGTGATCGATTACGGACCACTGCAGGATGGACGGGAGTTTAAGACGGTGACGACCGAAGGCATAACGCTGGTTCCATGGTTAATGGACCGATCGACTGGCAGCGTAGCCTGGCCTGCGGGCGATCAGATCACGCTGGATCTGAAAACCTTGCCCGTGTATAGCTGGCAGCCGTGGGAACAGGTGAAATACAGTGAACGACTGAAGCTGAGTTACGAAGAAATGAAGAAAGTCTTTGAACAAATTCCAAGTTCTCAGATGAATTAAATGAGTATGAAGGAGGACCTTTTCACATGTTTGCGAGTTTGGCTTTGGCCTATCTATTTCTATACATCTGTATAGCGCTTGTCGCTCTGGGTGTGATCCTGCTGTTTGCCATGAAAGTGTCCCATAACGGCAGACGGCGCAAGATTGAATTTTACAAACAGAAGCAGCGGGATTACTTCACGTACCTGCAAACGGCACTGACTGAAAATCGTCCGCTGAGATTGCCGCCAGGCAAACTGGCTCCAGTGGAACGACAGGTGATCCAGAGCAAGCTTATTGAATGGATTGATCAATTCAAAGGAGAGTACCGGGACAAATTGATTGCACTCTGCCGTGAGGCAGGATTCGTAGAGCATGATTTGAAAGAACTGGGCCGGCTGCGTTATGGCCGGCAGATCGATGCAGCTTATCGATTGGGCGGCATGCGCTGTCCCGAAGCTGTTCCGGGCTTGATGGCATTGCTCAAGGATGAGAAGCCTGGACCCATGGCGTTCGTGATTGGACGTTCCATTGCGAGGAGCACAACGCGTCAGGGTGAATTGAAGGACATGCTTGAAGTTTTATTGACTAAAGGAAAATCGATTCATCATCTGGCTGCGGACATTTTGCTTGAGACCAGCCTGGATACGAGCAGACTGCTGATTGAGCTGCTGGAAGACCGCAATCCTGATTTTGTAAAGGTTGGACTTGTCGCCATGTGGGGACAAGCCGTACCGGAGGTCATGCCGGCACTCGATCGATTGGTCGGTGCAGAGCATCAGGATGTACGGGCAGAAGCGGTGAAGCTGTATCTGAGTGCAAGTCCGGCACTTCAGGATGAGACGATTCTGAAGCTGATGAAGGATGCCGACCCGGAAGTGCGGGCAGAAGTGGTTCAGGCGCTTGGTTCGAAGCATGCGGCAGGCAGTATTCCGCTGCTGCGCAAAGCGCTGCGTGATGAAGACTGGCGAGTGCGCTATAACAGTGCAGAAAGTTTGAGCAAGCTGGGGGAACCCGGATTCGAAGCTTTATGTCAGGCAGCGGTACAAGGTACCGGTGTTGAGCGTGAAATTGCAATGCAGCAGATCGAGAGCACAATGAAGCAATCGGGAGCCGATCACAAAGCGGTAGACCAGATGATTGTGCATAACAAGAGAAGGCTGCTCTATGACCAATATTTTGCCCCTGTGCCGGGTAACCGAACAACGAAGAGACGCACCGGTGTGGCTGCGGTAGGAGGGGATTACACTGCTTAGGGATCTGTTATTGATTTATGGCATGGTAGCCATCTACTATGTCGTTGCTGTAAATGCGCTGTATTTTTCCATTCTGGCGCTATCATTCCGTAACATCTGGACTATTTTCAGGCGGTCTCATTTTTCCAAATACAACACATTGTCAGGATCGGAACTGGTGCCTTCAGTATCCCTGCTGGTGCCTGCTTACAATGAAGAATTGACGATTATTGAAAATGTGAACTGTCTGATGACGCTGAATTACCCAACGTACGAAGTCATTGTGGTGAATGACGGTTCTAGTGACAGTACCCTGAAAGTTCTGCTGAAGGAATACCGTCTAAAACCTGTACCGGATACCAAGATCCGTGGCAAAATTCCTTGTCAAACCATTCGCGGGATATACCACAATCCGGAATTCCCTGATCTGTACGTGATCGATAAGGAAAATGGCGGAAAGGCAGACTCGCTGAATGCGGGGATCAACCTGTCCCACTATCCGCTGATTTCTTCCATTGATGCCGACTCTTTGCTGGAAAAGGATGCCCTGATCCGCATGGCTCGCATGTACATGGAGAATCCCGAAGAGACTGTGGCGATTGGCGGAGATGTTCGCATCGCGAATGGATGCAAAATCGAAAACGGAGCGGTTCAGGACGTCTCCCTGCCGCGCAAAATGTGGCCGATGTTCCAATCCATTGAGTATCTCAAAGCCTTTCTGGGCGGACGGATTGGCTGGAGCCACATGAATGGACTGATCATCGTGTCGGGTGCCTTTGGTATGTTCCGCAAGGATGCTGTCATTGCCGTTGGCGGATACCGGGACGGTTATCCCGGAGAAGACATGAACATTATCATCAAGCTCCATCGCTATATGCTGGAAAATAAATTGAAATACCGCGTAGCCTTTTGTCCTGAAGCCGTTTGCTGGACACAGGCACCGGATTCCTACCGCATACTGTCCAGTCAGCGCAAGCGCTGGGGACGCGGGAATCTGAAGAACATGCTTGAGAACCGCGGCATGCTGTTCAATCCGAAATATAAGGTGATGGGTATGCTGACCATGCCATACAACGTCATTTTTGAAGCGCTCAACCCGTATTTCCGGATTACCGGACTTCTGGCCCTTGCTGGATATGTGCTGCTCGATATGACGCAGTGGCCGGTTCTTGTTCTGTTCGGATTGCTGAACTTCGTGAGCGGTTATCTGCTGAGCGTAGGTGCATTGATCCTGGAAGAAATTGCGTTCCGAAGATACAACAAGCTGTCTGATCTGGTCAAAATGCTGGTTTACTCCGCTCTGAAATTTGTGGGCTATCACCAGCTTGGCGTTCTGTGGAGATTGCAGGGACACATTCAGTTCATGCAAAACAACAATTCATGGGGAACCATGACACGTCAGAGCTGGTCCGAGGAACAAAAGGGAACCGAAGCTGCCTGATTCGTATTTGCATCGAGGGGTGCAGGTCATAAGCAGCGTTGAATTCTCACGAATGGCAATACAGCAGCAACAGAATAGATAACCAAGGGAGAAGGGTGGAAAAGAACATGCCTAATACGGCAACATTGCAGCGTGAAGCTGCCGTTAATGTGTACCGAAGTGTAGAACAGGGATTGAAGGATACGGGTGCCGGAACTTGCGGCTTAATGTTCATCCATTGCGGAGGCGTACAGGCCCAGCCGGAGCAGCAGGTCAGGAATTATCTGGAGCAAACGAGTGAGTTCGCCTTCCAGCTGTGGAAGGATGGGGCAACCCAGACGCTTGCGGTCCTGCTGCCTGGTTTGACACTGAACGAAGTCCACTATGAAGGGCTTCGCATCAAGCATGAGCTGCAGGAGACGGTACCTGGAGCCGAGCCGCAGATTACGCTGGCGAGCTTCAAGGACAGTGAGCGTCCTTCTCAGGCGACGATCCAACATATGGCTGAATCCGCGAAGCTGGTCGATCCGTCGGAGATTCATATTTACACGCTGGACAACACGGCGGACGAGCCGAGCAGAATTTTGATCGTGGACAACGATCCGACGGTTCGTGAGTTTCTGCAGCTGCGTCTGAAAATGCAGGGCTATGAGACGTATGAAGCTGTAGATGGCCTGGCTGCACTTGAATTGATTGAGAAGGTGTCACCTGATCTGGTGCTGACCGAATTGAACCTGTATGGCATTGACGGCCTGCCGTTCATTCACCATATTCAGAACCTGGATGTCGAGCAGCCGCCGAAGATCGTTGTGCTGACCGAGCAGCGTGTCGAACAGACGATCAGCCAATGCTTCCGCAGCGGTGTGGACGATTATATGACCAAACCCTTCTCCCCAGTGGAGCTGGATGCACGTATTCGTCGCTGCCTGAACTAAAAGCATCATCAACCGAACGGATTTACGGATCATTTACAAATACATTAACCTGGAGGGAATATCATGGAGAATCAACAATTCCATACTTTACTGAATGCCATTGAAAACAAAGAAGCGGTGCTCGGCGTGGTCGGGCTCGGTTACGTAGGACTTCCACTTGCCGTGGAAATGGTGAATCAAGGGTTTACGGTAATCGGAATTGATCTGGATGCGTCCAAGGTCGACAGTATCTATAATGGGGATTCCTATATTCACGATATCTCGTCCGAAGATTTGAAAAAAGTGATGCAAACAGGCCGTTTCCAGCCTACAACGGATTACAGCATGCTGCGCGTCATTGATGCCTTGAGCATCTGCGTGCCAACACCACTCAGCGAAAATCAGGATCCGGATACATCCTACATCGAGACCGTGGTGGATCAGATCAAACTGCACATGAAACCGGGCATGCTGATTACGCTGGAGAGCACGACCTACCCGGGTACGACAGAAGAACTGATTCAGCAAAAGCTGGACAAAATCGGCCATGAAGCCGGCAAGGACTATTTCCTCTGCTTCTCGCCAGAACGTGTGGACCCGTCCAACGGACGATTCACCACGTACAATACGCCGAAAGTTATCGGCGGGACGACGGAAGCCTGCCTGAAACTCGGAACAGCACTGTACAGCAAGTATGTACAAACGGTTGTGCCGGTATCTTCACCAAAAGTGGCGGAGATGTCCAAATTGCTGGAAAATACATTCCGCAGCGTAAACATTGCGTTTGTAAATGAAATGGCGATGATGTGTGACCGCATGGGCATCGACATCTGGGAAGTCATTGATGCAGCGGCGACGAAGCCTTTCGGATTCATGCCGTTCTACCCAGGTCCAGGCATCGGCGGCCACTGCATTCCGCTTGATCCGATGTATCTGTCTTGGAAAGCGAAAGGGTTCCGCTTCTACAGCAAATTTATCGAGCTGGCACAATCGACCAATGACAACATGCCATATTATGTTTTGAACAAAACATCAACCATTTTGAACGAATACGCAAAATCTGTCCGGAACTCCAACATCCTGCTGCTCGGCATGTCATACAAGCCGAATATTGCAGACCTGCGTGAGTCACCGGGACTCGAAGTATATGAACTGTTCAAGGAAAGCGGAGCGAACGTCAGCTATTACGATCCATACGCCGATTCCTTCCGTGACAAGCATGACGATACGGTATACAGCGAAGCATTCAACCTGGAGCAATTCAAGAAATATGATTGCATCGTGCTGATTACCAACCATAGAGATCTGCCATACAGCGATATTGCCGATTTGGGTGTGCCGATTCTGGATACACGCAATGCATTCCGGACACACACACAGCCGCACATCTACAAGATTGGACACTCGGTGCAGCATCCTGTGCTGGAACCAAGTGAAGCGTTGCTCGTCTGAGAAACAACATGATTCGCTGGGGCAGGATGTCGGTGAGGACAAAATGGACTTTGCTCGCTCTGACCTTTTGTTTGCTGCTTTTGCCCTGGCTGTTCAAATGGTTTTCGGCAGAGGAGAAAAAAGCGACCTGGCTGTGGGATGCTTCCATCATCGCAGAACAGACCCCGGACATTATCTCCTTTTCCAAGGAGCAGGGCGTAGATGTCATTTTCCTGCAGATGCAGGATGAGGTATCTGATGATACGTATCGCCAATTCATTGCGTCTGCCCGGCAGGCAGAAATCCAGGTACATGCCCTGAATGGTCATGCGGACTGGGCCTATAAGGACAAACAGGAAGAGGGACTCGCTTTCATTGAGCGTGTTCGGGCGTATAATGCCGCTTCGGCCCAAAATGAGCGTTTCGAAGGCATTCAACTGGATGTGGAGCCTTACCAACTGCAGCGCTGGGAGAATGAGCAGGACAGCGTGATTGCAGAGTGGATTGACAATATGAAAGCATGGACAACAGCCGGTAAGGATGCGGGGCTCTATATGAGCGCAGCCATCCCGTTCTGGCTGGATACCCGTCAGGCATCCGAAGGCGGAGAAACGCTCAGCAGGTGGGTCATTTCCCAATTTGACGCCGTTGCCATTATGGCCTATCGGGATAGTGGTCAGCAGATGTACGACCTGTCGAGGGAAGAGCTGGATGAAGCCGATGAACTGGACAAGGACGTATGGATCGGAGCGGAGCTGGCAGAGACGCATGAGGGCGAGCACCTGACCTTTTTCCGGAAATCCATAAGCAATATGGACGAAGAGATCGCGAAGGTGTTTGACCTGGCCGGATCTCATTCCTCCTTTACCGGAGTAGCCGTGCATCATTATGAAGCGTGGTACGCGAAGGAAAACGGAATTCCCCTGGCTCGCAAAAGCGATGAGGAGAAGTAACGGGTGGTATTGAAAAAGCACAGACAGCAAAAGGCAAGTTTCCGGTTAATGGAGACTTGCCTTTTTTCTTATGCTATTTGCGCTGCAGCTCGAGATTGTGGCATCAGCGTTTGCCGTTCTCGTTTGTCCGATACCGATTGGGTGGCAGACCCACCTGCTTTTTGAACGCTTTGGAGAAGGAAAATAAATCAGGGTATCCTACCGAATGAGCTACCTCGGTCAAGGTCAAAGGAGTTTGTACGAGCAGGCGCTTGGCCTGGTTCATTTTGAGCTGCTGGATATATTGTACCGGAGACAACCCGTACGCTTTGCGGAACTGTTTGGCAAAATGGGTTCGATCCACACCCGCGTGAGCAGACACGCCCTCTACCGTGATCCCCCCGGCAAAGTGAATATCCATGTATTCCTTGCCTTTTTGCAGCCAGGGGATAGCCGAATCCGGCTGCAGCCCCTTGGCGGCAGCGGAACGGGAAACTCGATCAAACAGGCCGAGAAACCGGGTGAGGCGCCCCAGATCACTTGCTCCCCCCTGAGGTCTGCGAACTTCTTCCATAAAAGCACGCATTCCACTAGCCGTCTCCGGGGTCAGTATACCTGAACGGTGGGGAGAGTCTGGCGTAAGTCCAATCCGCGACAGCAGTTCGGTTGCATGGGTACCATCGAAGGCAATAAAGATCTTCTGGAGCGGCTCCTTCGGGTCCGTCCAATACTCATGGGTGACATGCGGAAACAGACAGAAAGCATCGCGGGCCCTGAGGAGATACTGATGTCCGTTCTGTATAAATGTACCTTCCCCCTCGAGGACAAACAGCAGGTAATGATAAGGCGTTGTCCGAGGGCCGATATGATAATTGTTCTTGGCTATATTGCGTCCGATTCGTATGGGCCAGGCTCCACCAGCTTTCTCGAATTCGGACGGAGTAAAAAAAATGATATCCAAAAACTCGTGGTGGTCCTCCTTCATGCTCTCCGTCATCAGGAACACCTCTTTAATATAAGTTTGATTTCAAGTGTCATGAGTTATCATTATAACCTATTATACAGGTGGGTTTTGTACATATTCAAGAACTTGATGTCCTATTCCTGTAAGATGACCACAAAATGACAAAATTAAATTGTCGTAAAATGACATTGATCACAGACAAATCAATTGATATGATGTCCATACCTATTAAACCAAGTTAATTAATCGGCATTTATATGATTTTGCGAATTGCAATGAGAATGAGAATGAGGTCCAATCTTAAAATTAGTTTTTATCAACAGAGAGGAATGACTTGTATGAGTGAGCAGGAAGAACTGAAATTCGGATGGTTTTTGCCAACGGCTGGAGACGGAAAATATGTTGGGGTCGCCCCGGAACGGGAACCGAGCCTGGATTATTTGATACAGGTAGCACAAACGGCCGAAACGGCAGGGTTTGAATTTGTATTGATCCCGACCGGTGGAGCCTGTCTGGATGCTTGGGTCGTCGGTTCAGCTGTGATGAGTCATACTCAAACACTTCGTCCGCTTGTAGCCATTCGTCCAGGCCTGGTTACACCGGTGCTCGCCGCACGGATGGGAGCGGCACTGGATCAACTCTCTGGTGGACGCGCCATGATTAATGTCGTGACGGGCAGCTCAGTCCGGGATCTGGAGGAACTGGGAGATCCGCTGGCGCATGCCCATGACGAACGTTACGTACGGGCGAGCGAGTACATGGAAGTGATGAAGCGTTCGTGGACACAATCGACCGGACTCAATCTGACCGAGTTTGCCGGAAGTGGTTCCAAGTCGAATACGGAAGCACCAAGTGATAATAACCCGGCGTTTAATGGTCATTATTACAACTTTAAGGGCCCGGTAGGCATGCCGGAAACGGTACAGAAGCCTTACCCGCCATTTTATCTGGGCGGAAGTTCACCCATTGCCAAAAGAGTGGCTGTAGAGCATGCGGATACGTTCCTCATGTGGGGTGAACCGCACGACTGGATACAGGAACAGATTGAGGAGATTGAAGTGATCCGCGAACAGGTGAAACAGGAAACAGGGCAGGATCGCCAGTTACGTTACGGGATGCGGGCACAGGTGCTCATTCGGGATACCGAGGAAGAAGCTTGGGCAGCAGCGTGGGAGATTATTAGCAAGGTTCCACCAGAAGCCATCGAGAAAGCAAAAGCAGCTTTTGCTGAGACGGATGCGACGAACCAACGCAGACAAAATGAACTTCGTGAATTGTCCGAGAAGCAGCAATTCGTTGTGGGTCCCAACTTGTGGACAGGTCTGTCCGTTGTTCGTTCGGGTGGGGCAATCCTCATCGTGGGCACGGCAGAACAGGTTGCTGAAAGACTGATGGAATACGCAGATCTCGGCGTAACCACATTCATATTGTCTGGGTATCCGCATCTGGAAGAAGCCGAAATATTCGGCGAGAAAGTAATGCCGATCATTCGCAGCAAGTGGAGTACGAGAAATGTAAAACATCAGCTAAGCAGCACGAAATGAATCATCACCTAATTCAACATTACTCAGGAGGTCGTCTTTCATGAGAAAAAATAAAAAATGGGCCCTTCCCCTGGTCAGTATGCTGGTCATGTCATTGCTGCTGTCCGCTTGTGGGGGCGGGGATAACTCTGCAGCAGGCGAGAACAGTTCCTCCGGTTCTGGTAAAGTCACCATTAGCTTCATGCACTGGCGGGGTGAGGATGCTGAAGCGCTGAACAAGACTATTGATGCGTTTGAAAAGGAAAATCCGAACATTCATGTGGAGATGCAGACGCTTCCTTCAGATCAGTATCAATCCACAGTTCAATCGAAAATCAGTGATGGTTCGGTAGGGGATGTATTCGCTTCCTTCCCGGGTGCACAGTTCGAGGCTTTTACCAAAGCCGGCTTGTTCACGGACCTGACAGGATCATCTTTTCTCTCTGCCTATAACTCTAAGCTGATCGAGGCAGGCCAACTGGATGGCAAGCAATATGCCATCCCGTACCAACTTGTATATAACGATCCAATCTATAATGTGAAGCTGTTTGAAAAATACGGTCTGACACCGCCGAAGGACTGGGACAGTTTCCTGGCGCTCTGCCAGACACTGAAAGACAACGGAATTATCCCGATTGCATTTGCCGGAGCGGACATTGGTCCAGGGCAGTTCATGAACACCATGGTAATGAATAATGCACCAAGTGACGACATTTTTACCAAAGTGGAAGCAGGAGAGGCGAAACTGACAGATGAGTTCTGGGTGAAGACACTCACGCAGATTAAGGAACTGAACGATAAAGGCTACTTCCAGCAAGATGCACTGGGTACCAAGGACCCGGCGGCGGGAGCGCTGTTCATTCAGGAGAAGGCAGCCATGCTTGCAAGTGGTTCCTATCAGCTGGCGCAGAACAAGCTGCAAAACCCGAATCTGGAGCAGAAACTGCTTGCACCCATTACGGTAAGTGCCGATCAGGCGAAGTATGAAGGGGTTCATACCACAACGTTCATGCTTGCGGTAAACAGCAAGTCCAAACATCCGGAAGAAGCGAAGAAATTTATCGAGTTTCTGAGCAAACCGGAAGTGGCTGGAGAGTATGCCAACCAGACGGGCCAGAACGTAACCGTAAATGACGTGAAGTATGATTCTGCCGAGCTTCAGGTTGCAGGGGAGTGGGCAAACAAAAAGACCGTGTTCCAGCCGCGGTTCACCATTCTGAACGGAGATAATCAGAAGGCAGTGACCAACTCCATTCAGGCCGTGCTTAGCGGGACTTCCCCTGAAGAAGCCGCGCAGCAGGCACAAGCGATCATTGATCAGCATATCGGGAAATAAGTCATGAAGAATCGTATTCAGTTATCCCTGTTTCTGTTACCCGGGCTGCTGCTGTACGTGGGACTGTTCGTATTTCCTACATTGACGGGGCTGTTCTACTCCTTTACGGATTGGGACGGGGTATCCCCGTCGTATGCGTTTGTAGGGCTGGACAATTATAAGGACAGTCTCAGCAGCATCGTCTTTCGCAAGGCTTTTGGCAATAACGTTGAATTCATGCTCACGGTGGTTATTGCCCAAACCTTTATTTCACTTGTATTGGCCTTACTGCTCGTCCGAAACACCAAAACGCGGATCGTGCTGCGCGCCCTGTATTTTCTCCCGGCCATTTTGTCCTCTGTATCGGTTGGACTGATCTGGGCTTTTATGTATGACCCATCCATTGGATTGATTAACTATGGGTTGAACGGGGCAGGGATGGAGAGTCTTGCACGAAACTGGATCGGTGATCCCAAAATTGCAATTTACTCCATTGCAGCCGTGCAGGTCTGGGCTCATGCCGGTCAAATGATGATTGTATTTATCGCTGGCCTGCAAGGCATTCCGGCTGAACTATATGAGGCCGCCCGAATGGACGGCGGCAGCAAATGGCAGGTATTCCGTACGGTGACCTGGCCGCTGCTTGCCCCATCGGCTACGATTGTCGTTGCTTATACAACGATCCAATCGTTCAAGGCATTTGATCTTATTTTCACCATGACGGACGGAGGTCCGAACTACGCGACTGAAATTTTGACGACGTATATTTATCATACCGCCTTTGGCAGCTATTCATTTGGCCTCGCTTCTGCGGGTTCGATGATCTTCCTGGTTCTGCTGGCCTTACTGACGTTTGTGCAGTTCAAGGCACTGCGTGCCGACCGGGTAAGCTATTGATGCCGGAACGTGCTCGCACAAGAGGCAGAAGGGAGTTCACATGTTTCTTAAATGGTTCAATCGCCTGATATTGTTGGTGTACGCGCTGCTGATTATCGTGCCGCTGTACTTCGTATTTGTATCCTCATTCAAAACAAGCAGCAACTTCTTCACCAGTCCATTCAGCTGGCCTGATCCGTTTACCTGGGATAACGTTACGGGCATGTTTCGTAATCAGCCGATGTGGCAGTATTTCGGAAACAGTCTTGTCGTTACACTGGGTACAGTTGTGATTGAACTGCTGCTGAGCAGCATGATTGCATACGCCATTGTCCGCTGGGGCGGAAGTGTGGGCAAGATTGTGTTTGGCCTGTTTGTGGCAGGCCTTATTGTTCCTTCCCAGGTCAGTATGCTGCCGATCTACTCCCTTACACGCACGCTGGGATGGTCGGACAGTCTAACGGGCCTGATCATTGTATCGGCTGCAATGCTGATGCCTGTCTCCGTATTTATGCTGACAGGTTTCATGCGCATGCTGAATGCCGAAATTCTGGAGGCGGGCAGCATGGATGGAGCGAGCGAGTGGCGTCTCTACACCCGGATTGCGCTGCCGCTGGCTGCGCCTTCACTTGCGGCTACAGCTACGTTTCTGCTGGTCATGGTGTGGAATGATCTGCTCATTCCGATGCTCATGCTCAGCAGCAAGTCCAAGCTAACGTTACCACTCGCACTGATGCAGTTCCGCGGGGAGTATGTGACGAACTATCCGATGATGCTGACAGGAGTGCTGGTGACAGCCATTCCGATGATTGTGCTGTTCATTTTGCTCCAGCGTTATTTTGTTGCAGGTCTGACAGCAGGTTCACTCAAGGGGTGAGCTATTGGAAGGTGACGTGGAGAAGAGCGTATTTTTCATTGATTTCTGGATCATTCTGCATAATAATGGTTTAGTGTCAGAATGACTACATAGAGATCAAGGAGCTATCGTTATGACTAAACTGGAAGTGTTGCGGAATCCCAAGCAGCGCAAGCTGCTGTTCAGTGCCGGGATGAGCTGGCTGTTTGATGCGATGGAAGTCGGCATGATCTCCTTCATTGTGGCAGCTCTTGCCAAGGAATGGAGTCTCAGTCCCGGACAAGTCGGTGTGCTGACCAGTATCAACTCCATCGGTATGGCGCTGGGTGCATTACTTGCGGGTGCACTGGCTGACCGTTTTGGCCGGAAGGCCATTTTGATGTGGACCCTGTTGATCTTCACGATTGCGAGTGGTTTGTCTGCACTGGCAACCGGCTTTGCCGTCCTGTGCGTACTGCGCCTGATTGCAGGGATTGGACTCGGTGGCGAGCTGCCTGTAGCCTCCACACTGGTATCGGAGTCCATGCCGACGGCAGAACGCGGGCGTGCCGTCGTGCTGCTGGAGAGTTTCTGGGCAGGAGGCTGGATTGTATCGGCGCTCATTGCCAACTTTGTCATCCCGGAATACGGCTGGAGAATTGCATTTGCCATTGGTGCCGTTCCGGCATTCTACGCGCTGTATCTGCGCCGTGTCATTCAGGACCCGCCGCGTTACAAGCAAAACAAGGCCATCCGGAAGACGACGTTCAGGGAGAAAGTGGCTGCAGTCTGGTCTGCTCCGCATCGCCGGACAACCATCATGCTCTGGATCTTGTGGTTTACGGTAATTTTCTCCTATTATGGCATGTTCCTGTGGCTGCCTTCCGTCGTGATGGCCAAAGGTTTCACACTGGTCAAAAGCTTTCAGTACGTGCTGATTATGACGTTGGCACAGCTGCCAGGTTACTTTACAGCGGCTTATTTTATCGAGCGGTACGGGCGTAAATTCGTCCTGGTCGTTTATCTTACACTGACGGCAGTGAGTGCGATTGCTTTTGGTTTGGCAACAACCGAAGCGGCGATTCTCACTGCAGGCATCTGTCTTTCTTTCTTCAATCTGGGGGCATGGGGCGGTCTGTACGCGTATAGTCCGGAACTATATCCAGATTCGGTTCGTTCGACAGGTGTGGGTCTTGCCACATCGGTGGGCCGCATCGGGGGCGTACTTGCTCCATTGATGGTCGGCATGCTGGTTCAGCGTGAGGTGGCCATCAGCCTGATTTTCACGATTTTCTTCGTGACGATCCTGATTGGCGCAGCGGCTGTACTGTTCCTCGGCCGGGAAACGAAGGGTCAGGAACTGGCAGAGTAGATGTAAATAAATTCAAGCGCAACTTTTGTGCGGGTCTGCCTGCCTACGGAAATAGAGGCTGGACAAGCGGCATAAGGTTGATACAAGAAGAGGCATTGCCCTGATATGACCATGGGCTCATGCCTCTTTTTGCTATATTCAAGGCCCTGTTTTTCATGCTCCATCGGTCCGATAGACGGCACTTTGGCTATATCCTATAATGACACTCGGGATGTCCATAAGGGAGGGTTCAGGGGAAGATATGGAGTCTGGACTCAGAATAATGGAGGTTAATTGAATCATGAAAAACGATATTAAAATGGATCAAACGATTAAAATGAATGAAAAGAATAATGCGAGTGGAACAAAAAGTGCCAATGAACTGATTAAAGCTTATAGGTTAGAATTAAGTAAAAGTGCTGGAAACATGGAACCTATCACCGTGAGTCGGGCAGTAACTCATCAGAGGGGGAAAAAGGCTGGCAAAAGAGCAAGACGAGTCAGTGTGCTTCTCGGTGCCTTCGCGATGGCTCTCGGTCTCACGATGGCAGCTCCGTCTGCGGGAGCACAGAAGCTGGAACAGGGCGTTCAAAGTGAGCATGTGCTGCAATTGCAGGAGCAATTAAGTGATCTGGGATACTTCAATGCCGGATTGACCGGATATTACGGTTCCATTACCAAAAACGCTGTACGCAAGTTTCAGCAAGCTCAGGGGCTGAGCGCGGATGGGATTGCAGGTCCGGTAACACTGAACAGGTTGAACAAAAAGGCAAAAGCCGAAGGTGAGACGCTGCGTCAGTTGGCTAAGCTGATCCACGGGGAAGCGCGCGGGGAATCCTTTGAAGGACAGGTTGCTGTAGGGGCCGTCGTCTTGAATCGTGTGCAGTCGGACGCATTCCCATCATCCATTCCGCAGGTGATTTTCCAGAAAGGGCAGTTCACTGCAATTGACGATGGTCAGTTCAATCAAAAGCCGACGCAGACGTCCTACCGGGCAGCCCGTAAAGCCCTGAATGGTGCGGATCCGACGAACGGTGCGCTCTATTATTACAATCCGAAGATTGCGACGTCGCTGTGGAGCAAGAGCAGGCCGACACTCCTGACGATTGGGCAGCATGATTTTACACAGTAAGATAGGTTGAGAAATGCAGGACAATAATTGAATATCATAATGGACCCCGGCTGTGCCCTGCTGAATGCAGAAGCGTTGCCGGGGTTTTTGTTGGTTTTGACACCCAGTACTACGCATGTGGAAAATATACAATTATCCTCTATCAAATGTTCCTATCAAATTAAAATTGTTAATCATAGTATATATTGTTCGTTAAATTCATAGGAGGTGGTTGATATGATTGAAAAAGCTTTATGTGCGCGTTTAGCCAAAATTATTGGTGGACAGGTAGCAGCGAATAAACCAGCTTGCGTTGTTCAGACTTTGCGGAATCTAAAGGTTAAGATTTTAGGTCGACGCAGTAGATCCCCTTTAACATTACCATTTGCATTATCCGTAGAATCTCGTGACTCCCGTGGGCGCACTCTTAACTTGGGGGAAACCGTAATACTAGAAAGTGAAATCAATCCTTTTGTCTCGGAATTACGTAAGAGAGGTATCAAAGTTACTGCTATTCATAATCACTGGCTTTTCCAAAACATTCAATTCAAATATATCCACTGGGAATCAATTGATAATCCAGTTGCGTTTGTAGAAAAAAGTGCAGCTGCTGCAAGGGCAGTAGGAATACTTCCTAAAAAGACAAAAAAGTAAAATACACGACGTTTTTAATAAATCTGAAAAGGGTAAAAGGCGGATCCATTGGTATCCGTCTTTTTACGTGTTTAGTGTGAAATCCCGTCCCTGAATCGAGTACAAACTGAACACAAATTGACTCTAACATGACCCTATGTTGAACCCACATGGCGGGTTTACCGTGATACTTTACTTGATAATTTTCCTGACTCAGTAGGCATTACTTGAAAGGCTTTATAAATTTACTTCATAATCTTGAATTTTTGTTTTCCGATAACATATTGAAACATACCATCCCCATATACTCTGCTATCAAGGCATAGTCTGCTTATTAAGTGTGCCGAAAGGTGGGATATGGTTTGTCGGATCCTTTTGTTGTCAGATCATTAGATGAGATACGTTTTTGGTCACGCATTATGAAAGAACATTCCCTTTTTCTTCGACTAGGATTTAGGTGTGAAGATACGCAGTTAATTAATGAGGCTAATCAGTTCCATGCTATCTTTGAGGAGATTGAAAGAAGATCACATTCTTTTCAAGCAGATACCGATCCTCAGACAATTAGAGAGTTTAATTCAGAAGTTCACAATGCCGCTGCACACATTTGGGCATTTAAGAGAAAGGTACTCGGGCTTATACTACGGTGTCAACTTCCTGGGGGAACCAATTTCCCTTTGCTTGTAGATCATGTTAGCCGAGAAGCCAATTACTTTAGAAATCGGTTAGAGGAACTCAACAGCGGGAGACTTGAACCATTACCTGATGCGATTATCGATGAAAATGTCTTTTTCCTAAAAATCATGGCAGACCATGCCAAATTTATAGGTCATCTGCTTGATCCATCCGAGCGAAAATTAGTGGAACAAGCAAGGGAATTTAGTCAAGATTTTGATACGCTGATGTTTCAGGCCATCGATTTAAGTTCCATGCGTCCACAATCGCAAACCCATCCATTACTAAGTCAATTTGTTGATGAAAACCGCGTTTCGGTCAAATCATTGCGAGATTTTAAGAAGACTGCGCGCGACTTAATTGACGAGTGTCGAATCAAAAGTATTATTCACCCCTTATTAGCAGATCACGTTTTTCGTGAAGCCGAACGATTCTTGTTTATTCTTGACATGTTTGATCAGTCATTGTCTGGCATGAAGGTAAACAAGAAAGAAATCATGCATTAAAATATAGGGAGGATACTTGATGAAAAAAATAACTTGATTTGTTTTTTATTACATGACTCTGATTCCGGACATTCACATAAACTTTTTCGTTCAGAATTATATGGAATATGGAAAGATCAAGATCGTCCCTCATATGGCTGAAAGGACTCAATGGACAGTTAGCTGTTATCAGACATACAATCGTAGGTCTATGAGAAGCATATGAAGGGCTATTGCTGATTTTAGAAATCGATAACTAAACATGTATGTTGAATATGCTAATTATGAGAATCTATAACGCTTGATTCTTATTCCAAAATCAATTGAATTTTATGAATTGTAATGAGCAAGCCAATCCATTTGTGGGCTGGTTTGTTCATTTTTTAGTTCTGTTCAACGCACCACCACTATGGGAATGAACTTCCTTCGCATTGGAATCATCTAACCTTTCCTGTACAATGAATAACGACAAAAACAACAGTAGTTTAAGGATGGATCAGCATAATGAGAATTATCATATCACCTGCAAAAAAGATGAAGATCGATACCGATCTTATGGCTTGTGAGCAGCCGCATTTTATAAATGAGTCGGAAAAATTACTAAGTCTGCTTCAAAAGTTAACCTATGACGAACTCAAAGCATTGTGGAAGTGTAACGATGCAATCGCCGAACTAAACGTGGAGCGGATTCGGAATATGAATTTAAAGGACCATCTTACGCCAGCCATTTATGCCTATGAGGGCATTCAGTATCAGTATATGGCGCCTGTTGTTTTTCAAAAGGAGGAACTGGAGTATCTGGAGCAGCATTTACGCATATTATCCGGTTTTTATGGCATGTTACGGCCTTCGGATGGAGTTACTCCCTATAGGTTGGAGATGCAGGGCAAGTTGCAAGGTCTGGGGTTTAGCTCCCTTTATCAATTTTGGGGCAGCAAATTAGCAGATCAGCTTCAGTCGGAAAGCAACTGTATTCTGAATTTAGCTTCCAAAGAGTACAGCAAAAACATCACGCCTTTTCTGAGAGAGGAAACCCGGTTTATCACTTGTGTTTTCGGACAAATAGTCGATGGGAAGGTTGTTGAAAAGGCAACCCGGGCCAAGATGGCCAGAGGCGAAATGGTACGGCATATGGCAGAGCGAAAAATTACAGATGTGAGGGATATTAAGGAATTTGATCGGTTAGGTTTTGTTTTCTCAGAAGAGAAGTCGGATGAGAGTAATTATGTATTTATATATTCAGAGGAGAAATAGCGAAAATTCCAACTTTGCTATTAAAAAGAGTGCTAGTTAGCAAGCCAGCGCATCTTATGGGCTGGTTTTTATTTTGATATTGTATTTCAGTATCCTTCACAGAGTGGAGAAGTGAGTTAGGACCGTAGGCAACGCAGGAGCGATTTTTCTATGAGTTTGAACGGTCACGCCCTATACTGGATAAAGCGTTGGAGAGTGTGGTGAAGACCTCCCAAGGAATTGAAGGATATCGTCATGCGTTTTGAGAATGCAGAAGCTGAGCAGTTGAATCTGGGCGGTGCTATTGGTGCCGTGGGTGCGGCAGCGATGAAGAGAAATTCGGTAAATAACACAGGTTCGAATGATAAGGGCTATCGAATGGCACAAGTTAATATGTTTGGAAAGTTAATGTGGCTGCCTGTCAATGAGGATGGTGTTGCAGATCAGGCTGCCCTTCAGGCTTATCAGAGGGATCAGGGGCATCTGGATATCAATCACATGCAAGCTGTGAAGGTAGAACCGCCTGGGGAAGATATCTATGCGATGCAGATCAAGGCATTTGAGATGGGCATTCATCCGATGACAGGCGAACCTGTATCTGATAAGTACGCTCAGATGATGCTAACTTCACTGAAGTTCAGCCAGCTATTCATGGCATTTCAGATGGTTCGTGGGAGTATGTCAGGTGGCAAAGGGCCTATTCGGTTGCCTTCTTCTCATCCAGCTTAGAATCACAAATGAAGGTATCTAAAAACGTAGCAGGACTTAATCGCCGTATATCGGCTTGATGCAGAACTACAAGACCAATTCAAAAATCCCCTTCTCCGTTCCGCCTAAACGGTGGTAATGGAGAAGGGGATTTTGCATTTAGATTATCTTTCGGACCTCACGAACTATCATCTATCTCGCCCCAATATTCGTACCGGATGGCGTACCCGAGCCAATCAGATCACTACCTGCAGCAAGCTTCAGGAAATTGCCTAGAATTGGCGTTCCGTCGATGCTGCGGGTCACCGAAGGCACGAGGGAAATAAAGTCGGCTGCGCTCGCGAGCAGGCCTTTGTCGTTCACGCTCTTTTTGTTTTTCCACCAGACGTTGGTACTGCTGACATCCGTTCCACTTGTTTTGTCACTGGCGCCGCCCTGGAAGGACAGGTTGTTGGTGAAGATATGGGTGCCCACGTCGAAGGCAAAATTGCTTTGGCCGTTGTTCCAAGATGTGTTGTTTTTCATTTGTATGGAACCGGGATTACTGTTGTATGTGAAGCCATGCTTTTTATTATTGAAGGCAATGCTGTTTTCCACAATATGATTCACGGCAATTTTCTCGCCGCCCAGCTTGAAGCCGTTCCCATCACTATCGGTGGTGGATGTACCGTCCGAAGTAGCGCCATTGGCGTACGCAATGCTGTTACGAATCGTGACGACACCGATAGCACCCGTATCTGTTTTGCTGTACAAATCCCATCCATCGTCCACATTGTAGGCTGCAATGCAGCCATCGAAGAGGTTGCCCGGACCTACCGTCAATTTCGCGGCAAAACCGTCCGCATCCTCGCCGTTATCGGGATCATAATTGTCGTGAGAGTAGGAGCGGATGACTTCATTGTAAGCAGGCCATTCACTCTTGGCGGCGGTGGATGCATATCGTCCCAGCTGAATTCCCGTATCCCGATTATGATGAGCCTCGATTTGCTCCAGACGGTTGTAACTGCCCCCGATAAAAATCCCGTTATCGCCTGCCCCTTTTACTTCAAGCCCTTTAACGAACCAGTAGTCCCCGAACATTTGCAAGCCCCGATTCGTGGACGCAAAGGCTTGGGCTGAGAAATCGAAGACAGGCTTTTCCGATCCGTAGGCGACCAGATTTTTGCGCTGTCCTGATGTACCGCTGTTGCCTCGTTCAATGGTGACCGTTTCCGAAAAACTGTAGGTTCCACCTCGCAGATAAATGGTCTTGCCCGGAGCAATCTGAGTCAATGCATATGCGAGTGTGGTTGGGCTTGCCAGTGTTCCCGGGTTACTTGCTGATCCGTTAGGAGCGACATATAAATCACCAGCAGCGAGTGCAGCAGGAGTTGTTGCGGCTGACTGTTCAGACGAATTTTGCACACCACTTTCCGTAAGTTCCATCGCACCAGCTAATCCACCACCTAATAGCAATAGAGGAAAAGCCGTACTCAAACACAGATAAGCCATTTTCGATTTCCATGAACGTTCAGAGCGTACAGATGGATAATTAGAAACAGAAGGGAACCATTTCATTGTGAAACCTCCTTGGTTAATGGGATAGTGCATTTCGGTAAGGCACAGATTCATCGTAAAACGTGTAAGCGTTATCAACAATAATCATCTCATTGGGTCAGCTGCACAAGCTGGTGGGTCAAGCATTGGGGGCCGAACCGCAGTCTGATTAAAAGGTGATGCATAATCCTTTCATTGGCACATAGCCCTGATTTAACGAGCAATCGTCTGAAATGAACGTCCGAGTGGAACTTCGTTTTATAACAAACGGCATAAGAACAACGCTCAATCCACCGAAATGAACCTGAAACTACTTTGAAAATTGAAGAGGAAAGACTGATTGCAAGAGAATCGGTCCATTTGTGCAGCCCAAAAAGCCCCGGTAGCATCTGCATTAGACAGATGGACTACAGGGGCAAGGACTACACAGTGATCCGTTGTATGAATTTGTGCAACTTACATCACTTCTTTTACCACTTAATGTCCCCGCTGACTCTTAATACGGATCTGCTTCATGACCGCGCCGGGATGCTTCATCCACACCTTGCTCATGTTTTGGCTGAACCGTGGCACTATCGTCAGTTGGAACGGAAGCCAGACCTTCAGCTACACGACGACCGTAGTCGGCATCAGCCTGAGTGAAGTGTGAGATCATGCGCTCACGAATGTCCGGTTTACATTTGGAGAGCGCACCGACCAGGTTGCTGACCAATTCGTCTCGTTCCCAATCTTCAAACGCCCGGTACGTATCACCGGCTTGACCAAAGTCGTTAGGGCGCGGAATTTTCTCCCGGACCAGATGACCTTCAATAAGAGGTTCATGCTCCTTGCCCCGCGGAGCCGCTTCGGACAGACCACCCAGAGAAGAAGGTTCGTAGTTCACATGCGGGTTCTGCCCTGGCGCACGATCGACTTTGTACTGCATCTGACCACCGCTTTGGTTGGTAGCTACGCGATTTTTGGGAGCATTCACAGGCAGCTGCAGATAGTTCGCTCCAACCCGGTGACGTTGGGTATCCGAGTAGGAGAAGGTGCGGCCTTGCAGCAATTTGTCATCCGAGAAATCCAGTCCATCCACGAGTACCCCGGTTCCAAATGCAGCTTGTTCCACTTCGTTAAAGTAATCCTCGGGATTGCGGTTCAAGGTCATTTTTCCAACAGGCAAAAACGGAAATTGCTCTGGGGGCCACAGCTTGGTGGGGTCGAGCGGATCAAAGTCCAGTTCCGGATGTTCGCCGTCTTCCATGATCTGAACACACAGCTCCCATTCCGGGTAATCCCCTTGTTCAATCGCATGATACAGATCCAGTGTGGCGTGGTTGAAATTCTGTCCCTGAATCTCGCTGGCGTCTTTTTGCAGCAGGTTTCGTATCCCTTGTTTGAGGGGTTCCCAGTGATATTTAATGAGTACGCCCGTGCCTTCTTGGTTTACCCATTTGTATGTATTGACGCCTGATCCCTGCATTTGGCGATAATTCGCTGGAATTCCCCATGGGGAGAAGAGGAATGTAACCATATGGGTGGCTTCAGGGCTAAGCGAAACGAAGTCAAAAAAACGCTCCATATCCTGTGCATTGGTCAATGGGTCTGGTTTGAAGGCATGAACCATATCCGGGAATTTTAGCGGATCACGAATGAAAAAGATTTTCAGGTTGTTGCCAACCAGATCCCAGTTGCCGTCTTCAGTATAAAACTTCACGGCAAAGCCGCGCGGGTCACGAAGTGTCTCCGGTGAATGCCCACCGTGGATTACCGTGGAGAAACGGACAAACACAGGGGTTTCTTTGCCCTTCTCTTGAAACAGACGAGCACGCGTATATTTGGATACAGGCTCATCGCCGGCTGTTCCGTACGCTTCGAATATGCCATGAGCGCCAGCCCCGCGAGCATGTACAACCCGTTCAGGAATACGTTCGCGGTCAAAATGCGTGATCTTTTCGAGAAAATGATAGTTCTCCAGCGTAGTCGGTCCCCGGCTGCCGACGGTTCGAACATTCTGATTATCGGTGACGGGATGGCCCTGACGATCCGTTAATGTCTCTGGTGCCGTGTCTGGGGAATGCTCTGGTTGTGAAGAATGGTTATTCATGGAGCACCACCTTTCCTTTTGATGGATTCGAGTATATAATTTCCCTGCATCCTTGTTCTATACATCCATTGCAGTAAAAAAAGCTTGTCACTTACCTCATGGCATGAGATAATTAACATTTGCCCAGCGGCCTTTTTTGAACGGAAAATGATAAGGACCGCTTGTATAAGAATGGAGGCTGACCAAGGATTGTCTACACAACGTTATCCTTTTGCATATGACCCGGCAGAGCCCTTTGTATCCCGTTTGGGGGAGTGGGTGGCTGATGTTTTTTACGATATTTTGCCTGAGTCCGGCTTCGAGGTACGGGATGAACAGATTTTTATGGCGTACCAGCTCGAACGGGCCTATGGAGATAAAAAGACCATTATGGCTGAGGCCGGTGTAGGGACAGGCAAGACCTTAGTCTACCTGCTCTATGCGGTCTGTTATGCACGTTATACCGGCAAACCGGCAGTGATTGCCTGCGCCGATGAGTCATTGATTGAACAATTGGTGAAGCCGGGCGGAGATATTGCGAAGCTGGCTGAACATCTGGATCTTCAGGTGGACGCTCGTCTCGGTAAATCACCAGATCAATACGTTTGTTTGAACAAATTAAGTGCGGTAAGATTCGCGGATGAGGATGCGCCTGTCATTGAAGAAGTACATGAGAGCCTGCCTGATTTCGTGAATACACCTGGAACGCTTCAGGCTTTCCATCCCTATGGTGACCGTAAACAGTATCCGCATTTGAACGATCGCCAGTGGAATAAGATCAACTGGGACCCATTCCAGGATTGCTTTGTTTGTCCAAAAAGACAGCGCTGCGGCCTGACGTTATCACGTGATCACTATCGCCGCTCCAAGGACATCATCATCTGTTCCCATGACTACTACATGGAGCATGTGTGGACCTATGAGGCACGCAAACGCGAGGGACAGCTGCCGCTGCTGCCTGATCACAGCTCGGTTGTCTTTGATGAAGGGCATTTGTTGGAAGAGGCCGCGCTGAACGCACTCAGCTACAAACTGAAACACCGCATCTTCGAGGAACTTGTAACCCGGCTTTTGGAAGGGGAGATTCGTGAAACCCTTGCAGAACGTGTGGACGAAGCCATTGAGAGCAGTGAGCGACTGTTTAGACTGCTGGATACGTATACGGTGGCGATTCCAGGCTCAGAACGGAAGGAAGTTCGGGTAGAAGCGCCGCTGCTGCGTGAAATTGAACGTCTGACCGGTGTGCTGGATGCGATTGGGGAAGAGCTGGTATTCGAGAGCGGATTGTTCTCGCTGGATGGGTATCAGATGAGGGTTGTGGAAGAGCACTTGGACATGATTCAGACCGCATTGTCATTGTTCCGCAAGGAAGACGGGTACATCTGCTGGGCTGAAGAGAATGAAGATGAGACAACGTTGTCCATCATGCCGCGCACGGTAAAAGAAATCCTGAACGAGCGCGTGTTCAATACGGGGATTCCAATTGTATTCTCGTCTGCAACACTGTCTGTGGACAATTCCTTCCGTTATGTGGCGGACAGTCTGGGCATTGATGATTTTGTATCGTTCTCGGTTGCTTCTCCATATGACTATGCGGACAAAATGAAGATGAAAATTACAGATCAAGCTGTACCAGGTCACCCGGAGAACGAAAATCGAATGCGAGACGCTGTGTCCATGCTCCAGGAGAGCGGAGGTCGTGCGCTTATTCTGTTCCGTACCATGGAAGAGCTGCTTGCGTTTAAACAGGACATTGTTCATGTTCCGGAAGCACAAGGACTGCGCTTCATGTATGAGGGAGATCGGGAGATCAGTGATCTGATCGCAGCGTTCCAGGAGGATGAGGAGAGTGTGCTGTGCTCCGTCAATCTGTGGGAAGGGCTGGACGTTCCAGGACCTTCATTATCCAATGTTATGATCTGGTCGCTTCCGTATCCACCGCAGGATCCTGTCTTTAACGCTAAACGCAGTGCATCGGCGGCACCATACGAAGAGATTGATCTTCCATACATGCTTCTGCGCGTGAAGCAAGGTCTGGGTCGTTTGATCCGCACAAGCAGTGACTCGGGTTCTGCAGTCATTCTCGATGAATCGCTGTATACCAAAAAGGAAGCCAAAGACCGTATTGCGGCTCTGCTTCCCAAAGGCGTGGAATGGACGACGCTGACACACTGATTGGTTTACATTAAATGTTCTTGAAATGACTCCTTATCAAGGTAAGCTCTTGTTCTCTGCAGATTAACAATCTGTGGTTGAGCAAGAGCTTTATTTTAATTTTGATCTGTATATTTTCATATTTTCCTATCGGCAATGAGGTTTAGAGTATAGGCGAAGGTTAACGAGCCTCAGTAACGTTATTTCATCAAAAAAATGACCTCTCCCATCTAAAAACGACCAATTCGGCGAAGGTTCATAGAACCAATGGATGCGAATAGGCTGCCCTCGGTCATCTTTATGACTCATGGGGCAGCCTTGTTTAGGGGGACAGATTCTGGATGTGTTAAAAAATGCCCATGCTCAAATACCGTTCCCCGGTATCCGGCGCAATACAGAGCACTCGGCTACCTGGCCCCAATTCCCTCGCAATGCGCAGTGCGGCCCACGCTGAAGCGCCTGACGAAGGGCCGAGCAGCAGCCCTTCACGGGCAGCAAGCTGCCGCATCGTATCCAGTGCATCCTCATCGGACACCTGGATAATGGAGTCCCACACGTCGGTATTCAGAATGTCCGGAATGAATCCGGGACTTGTACCGACGAGCTTGTGGGGACCGGGCTCGCCGCCGGATAGCACGGGTGAACCTTTGGGCTCCACCGCATAGATCCGGATATCCGGCAGCTGCTTGCGCAGCTCTTCACCAGTTCCGGTGATGGTGCCGCCTGTGCCTGCAGTTGCAATGAACGCATCCAGCTTGCCCTCCATCTGCTGCATAATCTCTGGAGCAGTGGTAACCCGGTGAATGTCCGGATTGGCCTGATTCTCGAATTGCTGAGGAATGAAGCTTCCCGGAATGTCAGCGTGCAGCTCTTTCGCTTTGCGGATTGCCCCGGGCATCCGCTCAGCCGCAGGAGTAAGCACGACATCTGCGCCGTAGGCTTTCAGAATGTTGATGCGCTCTTTGGACATATTGTCAGGCATGACCAGAATGGCCTTATATCCTTTGGCAGCTGCATTCATCGCCAGACCGATGCCGGTATTGCCGCTGGTCGGCTCGATGATAGTTGCTCCGGGAAGCAGCAGGCCTGCCCGTTCAGCCTGAACGATTAAGTTGTAAGCTGCGCGGTCCTTGACACTGCCGCTTGGATTGAAATACTCCAGTTTGACATATACGTCAGCAGAGTCGCTTCCTGTGAGCCTGTTCAGTTTTACGGCCGGCGTCTGCCCGATCAACTCGGTTACATTGGCGGCAATGCCCGTATATCTGGATGGTTGGTTACCCGAAATTGAATTCATGAAGTACAACTCCTTGAGTGATGAGACGTCTGAGGGAATTCTGACCATAGAAGTCTGTCTGCCTTAGCAAGGGCGGCAGTCTTGTATGTTCTAGGAGAATTCATTACACGTCTGAATAGGTTCATTGTCGATAACGTTCCCTTCCATCTTAATGAACCCGGCCTCTCCGGGTCAACCTGTATTCCCAGTTCAAGCTATAAGCGCTGCGTCAGATCAATATGCAGATGCCGGCTGAGTTCTTGCTTGACTTCATTACGTGCGAACGTCCAGAGCATGTAGAACCGCTGCCAATATCCTCTGCACAGGTAGAGCGTTTCGATGCCTTCCTTTTCACGTTTCTCCTCTAGAATCTTGACACCACGTTTCCGCATCTGCTGCTTTACCGCCAGCATTTCTTTGAGCACCTGATTTTGAATGCGGGTTAGGGACAGGACGTATACCTCGGGCATTTTCAGCAGAAGGGTATCCAGGGTGCGAATATCTCGTTCAAGCACATCCAGGAGCAGGGTACGCACAACAAGGCTTTTAACCAAACGGTGGTCTTCATCCGCAGGGGATGGGGCGGAAGAGGAGGATGACATACATTCACTTCCTTAACCTTGAGATCGAAACATATTTATTTACAGAACATGTGTTCTTATATTATAATCAATATATGCAAGGATGATACGGAATACAACAAGAAAAAAATGGGATCAAATTTTCAGCAGGACCATGTTGTTCAATTAAGGGGATCAGGACAAGCGTGCTCCAAAATTTAGGTATAATTTTTGGGTTTTGCAGGAAACCTAAGAGCGTAAGAAATAGCTTAATGCAATTACAGGATTGGATTCCTAAGTAGCAGGGAGAGAACGGTCCGGTTTGTTTGCAGAAGAATGCTAACAAAAAAGCCCCAGCCTTGGGCGGCGGGGACTGTGAAATGCTGCCGATTCAGCGGCAGGCTCGAGAACGTTGCATAGAAGGTTAAGCTAAATATTGAGGTTTCTCGTACAAAGCTTCTTTTTCCAGGATGACCTTATAAGGTCGTTCCTTCCCCTTAAGCGAGGGGCCGATCGTAATTAGCGGGACGGCCGGTTTGTGGAAACGATCTTCTTCCTTAGGTTCCGGAACCGGTCGTGATGATTCGGGCGCAGAGCTGAGGCGTACCTTTTTTTCGCTGCCCCAGCGCTTGCTTATTTTTTTCATTTCCGGTTTCATTCCGGTTCGCCTCCTAACAAATCGTTGATGGCGTTAAACAGTTGACGATTCTGTAAGTCAATCTGCTGAAATACCGCCTCATCCGCTTCTATATGTCCAATAATATGAACCGTAATCACATACCTCTTGGCTACAGGATAGCATAGCAGATATTCTTTCTCAAGGTAATCGTCATACAGGTTAATCTTGATTTTATTTTCGCGGTAAGAATCAATGACCAGGATGCGCTTTGGGTCATCCGGCTCCTTGTCGTCATTGGCAGACAACTCATATTTTCTCCCCGGTTCCCCTACATTACCACATAATTGCTCGATATAACCACTGTCATCTGTACGGTATATGGCCGTACCACGTACTGCAAAAGGAGGATGGGACACAAATGCCGTGCGAAGAGCATCGCTCATTCGGTCAAGCATGACGGCATCCGCTTTGCGAACCCGCAGCAATTCTCTGAAGAATCTCAGCAGTTTGAGCAGTTGTAACCGTGCTTCTCCTTCAGTCACTTTATGCTGATTGATGATTTTCTCCAATTCTGGATCAACCCATCGTCCTTGTTCCTCAATACTGTCAGCGATTTTGGAGCATGCGACCGAGACGGCTGGCGCCCACTTTCCATCAGAACGAATTTCGTAGACCAGTGGATTCAAACCAAGCAGATCGGTAGGCATACGCAATCCTTCAATTTTTGTGGCATCCTTGATGTCCGTAATATCCTCAGGAAGAATGAAAAAAATACGCTTTCGTCCCAACCGGCCCATAAACAAACCCATTTCCAGCATTGTATTATCCCGGACGGATGCATAGTACTTCCCGCGAATTTTGGATATATCATCCGGATGAAAAATAAAAATGGCAAAGTCCGTCGTGCGCACCTCTGTTTCCAGATCGTCCATCGTATAGCTGCTTGGATTGAAAACACCGGAGTACCAAGGAGTAACTTCGGCTGAGAAACGCAAATTTTCGTGTACTGCGGCTGCAATCGGCTTCGCTTCCAGCGAGCAGCCAATAAAGACTCTTGGCTTCAACGTTTTCATCAATCCGCCTCGCTTAAACGGTAGTGGGAATCAATTGTTATATTATACCATAAACAGCAGAGTAAGTCTGGAAAACGTCCGCGCCGGTCAAGAATAAGCCGATTTTCATTTGCTATAGTGTATGTAAAAGCTCCCGATGATTCCTTTAAAATTCGCTTAAAAATAAAAAATGGACCCAAATTGTCACAGTTGGGTGACTGGACAGTTATATTCGCAGTCATCGGTCATAGAATGAAGGAGCAGGTTGCACCATTAGTTAGCATTGTTTGTCCTGGTGTGGCTGTTTGACTGCTGGAGCCGTCCAGAGCATGCTTTATGCGCATTTTTGAAGGGTCTGCTGTTTAGACCCGTCCACGTCGGTGTTATATAATAGAAGAACAAGCAAGTTAGCTATAGAAGTTTAAACTAAACCTTTACACGTTAACGGAGAGTGTAGACCCAAGAGGGGTTACAATCGAAGTGATTAGTGTAAAGTATATGTTTAATTGAAATAGCTAACCACAAACAGACAGAAAGGATCAGGATACCATGAGTTCCCGAAGGACAATCTCCCCAAGGACGATCTGGAAACGTTACGATCTCTCATACACTTAGCGCCCCTTGTAGAGTAAACCAACCGTATTCCAAAAAAACGGCTGACTCTGCGAAAGAGGGGATTGGAATGAATATTCGAAGGACAAATACGATGATTTCTTCCAGGCTTGCCTTTTGCAGGGTACGGTCGGTCTAAAAAACCAACCTACAAACTGCGAGGGAACCTGAATGAAGAGAACATCGTTAACCAAACAACACATTAAAGCTGAGGCGGTAAAACTCGCCATCATGCTGCTCGGTACTTTTATTTTGGCATTTGCTTACTATCACATTAATTTTCAGAATCATTTATCGGAGGGCGGATTTGTCGGTCTGGCCCTGCTCGGAAAATACGTAACGGGGTTATCGCCTGCCATCGGCATGCTGTTACTCGACATCCCGGTCATGATCCTGGCTTGGTTCATCAAGGGCTGGAAGTTCATGATCCAGGCGCTGATTGGCGTCGGCGCATTTTCCCTGTTCTATGACGGCTTTGAGCGATACTCCACATTGCAGATGTCATTCAACGGAAACCTGTGGATTCCGGCAGTCCTATCCGGCGTATTGACGGGTGTAGGTGCAGGGATCGTGCTCCGATTCGGCGGAGCGACAGGTGGAGATGATATTCTTGCCGTGCTCGTTAGCCGCTGGAAGGGATGGAAGCTGGGAACGGTTTTCTTTGTCAGCGATGCGTTTGTATTGGGCCTATCCCTTTTCTTTCTTCCGGTAAAGGAAACTTTATATACCATTCTGGCCGTATGGATTGCCAGCAAAGTCATTACGTACGTAGTCAGTGTTCCGGCACGCCGGACCGTTACGACCTCAGCTGTGAAGGTATCCATGCCTTCTGCAGCGAAAGCAGTAGCTACCCCTGCACCCCGGGCTTCCGTGGCTAGAGGGGTCACCCATTAATGGAAACAATCAAAAAGTCCTTTTGACTGCCTGAGTGGCGGTGAAAAGGACTTTTTGATTGTTTTTCTAAGCTGGAATGTTAGTCTTCCTATGGATTCAGATCAGGGCGATTCACAAACCTGTCAGGGTTTGATGGAAGAAGCGATCTGTCCATCCTGGTTGTGAATAATGGCCCGAATGTTCTGCTCACTGCTGATTTCTTTGGCGGCGTCCACCGCTTCAGATTTGGTATCAAATGTGGATACATGTTTGGATTGGCCTTCTTCCTTAATGGCCCAGCCTGAATCCGTGGGTACGACGTGAATATTGTCATGGCTTTTGGAAGAGGAGACGGGTTCCGAATGGCGGCGTTTAGAAGCAGAACCGCTATCACCGGATGATTGGCCCGAATCCGATGAGTCTTGTGCAGGATGGTTCTCATCCCATTCTTCGGCTTTGGCCGTGGCTATGGCTATCGCGCGTCCTTCCTCATACCCGTCATCAAGCAGGGCATTGGCAATATCAATCGCTTTGTGTCTGACACGGGGCTCCAGATTTTTCATGGATACCGGATAATCCTTCTTGTTCCAAGGCATGCCTGAGTCCCTCCTGTATAGTAATGAGTTAGTTGTATATTACCCTGTGGGAGAAGGGATAAACGATAAATTGGATAGGCGGAGAACGGGAAATGATCGATGATGCAGGGATGGCATTCCTATACTTTTGCAAGCTGGAGGGGTATAATGCTGTAACATGTACAAATATATCCAATTACAGGAAGGTAAAGGAGTACAATCCTATGTTCAGTCTGAGTCTGGCTATTCCGATGCTGTTTACCATGCTTATACATGCTGCAGACAGCCTGTCCTATGCGCTTCGTCTTGGAGGGCTGCGAACCCGCAGAATTGCACTTGCCCTTTCATTGTCAGGGATTCTGCTGTTGGTATCCCGTACATCCAACATGGCCCAGGGGCCGATGGTAGGGAATTTGGTGGATACTGCAACGAGTGGGGGGAACTCACATTTTGCCGTGCAGCTGCACTGGCTGATGGGAGCGGCGACAGCAGGAACTGCAATCGCCATCTTTTGTTTTCCAACAATGGTGAAACTTGCGTCCAGAATGGTTGTTCATTTTGAAGCAGCGGGCTCCATTCCGGCGATGGTACGGGGGATGTTGAACGGAACCAAGATCAGAAACGCAACTTATTATTTTACGCCGCCCTCTTGGAAGATGGCTAAGCGATTAGTGCAGCATGGAATGCCGAAACGTTTGATGACGCTAAATGTAGCGGTGACAGCCATTTATACGACTGGTGTATTGTCCAGTTTGTACGCAGCGTACCTGTATCCAGGTCAGGCAGTTGCTGCATCTCAATCGACAGGGTTGATTAACGGAATCGCAACCATTTTGCTGACGATCCTGATTGATCCGCGAATTTCCCTGCTCAGTGACAAATCCCTGCGAGGCGAAATCCGTTTGGACCGAATGAATCAGATCTATGGCTGCATGCTGGTATCCCGTTTATTCGGCACACTTCTGGCTCAATTGCTGCTCATTCCATTTGCGTACTGGATTGGCTGGATCGTTGGTTGGATGTAGCAAACAGGGCGTAAGGGGAGGGACGATGAAGCAGGCCTTGTTAATCCTCTGCCGCCCTGTATTTGCGCATGTGAACCCATTCGATAAAAGGAAGCGTGACCATGGAGAGTCCAAGCAACGATAATAGCAGGAGACTTGGCTCCTCATGGGCCCATTGGTCTATCCCAACAGCGACAAGGATAAACAAGGTAAGTAAAAAATAACCCACCTTCGAGCTCTGTTCTGTAATGCGTCTACCCAGCTCTTCGTCCTCACGAACCCCATCCTGATCCTCTTTGGTACCCCAAGTTAGGGCCGACAGGAAAAGGAGGGTAACTGCACCGAGTGAAGCGATATCGTTGAAGCCAATATCCTTTCCTGTTGCCGTACGATAAATAACGGTAGTAAGCACAATGAATGCTGCAACACCTGTAATGGCCGTTTTCCAATGCTTGATCTTCAATTCGGATTCTTCCTTTCATAAAGAAATAATTGCTCAATGGTGACCTCAAGCGCCTGAGAAATGGCAAATGCGAGCGGCAGACTGGGGTCATATTTGTCATTCTCTATGGCGTTAATGGTTTGTCTGCTGACGTCGCACAACTCGGCGAGTTTACCCTGGGATATGCCCAGCTCTTCCCGCAGCAGCTTAATCCGGTTTTGCATAATCAACCTCTCTTCGTGCCATTAGGTTGTAAAGAACTTTTTACATCTGAATTGTAAATGGAAAAAAGTGTGGGTGTCAAGAACTCTTTACAACTCGTATCTGTTCGAAGAATAAGATGAAAAAAGCAGGAGCAGCGGTGATCACCCGCTGCTCCTGCTTTTTATAACCTTGGTATGGTTGCACATTTCAGTCAATCGTATTCCATTTATTTGAAGAGGACAGCGTACTCACCGTATCCCTCTTTTTGCAAGTCTTCCTTCGGTACGAATCGAAGAGCCGCGGAATTAATGCAGTACCGCATTCCACCCGCTTCGACAGGACCGTCGTTGAACAGGTGTCCCAGATGGGAATCCCCTTTACGGCTTCTGACTTCGGTACGAATCATGAAATGGCTGAGATCTGTTTTTTCCTTCACGTTGTAATCACGCAATGGACGCGTGAAGCTTGGCCAGCCGCAGCCAGAGTCGTATTTGTCCGTTGAACTGAACAGAGGCTCGCCAGAGACGATATCCACATAGATTCCGTCACCGTGGTGATCCCAAAACTCGTTGTGGAACGCTGGTTCCGTTGCATTATTTTGGGTCACTTCGTATTGCAGCGGAGTCAGACGCTCTTTCAGATTGCTTTTATCCACATTGCCGGACCAGTTGCGCTCGATGAAATCTTCGCGTCCGGAACCTTTGCGATACCGTTTATAGTGGGCCGGATTTTTGTGGTGGTAATCCTGATGATGTTCTTCGGCCTCATAAAATGGTTTGGCTGGCAAAATAGGTGTGAAGATCGGCTTGTCAAACCGTCCGCTCTGCTCCAAAGCTGCTTTGGAAGCTTCCGCAATCTGACGCTGTTCCTCGCTGTGATAGAAGATGGCCGTCTGATATGAGGATCCGCGGTCATGGAATTGTCCGCCTGTATCTGTCGGATCGATCTGCTGCCAGAATAATTCGACGAGCTTCTCATAAGGGAAGATTGCAGGGTCGAACGTAATTTGTACGGCCTCTACATGTCCTGTCGTCTCCGAACAGACTTCTTCATAGGTTGGATTCTCGGTATGTCCTCCTGTATAACCCGATACGATCTTATGGATTCCGGGCAGTTCCTCAAAGGGGGATACCATACACCAGAAGCATCCGCCTGCAAATGTTGCTTTTTCGCTTAAATGTTGTTCCATGCTATAGTCACTCCATTTCTGATGAAGATCAATGAATTTGGCTTACGCTTCTATTATATCCTGAATTGGCAAGCCAACCAAGCCGGACAGGGAGGATGAACCTTATGAATCAATGCAGATGCTAAATAATTACGTCTTTTTTCTCGACCGAAAACGAAATAGCAGTAAGACAAGGCCCATAACGGCCAAGTATCCCACCAGAATGAGCAGACTCATCCAAATGGAGGTTTCTGCCTGCGCCCCCGCATAGGCAAAAACTAAAATCGCAGGCATTTTGCCGATGGCGGTAGCGACCATGAACACCCAAAATGGTGTGTAGGTCATGCCAGCATAGATATTGACCGCAGTTTGAGGTACAACGGGAAGCAGACGAAGCGTCATGATGCCCATAAAGGGATGCGCCTCCATCCAGGTGGTGAACCGGCTCAATCCACGGATGCGATCCAGGTAAGCTCTGGCCTGATAACGAAATACATATCTGGCCCCGGCATATACAAGCAGCGCGGCGAGTGTGGTCCCCACCCAGCATACCCAAGCTGCTGTCGTGGTGCCGTAACTGTATCCCAGGGCTGCGATTACAAATTTGTAGGGAATAACAGGTACGAGCGCAAAAAGCATTGCTATGATAATGAGAAGGGGAATGGACTGATTCTGATCGGTCCATGCCAGCAGTTCATATCTGTAAATAAACGTGACTCCGGCGAGCAAAACATACAACAGGAGCCATAACCATTTCCGCAAATCCCCAAACGCTCCTTTCAGGTCAGGACATTCTTCAAATCTCCTGCTCCTACATGCCTTTCTACCCAAGTGTACCACGTTAGCCAGGGAACCGGATAATTCAATCCTTTGATGCTGGATCAACTGGCAAGTTGCTGTCTGAAGGGTTACACTATAGGTCGTGGAACTTAGAACTCATCTGAAGGTGGAATGCTTATCATGGTATCAACAAAGCGAACCCGAGCTGCGATTATCGGACTTGGGGGTATTGCGCGCAAAGTATATTTACCCCTGTTAACCGCGCATCCTGAAGTGGAAATTGCCGGTATTATGAACCGGTCTCCAGAGCCGGTAGCGGCTGCTCAGCACGCATATAGATTAGATAACGGAACGACGGATCTGAAGGAACTGTTGTCATGGGATCTGGATGCCGTTTTTGTACATACAGCGACGGAAGCACATTTTGACATTGTTATGCAATGTTTGGAACGGGGACTGGCTGTATACGTGGACAAACCGCTGTCCTACACCTTGCGGGAATCGGAAGAGATGACTGCATTTGCCGAGGCACAGGGGCTGCTCCTTGCTGTAGGCTTTAACCGGAGATTTGCACCGATGTACCAGAAAGCGAAAGCATGGATGCAAGGGGGACAAGGGTTCGAATCCTTGATGTTAACGAAGCACCGGACAGGCATTCAGAATCTTCCTGCAGCGAAAACCATCTATGATGATCTGATTCATATGCTGGATCTGATGTTATGGTATTCGGATCACAATGTGGAGTTGGTTCATCAATGGATCCGCAAGAATGAAATGGACCAGCTGCTTCATGCTGCCGGATCTGCCAAGCTTGGAAGAAAGGCCATCGGACGATTCGATATGGTACGCGAGGCGGGGGCTGACCTGGAGAAGATCGAACTCCACGGCGGAGGCAGATCGGTGGAAGTTGTGAATATGGAAGAAGCCAGATATACCGAACGCGGAGAGCTTGAACGTAAGGAAACCTTCGGCAGCTGGGACTCCATATTAACGCGCAGAGGATTTAGCGGAGCCGTAGATCATTTCTTGGCTAACCTGGACACGCCGGACGATTGCATCATTAGCTCCAGTCACGTAATGGATAGCCATGAGCTGGCAGAGCAGCTGATCCGTAAGTGATTCTTTTTTGAGAGAACGGAATGAATAACATAACTCATATGGAGGAATGACATCATGGATGAATATGAAAAAGAACGAAGAAAACAGATTGAGGAAGCGGTCGTAGAAACCTACAAACAGGAAGAAGAAATGATGATTCTGGTATTTGCCCAGTGGTGTGCCAATCATGGACTGGACCCAGAAGAGATGTACCGGCAAGCCTACCCGGATCAGCAGAGTAATGAGCAGCTGCAGCAAGTGCTGAAGCTGGTTGTGCCGAAGGAGGAAGCCGGCGAGATCCCGGATGATACCGTACTGGGTGTGTTGTCCATGTTTGGCAACGAAGACTTGGCGATGGTGGTATCCGAGGCGATTGCCGCGCGCAAATAAGTAGGATTAACGTATAATACCTTACATCTGTTCCCGGTGAATGAGGCGGAATTCCTTCGGCGACATGCCGAACCGGGAGCGGAATACACGGTGGAAATACGTGTAATTGTTAAATCCGGACGATTCAGCGACATGCTCCAGCGTCATCGGACTGAAAATGATCCGTTCCCTGGCCATGTTCAGCCGTACGTCCAGGGTGTACTGCATGATACTTTTGCCAAACGCCTCCTTGAAAAGATGAACCCCGCGCGACACGCTGATGCCAACATGGGTTGCCACATCTTCTAGCTTGAACAGGGATGAAGCATTCTCCTCGATATAATTTTTTATTTCATAGGCCACATAATTGGTATTGGTTATCGTCGGATGCTCGGAGAGAAGGCGATCGACTTCCAGACACAAGATACGCATGTAGTAACTGGAGATCTCGGGATATGGATTGGATATTCGGCGCTGCTCCAGCACGAGTTGACGGAACAGGGTCAGCAGGCTTTCGGTCAATTCGACCTTAACCCGGTTCGGTCTCTTGTGGCGTTCCCACCATTCATCCACCCAGGAACCATTGAAAAAGATATGGTAGTCGCCGCTCTCTACGAGTCGTTCCCCCATCGGATTACGCTCATTGTCTATTTTGAGTTCATAAGGCTCGTCCGGACTGAAAAGAAGCAGATCGCCCGCATCGACGAGCAACATCTCGCCATTGATTCTTGCCCGGCAGCGACCATCGGTCTGCAGCCTTAGAAGGTAGTTCTTAACCCCATCGGGATGAATACCAGCATAGGGTTTGCGATGAAATGAGAAGCCTGCTGTAAGAACCTGGCAGGAATAATCGGTCGGCATTGGCATACTCCTTGCAATTTGAAAATTATGACCAGATAGTTCATGTTTCGATCATATTATTCATTTTAATTGAACCCAAAACGGAATACCATAGTATTAAATTCAAGGCACAACATTCATCACAGCTTCTCACCATGCGTAAGGAGATGAACGTCACATTGGAGAAAATAAAAGCAGGCATCATCGGGTGCGGTAATATTAGCGCCATATATCTGGAGAATCTCAAAAATAGCCCTCTCATTGAAATTGTAGCTGTTGCGGACTTGATCCGTGAACGTGCTCAGGAACGGGCAGATGAATTTAATATCGCAAACGTTTACAATGTAGATGAGTTGCTGCAAAATAAGGAAATCGAGCTTGTGCTGAACCTGACGGTGCCTGGCAGTCATGCCATGACCGATCTGGCTGTGCTCGAGTCAGGCAAGCACGTGTATGCCGAGAAACCACTGGCTATTTCTCTCGAAGACGGCCGCAAGGTTATCGAACTCGCTGAAGAAAAAGGATTGTATGTCGGTTCTGCACCAGACACCTTCCTTGGATCAGGCATTCAGACAGCACGTCAGGCTATCGTAGATGGTCTGATCGGGAAACCGATTGCGGCTACTTCTTTCTTCATGGGTGGCGGACCCGAAGCATGGCATCCCGATCCGGAGTTCTTCTATATTGCGGGAGGAGGACCTATGTTTGACATGGGACCTTACTATCTGACAGCTCTGGTTACATTGCTTGGACCGATTCGGAGAATCAGCTCCTCTGCAGGCATTCAGATCACGGATCGCGTGATAGGATCGGGACCGAAGGAAGGAACGCCTCTGCGGGTGCAAACTCCGACGCACCTGGCGGGTACCATTGATTTTACCGACGGTGCCATTGCAACGATGATCACCAGCTTCGATATTCGTGGAGCTTCGGACTTGCCGCGGATTGAGATTTACGGAACCGAAGGCACGCTGAGTGTACCGGATCCTAACTTCTTCAATGGTGAAGTAAAGCTGCGCAGATTCGGTCAGGACACGTGGGAGACGGTAACCCCTGTTTTTGAGAGCAAACAAAATGAACGCGGAATTGGTGTTACCGAGATGGTCGAATCCATTCGTGCCGGACGTGAACACAAAGCCAGCGGCCAGCTCGCGTATCACGTGCTTGAAGCGATGCATGCATTCCAGCGCTCTTCATTGGAGGGCAAGCACGTCATGCTTGAGAGTACTTATGATCCAAGTACAGTAACCCAAGCGAATGAGGATCAGACAGAAACTGTGCAATCAAATTAAGGCAATTCAGTTGATTCAAAGTTGAAGTGAGGGCAACACAAGAAGGTGGTTTTTCCATCTGGAATAACCAGTATTGTTACGTTTAATTTCAGGATAGAAACGCTCCAGATTTTCCACACTACGAAGACAAACTTGTGATCTGAACGGTACATTTATGCAGTTCTTGGTTCATTTAATCAGCAATTATACGATATTTAATCCAGGGAGGAATCGCACTTGAAACTCGGCGTATTTTTGGTACTATTCGGAGGACGTAAATTGGAGGATGCACTTGATTACGTAGCATCCAAGGGTTTGAAAGCAGTTGAGATCGGAACCGGAGGACATCCAGGCAATGCACATTGCAATCCGGATGAACTTCTGAACAATGAAGCAGCATTGAAAAACTTCAAAAATGCAGTGGAATCACGCGGTCTGACCATCAGCGCACTGAGCTGTCATGGTAACCCGCTTCATCCACAAAAAGATATCGCCAAAGGTTTCCACGATGATTTCGTGAAAACTGTTCAATTGGCTCAAAAGCTGGAAGTTCCTGTAGTGAACACATTCTCCGGTTGTCCGGGAGACCATGAAGATGCGAAATATCCGAACTGGCCTGTTGCACCGTGGCCGAATGATTTCCAGGAAGTGTTGAAATGGCAATGGGAGAACAAGGTCATCCCTTACTGGACAGAGTGGGGCAAGTATGCAGCAGATCATAATGTGAAAGTAGGATTGGAATTGCATGGTGGATTCTCAGTGCATACCCCAGCCACTTTGTTAAGACTGCGTGAGGCTGCAGGGGAAGTTATTGGTGCTAATCTGGATCCAAGTCACATGTGGTGGCAAGGAATCGATCCGGTTCAAGCGATCCACATTCTTGGACGTGAAGGTGCAATCCATCACTTCCATGCCAAAGATACAACGATCGATCCGGTAAACGTAAACAAACATGGTTTGACAGATATGCAGGATTACACTAACATGCTTGACCGTGCTTGGCAGTTCCGCTCGGTTGGCTATGGTCATGATAACAAGACTTGGGCAGATATTATCAGTGCCTTGCGTCTCGTAGGCTACGATTATGTTGTAAGTATTGAACACGAAGACGGTCTGATGTCGGTTGAAGAAGGATTCTCTAAAGCCGTACAAAATCTCCAGCAAGTATTGATTGAGGAACCGCTGGGCGACATGTGGTGGGTTTAGAGCTACACTAGGGGGAAATTGAATATGATTAACGTCACCATTTGGAATGAATTTGTCCATGAGAAAATTCACGATGAAGTAAGGGGAGTCTATCCGGATGGTTTGCACCGGGCGCTGGCAGACGGACTTGGCGGCGAAGGATTCGCGATTCGGACAGCTACACTGGATCAGCCTGAACACGGACTAAGTGATGAGGTGCTGAATTCCACAGATGTGCTGATATGGTGGGGACATATGGCACATGATCGCGTAAGTGACGAGATCTCACAGAAGGTTGCACAACGAGTGTTGAACGGCATGGGATTGATCGTCCTGCATTCCGGGCATTTCTCCAAACCGTTCAAGGCATTAATGGGCACCAGTTGTGATCTGAAATGGCGTGTGGCTGACGAGCAGGAGATCGTATGGTGTGTCAATCCATCTCATCCCATTGCGGATGGGATTGAAGGCAAGATTGTACTTGAAAAAGAAGAAATGTACGGTGAATTCTTCGATATTCCGGTACCCGATGAGCTCGTGTTCGTAAGCAACTTCCAGGGTGGGGAAGTGTTCCGAAGCGGCTGTACCTTCCGTCGCGGCGAAGGCAAGATCTTTTACTTCCGTCCAGGCCATGAAACCTATCCGACGTATTACAAGCCGGAAATCCTTAGAGTGATCAGCAATGCAGTAAAATGGGCATATCCTGCCCACAGCTTCAAGCCGCAATTTGGCAAGAGTGAACCTGTAAGACCATTTGGTGGCGTGCTGGTCTAGGCCGCAAAGGTAGTATCTGATTGGACAAATGAAACGGTATACCCTAGAACCCTTCTCCGAGTCAAATATGACTGTGGCAGTTGGGTTCTTTTTGGGTAAGATAGGTACATGGGAGTTATACGATATTTGCCATGGTTCATCGAATCATCCTGAGGTATACTGTGTTGTATGGTCGAAGTGGAATAATGCCTATTAAATTTTAACTTTTTTACGGCAGACGTTTTCTTTGAGACGTAAATGTGTTATTATGAAATATACTAACAAAATGTAAGTTGAGTGATCTCTAAAGAGGTGATTAATGTGGAAGGCCAAGATTTGCGGATGTGTCCGCGTTTTGAGACGGCGTTCTCGTTTTTAGGCAAACGCTGGAACGGTCTGATTATTCAAACGTTGATGAGTGGGTCAAAGCGATTCAAGGATATTTCCAATCTGATTCCGTCGATGAGTGATAAGATGTTATCTGAACGGATGAAAGATCTGGAGAGTGAAGGTATTCTGATTCGTCATGTTTATCCCGAGACGCCTGTTCGTATTGAATACGAACTAACAGAAAAAGGGAAAGCGCTGCAGCCTGTAATGAACCAAATTCAGGACTGGGCTGAGCAATGGGTAGATTAAACGATACGTATGCCCAGGCTCAATCCTGTGACCTGACAACAAAGAGCTCTTGATTTCGTTGAAATCAGGAGTTTTTTGTCTCTATACTCCGTCAACTCAGTCATAGTTCTTAGCCAGTTCGGCATTCAGGGATGTAAGAAACCAGCTTTTTCCTGCAGGTCCTGCACATATTGACAGGAGTTATAGTATAATTTAAGAAAAATGGCCGCAGGCGGCCGGAGCGAGGAGGCCACTTGTCATGAGAGAAGAAAGCTTATCCCGTGAAATACGCTACGGCAAACAAGATATTGCGGAACTTCAGAGCGCATCCATTCAGGTGCATCTGATTTACAAAAAAGCTGCGGAACTGTTTAAATATTATGTTAATCCCCGTCTGGATCAACAGGATCCAAATGAAGCCAATCAACTCGGAAGCAGCAATGGTCAGGAACTGGCTCCGGTCGTCCTGCAAAAATGGATTCAAACAGCTTCAGGCTGGAAATGTATTGGATGTGAATTAAGATACCCGGGAGCTATACAGGATAAGCTGGATGATGATTTTCCGCGTGGTCAGTTTATTGGAGCTGCTGGAGAACGAAGATATGTGAAACCCGAAATGCTAATTCAAGCCATTGTATGGTCTCAATATGAAAAAATCAGGCTGCTGGCGCCGTGGCTTGGTGATGAAGCTTTTTACACCGCACAAGAGCTGGACGTCATCGCCCGGTATATCGTCCCGACCTATTTCTCTGAACGTCCCCTGCATGAGCGGGGTAAGCTCTTCAAAATTCACCATCCTTACAGTCAGATTCCACTGTATCAGGAATACGTAACCGCTCCTACATTCTGTGTACAGGTGGATGGAGAACTACTCGAAGGGCGGTTATTGACAGGTGTTTATGTGTCAGAGGAACAGTTCTACGGGCTGAATCCGTATCTGAAGAACGGGGACGGGGGCCGGACTTATATGCAGGCTTGTGTTCAATAGATTTTAAGTAAACGATCGGGTTGGATGAACCCGAACGAAGGAGCCCGCATGCGGGCTTTTTTGTGCTGCAGGAAGGAATAGGGAAGAAAAGTAACGGCATTGACACTTTTTTTGGATGAATATTGTGCCATAATAGAGGTTATGGACAACAGGGTGAAGATTTTACGCAGGGTGGTGTTACCGACATGAAGAAGAAGATCCCTGGTTACATCGGTTTATGTTTGCTAGTTTTGGCAATTCTGGCCGGATGTACAGAGACACAGCCTTCTGAACAGCCGGTGGTCAAGGAGACCGATTCCTCCAATACCATTACCGTTGCTGTCGATGGAAGTACCTTTTTGCCTGATGCAACGAAGTCCATCAAGAGGGATTTTAGTGAAGGACTCACGCTTAAGAAGGCGCTATTGAACAGCGGTCTGGTTGATTTTACGGCTGACGGCAAGCGGATTCAATCCGTAGGGGAAGTTTCGCTCGATTCCTCGCTAAGCTGGGCAGTTAAGCTAAACGACAAGGATATTGATCCGGAAAATTGGGGCATGGAGCTTCATGCCAAGGATGAAGTGATCATTTACGTAAAAGCCGCCGACAGTACAGGAGAAGGTGTTGCATATCAGACAACCCTGCTCAAGATCAGCGGCGGCAATATTATGCCAGACCTCAATCGTCAATATGCAGGTGTCTATATCCAGGAGTGCACGGTTCGTGATGTACTTAAGTCCAGCGGCATCGTCAGAATGTCGGAAAATAACAAATACGTCGTTTCCGTCGAAAATGTTGTTCCACGCATGAATCAGCGCTGGGTGATTATGGTGAACGATAAGGAATTGATGGAAAACGGTTTGGATATGAAGTTGAATCCACGTGATGCGGTTAAATTACAGTTAACGGCATCTTAAACATAATATAAAGCCCGAACCTCTTAACCAGAGGACGGGCTTTTTTCATGCCATTTATAGATTCAACTCAGGAGCGGAAGGTGTTCGCTTCAAGCGCTTAAGGCTTAGATACGACAGATTTCATTGGGACACAGTTCACAATGGCAGATCCCTTGAAGCATTTTAAGGTCCTTGATCACAATCATGCCGTTATCATATTCAATGGCATCTTTTTTGCGCAGATCGCTAAGCATGCGGTTTACACTTTCACGGGTGGCTCCAATCATGTTGGACAGGTCCGTGTGGGTAATTTTTTTATGGATAATCACGTGATCGCCGTGAGGCTCGCCATAGGAATTGGATAACCGGATCAAGGTGGAACAGAGCGCACCTGGTTTACCATATAACATCAGGTCACGGAACTTGGTCTGGGTTAAACGGTGATGAATGCCCATCCACTTCATAAAATCAATAGCGAAGTCACAATGCTGACAGATCAGCATCTCCAGGTCTTTGTGCTCCAGTACACCGATTTCACTGTCTTCCAGCACTTCCGCCGAGAACGTATGCTTGGAACCGAAGAACGGATCTGCCTGACCAATCATATCACCGGACTGGTACATATACATGATAAGCTCCTTGCCTTCATCCGTTGATTTGGTGATCTGGGCCCGGCCCCTTTTCATATAATAAAGTTTGTCGGACACATCACCTTCCCAATACAGGTGGGTCCCTTCAGGAAAGGTACGGTCTTTCATGGTTACGAGCAGATGATTGAAATTCACTTCCGAGAAACAGTTCGTATTGCCGCGTTTTTCCATTACACTCAGTTGTTCTCTCATAAGTCTATCTCCCCTTTGTATCCACTCGGAGGGATTATAGTCATGCCATTCCCGCTCCGTGGTTCGCCGCAACCGTTGCCGTCCTGACTAGGTTCAACTCCGCCGGGGAGGACGGTACAAATTGCGGTGGTTCAATTTTTAAGTTCAGTATATACCTAATCTATCCGTTTGAGGGGCATGGAAAGAGGGCAAAAATGACGAAATTCCAAACATTGTGATTAAATTCACTTTAGAAAGGGAAGCATGCATTTGACAGCTCTATATTTTAAATAAGAAGTAAATTTGACCTGCGGAGGGAACCACAAAAAACTTTAAATTAAATTTGTTATACTTTGTGAAAATAATCACATAATTAATCTTTTCGACATGATACGATGTGTACGTAAAGAAGAGAGACAAACCAAAACCAATACGAACCTTTAGGAGGATGAGGGAGATGGCTGTAAAGAACGAAGTCGCCCCAGCAAAAGAACCGACAGCAGGTCAGTATATTCAAACGTTAATTGACAAAGCGAATAAAGCACACGCAGCATTCATGTCCATGGATCAAAAACAGATTGACCGCATCGTGCAAGCCATGGCGCTGGCAGGTCTGGACAAACACATGATGCTCGCCAAGATGGCAGTGGAAGAAACCGGCCGTGGTGTGTATGAAGATAAAATTACCAAAAATATATTTGCAACAGAATATGTGTACCACAGCATTAAATATGACAAAACCGTAGGTGTGATTGAAGATAACGAATATGAGAGCTTCCAAAAAATTGCGGAGCCTGTCGGCATCATCATGGGGATTACACCGGTAACTAACCCTACATCCACCACGATGTTCAAGGCATTGATCTCCATCAAAACACGGAACCCGATCATCTTTGGTTTTCACCCGTCAGCTCAGAACTGCAGCCGTGAAGCCGCCAGAATTCTGCTTGAAGCCGCTGTGAAGCATGGTGCTCCGGCCGACTGTATCCAGTGGATCGACGACCCTTCCATGGACCGTACGAACGCACTGATGAATCATAACGATGTGGCGCTCATTCTGGCAACAGGCGGATCAGGCATGGTACGGGCCGCATACAGCTGCGGTAAACCGGCACTCGGCGTGGGACCAGGGAACGTGCCTTGCTTTATCGAAAAAACAGCGGATATCAATCAGGCGGTAACGGATCTAATTTTGTCCAAATCCTTTGATAACGGCATGATCTGTGCTTCCGAGCAAGCGGTCATCATCGAAGAGCCGATCTTCGACCAGGTGAAAAAGAAAATGATTGCGAACGGTTGTTATTTCGTTAACAAGGATGAAGCAGCGAAATTAACAGCAGGTGCCATCAATGCGGAGAAATGTGCGGTTAACCCGGCGATTGTTGGCCAATCGGCAGTTGCCATTGCGCAAATGTGCGGTATCGAGGTTCCGGCTGGCACCAAAATTCTCGTAGCGGAAATTGAAGGTGTCGGCACCAAGTTCCCGCTGTCTGCAGAAAAATTAAGTCCGGTACTGGCTTGTTACAAAGTTAAAACCGCAGCTGAAGGGATTGAGCGTGCTGCAGAAGTGGTTGCCTTTGGCGGAATGGGTCACTCCTCGGTCATTCACTCGAATAACGAAGAAGTCATAAGTAAATTCGCGGATCGTCTGCAAACGGGACGGATTATCGTGAATTCACCATCCACACACGGCGCCATTGGGGACATCTACAACACCAACATGCCGTCATTGACCCTGGGATGTGGTTCATATGGACGTAACTCGACCTCATCGAATGTAACTGCCGTCAACTTAATCAATGTGAAAAGGGTGGCTCGCCGTACCGTGAATATGCAATGGTTCAAAGTGCCGAACAAAGTGTACTTCGAAAAAGGAGCAACGCAGTATCTGGCCAAAATGCCTGATATTACTCGCGTAGCCATCGTTACGGATGCCATGATGGTCAAACTGGGCTATGTGGAAAAAGTGGAGCATTATCTGCGTCAACGCCAAATGCCGGTAGCGATCGAAGTATTCTCGGATGTGGAGCCCGATCCATCAACAACTACGGTAGACCGCGGTACGGAAATGATGCGACGCTTCCAGCCTGACTGCATTATCGCTCTTGGTGGTGGGTCCCCGATGGATGCTGCCAAAGCCATGTGGCTGTTCTACGAATATCCGGACACGGACTTCAACGATCTGAAGCAAAAATTCATGGATATCCGTAAACGGATCTACAAATATCCACGCCTTGGATCAAAGGCAAAATTCGTAGCCATCCCGACAACGTCGGGTACAGGCTCGGAAGTAACATCGTTTGCCGTCATCACGGACAAAAATCTGGGCAACACCAAATATCCGCTCGCAGACTATGAGCTTACACCTGACGTCGCAATCGTAGACCCTGAATTCGTATATTCCCTGCCGAAAACAGCCGTTGCAGATACAGGTATGGACGTACTGACACATGCCATCGAAGCGTATGTATCAGTTATGGCGAATGATTATACCGATGGTCTGGCCATCAAAGCTATCCAGCTGGTATTTCAATACCTGGAGCAATCGGCGCTGCAAGGTGACAAATTGGCACGTGAGAAAATGCATAATGCTTCGACGATTGCCGGCATGGCTTTTGCTAACGCGTTCCTGGGCATTAACCACAGCTTGGCGCACAAATGGGGCGGTCAGTATCACACGGCACATGGACGTACCAATGCAATCCTGATGCCGCACGTCATTCGTTATAACGCGAAAAAACCGACTAAATTTGCATCGTTCCCGAAATATTCGCACTTCGTAGCAGATGAACGGTATGCTGAAATTGCCCGAATTCTGGGATTGCCTGCACGCACTACAGAAGAAGGGGTAAACAGCCTCATCAATGCGATCCGCAAACTGAACAAAACACTGGGCATTGAGGAATCGTTCCAGGAAATCGGATTCGATGCCAAAGACTTTGAAGCTCATGTGGACTATCTGGCTGATCGCGCATTCGAAGACCAATGTACAACTGCTAATCCGAAACTGCCACTGGTGACTGAACTGGCAGACGTTTACCGGAATGCGTTCTACGGACGGTTTGAATAAACTATAGTGCAAAATAGTAAACAATCAGTTTAAGGTTAAGGCAGTTTCAGGGTTCCCCGGAAGGGGAGCCCCGATTGCCGTCTTTTTGTCGAGAACGGAATCCTTGGGGGATCCGTTGAATTTAACATTTTACACGACAACGGAGGGGCAGAAATAACCTGTAAAAGCGAAGCGTTCGCGTTTATCCCCGGATTTTTCCCTTTAAAAAGGGAACGAAAAAATCTGGGGATAACAGCGATTGGAAGGTTGTTCTGCCACGCAGTGATCTGGTGTAAACTTTTACTTTCACTATGATCCAGCAACGGTGGAGTGAGGAAGTTCACCAACTTTGTGATAAAAATCACAGATGGTGAAACTGGCAGGACGTATACTGAAAATGTAAGAAAAACATCCATCCCGCGGTTCCGGTTCCCATGTAGAGAGAACGTGTTCCGGCTGATATGTGAAAAAGTTCACATTAATCGCGGCTCTGGGCACAGATGAGACGAATTTTGCTGCACCCTGTCATGTGTCCGGAAATCCAAATTTGTGGAGGGATTACTATGTCGGTGATCGAAAAAGACGTAAAACAACAAACAGGCTGGAGAAACTTTACGAAAGGCACATGGACCAAATCCGTGGATGTGAATGATTTTCTGGCACATAACCTGTCTCCGTATTACGGGGATGAGGCATTTCTCGCAGGGGCAACACAGAACACAAAAGAACTGTGGGACATCGTATCTGATCTGACCAAAAAAGAACGGGACAACGGCGGCGTACTGGATGTGGACGTAAACACTCCGGCAACGATTGTGTCTCACCAACCAGGGTATCTGGATCAATCCAAAGAACAGATCGTCGGTGTACAAACCGATGCTCCATTCAAACGCTCTATTCAGCCAACAGGCGGAATTCGCATGATGATTGATGCATGTCAAGCTTACGGCTTCGAAATGCCTCAAGAAGTCATTGATATATTTACCAATATTCGCAAAACACATAATCAGGGTGTATTCGATGCGTATACATCCGAGATGCGTGCAGCACGCAAAGCAGGCATCATTACCGGTCTGCCTGATGCTTATGGCCGCGGCCGGATTATCGGTGATTATCGCCGGGTTGCTCTGTATGGTGTGGATTTCCTGATTCGCGCCAAAAAAGCAGAGCTGAACGCTCTTGAAGTGGATGTCATTGATGAAGACGTGATCCGCCTGCGTGAAGAGTTATCCGAACAAATCCGGGCTCTGCAGGAATTGAAGCAGCTGGGCGAAATGCACGGCTTCGATATTTCCCTGCCGGCTACCACAGCGAAAGAAGCGTTCCAATGGCTGTACTTTGGTTATCTCGCTGCCATCAAAGAGCAAAACGGTGCTGCCATGTCCCTTGGACGTGTATCTTCGTTCCTGGATATCTACATTGAACGTGATTTGCAGGAAGGCAATTTGACTGAAGAGCAGGCTCAGGAACTGGTTGACCATTTCGTTATGAAACTGCGGATCGTCAAATTCCTGCGTACACCGGATTACAACGAGCTCTTCAGCGGTGACCCAACGTGGGTGACCGAGTCCATTGGCGGGATGTCCGTGAACGGGGAAACGCGTGTAACGAAAAACAGCTTCCGTTTCCTGCATACCCTGCATAATCTGGGACCTGCACCGGAGCCAAACCTGACTGTACTCTGGTCCACCAAACTTCCGGAGGCATTCAAAGAGTATTGCAGCAAAGTGTCGATTGAAACCAGCTCCATCCAGTATGAGAATGATGATCTGATGCGTCCAATCTACGGAGACGACTACGGTATTGCCTGCTGTGTATCGGCCATGAAGATCGGTAAACAAATGCAGTTCTTCGGCGCTCGTGCCAATCTGGCGAAAGCTCTGCTGTATGCCATCAATGGTGGACGTGATGAGAAGTCCGGAGCACAGGTCGGACCGGAGTATCCGGCAATTACAGGCGAGGTGCTGGACTACAATGAAGTCATGAAACGGTTCAAACCGATGATGGAATGGCTGGCTAAACTGTATATGAACACCCTAAACGTGATCCACTACATGCATGACAAATACAGTTATGAGCGGATTGAAATGGCTCTGCATGACCGCGATATTGTACGTACCATGGCCTGTGGTATTGCCGGCCTGTCTGTTGCAGCCGACTCCCTAAGTGCAATTAAATATGCAAAAGTGAAACCGATTCGTAACGAGCAAGGCATCGCCGTTGATTTTGAAATTGAAGGCGAGTTCCCTTGTTACGGTAACAATGAAGACAGTGTCGACAGCATTGCGGTTGAACTGGTGGAGAGCTTCATGGGTATGATCCGCAAACACAAAGCGTATCGCAATGCCGTTCCAACTCAATCCGTATTGACCATCACATCCAATGTGGTGTACGGCAAAAAAACCGGTACAACACCGGATGGACGTAAAGCAGGCGAACCGTTTGCTCCAGGTGCAAACCCGATGCATGGACGTGACAAAAAAGGTGCACTGGCATCCTTGGGTTCTGTAGCCAAATTGCCTTACGAACACAGCCTGGATGGTATCTCAAACACATTCTCGATTGTTCCTAAGGCGCTTGGTAAAGAGTCCGATACCCGTAAATCCAATCTGGTTGCCATGATGGACGGTTATTTCGGTCAAGGTGCTCACCATCTGAACGTGAACGTGTTCGATCGTCAGCAGTTGATTGATGCCATGGAGCATCCGGAAAACTATCCACAATTGACCGTAAGGGTATCCGGTTACGCCGTAAACTTCATCAAATTGACGCGTGAGCAGCAGCTGGATGTCATTAACCGGACCTTCCACGGTTCGATGTAACAAAAGGGTAAACAGGAGTAGATCACCATCATAAACGCACAGCGGATGCGGATACAGAAAGGAAGAGGCAGCATGGTTAACGGACATATTCATTCACTCGAAACTTTCGGGACGGTTGACGGCCCAGGCATCCGCTTCGTGCTTTTTATGCAGGGATGTCACCTGAAATGCCAATATTGCCACAACCCGGATACTTGGGCGCTTGATGGAGGACGGGATATGAGCGTGGAGGAAGTTCTCGCAGAGATCGAGCCGTACTTGACCTATTATCGCAGTTCCGGTGGCGGACTGACGGTGTCGGGAGGCGAACCGACGCTGCAGGCTCATTTCGTGGGCCAGGTTTTCAAAGAAGTGAAGCAGCGGTGGGGACTGCACACCACCCTGGACAGCAACGGCTACAATGAACCGGATCGTATTCTTGACTTGTTGGACCATACGGATCTGGTTATGCTGGATTTGAAGCATATCGATGATGAAAAGCATATCAAGCTTACCGGAAAATCCAATGAGAGAACACTTCGGATGGCCCGCTGGTTATCGGATCATGGCCGGAAAATGTGGATCCGGCACGTATACGTGCCAGGCATTCATGATGATGAACAAGATCTCCTTAACCTGGGACGTTATATCGGTACATTGAAAGGTGTGGAGAAGTTTGAGATTTTGCCTTATCACCAGATGGGCATTTACAAATGGCAGGGGCTGGGCAAGGTGTATCCGCTGGATGGCGTTCCGTCTCCAACCGAAGAAGAAGTGGAACGGGCGTACCGCCTGATTGAACAGGGCCGGAAGGAAACGGTGGGCACACTTGCTCGGGCAAAATGATCCATCTCCACGGGTCCGCTAGAAAATGAACATTTTTATAAATGGACCCACCATTCAAGCAGTCTTTGCGACAGACGTCGTAAAGGCTGTTTTTTTGTTGTATTTTACATGAGGATAACGAAGAGGCTTGTTCAGTAAAGGATTTTATCCCTTCATTGATGAATTGTCATCCTTACGATGGAAGCTCCGGCTTTTTATAATCAGAGTGTAAAACCAAATGCGCAATATGCCGAGGAGGGTCAACGACGATGAAAAAAAGAATGATAATGCTGCTCTCACTGCTGCTTGTAACGTCCTGGACGCTGGCTGCATGTTCGGGCTCAGGGAACGAAAACCCGCAAGGAGCCTCAGGCTCCAAACCGGAGACGAGCAAGGAACCAGTGGAGATGCTGCTGCGTCACACCCAAGTAGGGGCGGATAAACAGAAACGGTTGGCCATTCTGCAGGACGTCGTCGACAAAGTGGAAAGTGAGGTCCCTAATCTGACCTTTACCCTGGATGGAGTCGAATCCGACGTGAACCGGAAGGAAAAGCTTCGCGGGGAGATGGCGGCCGGCAATCCGCCGGATATTTTCGAATTGTTCGGCAGCCCGGATTCCAAAGTGTATGCCAAGGAAGGCATGCTGCTGGATCTCACGCCGATTTTGCAAGAGCTGGGCATTCAGGACCAGTTTACATCCCTTGAACCGTTCACGTACGAAGGTAAAGTATACGGGCTGCCGATTGGTGGTTCGGGTGAAGGCTTTTTCTACAACAAAGAATATTTCGAACAAAAGGGCTGGCAAGCACCGACCACCATGGCTGAACTCGACAACATGCTGGCCGAGATCAAAGCGGATGGGAAAGTGCCGCTTGCATCTGCTTCCAAGGCTGGCTGGGTCCCGCTGATGTTAACGAACCATCTGTGGTCCCGTTATGCCGGTCCCGAGATTACCGCGAAGTTTGCAACAGGTGAAGCCAAGTGGACCGACCCGGGTGTGGTTCAAGGTTTTGCGAAGCATAAGGAATGGGTCGATAAAGGCTATTTCAAAAAAGGCGAGCTCGGCTTCGAGTATGCAGAGTATACAACGCAATTTACGAGTGGCGAGGCCATTCTGATGTATGACGGAACATGGAAATCATCTGTATTCAAGGAAGGTCAGAGCGGGGAATCACTGATCGGCAAGGTTGGATTTTTCAATATGCCGCCGGTAGAGAACGGAGTGGGAGATCAGACTTCCCTCATGCGTGACGTCAATAATGGATATGGTTTCTCGGCATCCGTAGCGGAAGATCCACAGAAGCTGAAGGCGGTAAAAGCGTTTATCAAAAACTTCTACAATGAAGACATGCAGGTGCGTGGACTTGTGGAAGATGGGGTGCTTCCTGCCATGAAGCTGGATGAGAAGGTATTAACGGACAGCATTACCGACGAGTTGATGAAAGAAATCGTTGCTGTCCTGAATGCATCCAAAACATCATTCCCTGCATTTGATGCGCTGGTTCAGGCAGATGTGACTACCGAGATCAGCAACCTGCAGATTCAAAAACTGATTGGCGGGCAGACCACGCCGGAGAAAATGGCGGAGGAGCTGCAGCAAGTCCAGGAGGAAGCCAACGCTTCCGTGGAATAGTAGATACAATCTAGCCAAAGCTGCAACTGAAGTTACTGAAGGAGGCTGAACATGAATACTTCACTCCGCAGCCCGCTCATTTATGCTCTGTTTGTATTGCCGGCATTGATTTTGTTTGTGATGTTTTTTCTATATCCAATTGGCAGCTCGCTGTACTATAGCCTGACCAGCTGGAATGGTGTTTCGACAGACCCACGATTTGTGGGTTTGTCGAATTACGCCAAGGCTTTAACGGATGAACGTTTTTGGATCTCCACACGGAATAACGGCTTTTTTATCGGATTTTCCGTATTGATTCAGGTTCCGCTGATTGTATTATTCTCACTACTTATTGCCAACGTCAAGCGATTAAAGGGGGTATACAAAACAGCTGTTTTTCTACCTTCCATTATGTCAACGGCAGTAATCGGTATTTTGTGGGGATTTATCTATGAGCCCAACATTGGGCTGTTGAACCAACTGCTGAATACGTTTGGCATTCCGCCGGTTTATTGGCTTTCGGATAATCGTTTCGCGATGCTGTCCATTCTTGTGACCAATGCCTGGCAGTGGACCGGATTTTACATTGTCATGGTACTGGCGGCCATTCTCGCCATTCCCCGTGATCTGGAGGAAGCTGCAGCCATCGATGGTGCTACGGCAGTACAGCGGGCCACCCGAATCACGCTGCCACTCATCAGGCCCATTATTTCGGTTGTCATTATGCTGTCCATTGCCGGAGCGATGAAGGCGGCGGATATTGTGCTTGTCATGACCAAAGGTGGTCCCGCCGGGTCTACAGAGGTTCTCGCCACGTACATGATCAAATATGCAATTACCAATTTTAAATATGGGTACGGCAATACCGTAGCGGTCCTGATCTTTGCTCTGACACTTGTGCTGACAGCCGTATACCAACTGCTGGTGGCAAGGCACAACGAAAGGGTGGAGTATTGATGGCAAAGAATATACGAGCCAGTATTCCTCATGTGCTGTTGATGCTGTATTTAATCGCCATTTTATTTCCTTTTTTATTCGTGATCTTCTCTTCATTCAAACAGGATAACAATGAGATCGCTCTCCATCCGTTTGGTTTGCCAACCAACTGGGTGTTCAGCAATTACGTGGAGGCCTGGGTCAACGCCAAGATCGGTACGTATTTCTGGAACAGCATGTATATCTCGGTGCTCTCTTCGGCAGGTACCATTATACTGGGCGCGATGTTTGCCTTTGCCGTAACCCGGATGAGACACCGCAAGTGGAGCCTGTTTCTCTACAGTCTCATACTGGCTGGTATGCTCATTCCGAATAATGCGCTGATGCTGCCCATTTATTTGCTCGTCCGCAAGCTTGGCATATTGGATACGCATTTGGCTCTGATTGTTCCCTATGTAGCGAATGCAATTCCTTTTACGATTATCATACTGGCTGCTTTTATGAGATCACTCCCCGGAGAGATAGAGGAAGCAGCGGTAATGGATGGCTTGAGGGCCCCAGGGATCTTTGCTAAAATAGTGATACCTCTTACGGTTCCAGCCATCGTTACGGTATTTATCGTGAATTTCCTCGGCAACTGGAACGAATTTTTGCTCGCCAATTATTTCCTATCTACAGATAAGCTGCGCACCCTGCCTGTAGGCATGGTCCAGTTTCGTGATCAGTACCAGATGAACTATGCCCAGATGTCCGCAGGAATTGTATATAGTGTTGTGCCTGTCATTGTTATTTACGCCATACTACAGGAGAAAATTATTGAAGGTGTGACCGCAGGCGGCGTCAAGGGTTGATGGCCTACGCGGTTATTGGGGAGAACGGATATGAACTTGCGCATGAAGCTGGCCTTGGCATTTCTGCTGTTAATTATTGTACCGATGTGTGCACTGGGTATCGGGATGTTCCTGGTTACCTCACATACAATTGAGAAGAAATACAACCAACAGGCCGAATATGCCCTCCAGGCCATTAGTTACAATATCGAAAATGTTTTTCAGCAGATAAACAATGTCACGGATAACGGGATCGCCACGTCGGTATTTCAAATGGCACTTAACGCCAAGGACCCGACCAAGCAGGATCTTGGGACAGGTAATCAATTATCGCTCAATGCCAGTCAGCGCAATTTCCGTTCTCTTCTATATAATTATCCGTTCATTAGCTATGCTTTCTTATATGATTTGCGTTCGTCCGAGAACAATCAGATCGTCTCCATATTCACCAAGGAAAATTTTGAAGCGCTTCCCTTTCAGCAATTCAAGGTACATCCCTTATTCCAGGAAATCCAGCAGCTTAACGGCGTGCCCAAATGGCTTGCCCCACTCGAGTATCCCGAACTTACCGGCGTCGATCCTGTCTTTACGCAGATCAGGCTGGTCAAGGAACTCAGTTATTTTCAAAATATCGGGATTCTGGTGGTACAAATCAAAAAGGGGGAGATCGATCGGATCTTCCGACATTTGCAGATCAGTGATTCCGCACAAAACACATCCTTTCTATTAATTAATGAAGAAGGTTTGGTGGTTTATGATCCATCCGGGCAGTACAGCGGGGAGAAGATGGAGAACCTTGGTGTAAACGCGGCCAGTTATGGACCTGGTTTCAGCAGCATCCGGACGGTTTTTGATGGAACAGAGAGTATCCTTTCTCAGTATCATCTGAAGAACTATGGCTGGAGTCTGATCAGTGTAACTTCATGGGAAGCGTTGTCGGCTGAAACGAATGTGTTTGCAGGCTGGTCGGTGATCATTATTCTGGTCTGTCTTCTTGCTGCGATGGTCTTCAACCTGTTTTTTATGAACCGTATTACCGGCAATATTGCGGTATTGGTCCGCTTCATGCGGCGAGTGGAGGATGGTGACTTCAACGCACGGGTAGAGGGAAAGGGATTCGATGAGATGCAGCTTCTTGCGCATGGATTCAATGAACTGCTGGACAGGATTGGGAGTTTGTTTCGCCGTGTCCGGGCAGAACAGCAGCAGAAGGCGAAGGCTGAACTGCGCGTGCTTCAGGCTCAGATCAAACCACACTTCCTGTTTAATACATTGGAATCCATTAACGGGCTGGCCATGCGAGGAGAGGGACGGAAAGTCAGTGAAATGGTAAACCGTCTAGGCAATATTCTTCGGATCAGCATTCAGGATCAGGAGGAAATTCCACTGGGCGAGGAAGTAAGACATCTCCAGAGTTATCTTGAAATTCAGCAATACAGATTCAGTGAATTGTTTATGTACGAAGTGGATATCCCTACTCATTTATATGCTTCCTCCGTACTTAAACTGACCTTGCAGCCGTTAGTAGAAAATAGCATTCAGCATGGCTTCGAGGGAATTGAGTACAAGGGAGTACTTCGAATCCGTGCATTTGAGCTGCACAATAATCTGATACTGCAAGTGGAGGATAACGGGCTTGGCATTCCCCAGGAAATAATGGGGAGATTCGAGTACATGGCAGAGGATCCTCCGGAACATCCGCATGCAAGAGAAGGAGAGCAGTCCCTGTCTTCAATGACTGAACGCCGTGGGCTCGGTTTACGGAGTGTGGCGGATCGTATACGAATCCGATACGGAGCGGGATATGGCATTTTCATATGTTCTGCTCCAGGCCATGGGACAGTGATTCAATGTATAATTCCACGATATGAGCAGGGGGATGACTAAATGAATCTGACTGCAATGCTGGTTGATGATGAACTGCCGATTTTGGAAAATTTGAGCCTGATCCTGCCTTGGGAGGACATGGGAATTGAAATTACGGGCACAGCCAGAAGCGGAGTAGAAGCGCTGGATAAGGTGGCTGTTAGTCATCCTGACATCATGCTGTGCGATATTCGCATGCCTACCATGGATGGCCTGGAACTTATTCGAATTCTGCGTGAACGAGGCGAGTTATGTGAAATTATTTTACTGACCGGATATCAGCAGTTTGAATATGCCCGAACGGCCATTCGTTACAATGTACATGAATACATATGCAAACCCATTGATTACTCGGATTTGGAGAACAAATTACGTGAGTTAACCGAGCAGATTCATAAGAAGCGCATGGAGAGTGAGTCTGAACGTCATCGCAACATAGAGATGGAAAACTGGATCAGACATAAACATGTAACCGAGCTGCTGCGGGGTGAAAAGGAAAATCCGTCGTCCTGCCCTGTGCAATCGTTAGAAACGTTGCCCTCTACTGATCGCTATACTATGATTCTTGTGGATGCAGAAGGATACTTCCGCCATTCCATTGGCTGGTCTGGTGACCAGCATCAACAATGGCATGATGAAATCCATTCCAGTCTTAGAGATTTAACGGAAGATATAGAAGGAAGCATGATTACTAACATTCGCAAGGGGGAATGGGGGATTGTGCTGAAGGCTTCGATTGGATGGGAGATTCGAGCAGATCAATTAGCTCAGCGTATCCAAAGGAGGCTTGATGCCGTGTTTGCTATAGACTCAGCAATGAAGGCAAGGATTATTGTGGACGATAAGCCCGTATGTTTGGATCACCAGATCACGGATCGATACCGACACTGTCAGAAACAAGGCGCGTCCCGCCCTTCGGTTTCGGAATGGATTAAGTCTGCATGCGAGTATATGGACACACATCTGGACCAAGACCTTGGCATCGATGAGGTAGCGGATTGGCTTGGAATCAGTTCAAGCTATTTTTGTCAGCTATTCAAAAGTCATGTCGGGGTTACGTTTGTTGAATATATGACCCATAAACGGATGGAAACTGCAGCACTGTTATTGAGTACAACGGAATGGAGCATTACGTCGATTGGGGAAGCCACGGGTTATAAAGAGCGGCGTTATTTCTCCAAAGTATTTCATAAACATTTTCATATGAAGCCTTCGGAATACAGGCAAAGCCATAGAAAAGCCACTTCATTAGAGGAGGAAATGCATACATGAGCTCATGGGGACATTTCACACTAGAGCAAAAGGTGGGTCAGCTGTTTATGTGCGGCTTTCATGGACAGCAAGTGGATGAACAGATCACCCGTTTAATAGAGGACTACCATGTGGGGGGCGTTATTTACTTCAGGCGTAATGTGGAGAGTGTGGAGCAATTGACCCGTTTGTCTGCCGAATTGCAAAAGATGGCTGCAAAAAGCAGTGAGCTGCCGCTTATGATCTCGGTAGATCAGGAGGGCGGCATGGTTGCCAGAATTGATAAAGACGGGATTACAAGAGTACCGGGAAGCATGGCTCTTGGAGCAGCAGGAAACCTGGACTATACGTATCAATGTGCACGAATTCTGGGGGAGCAGCTGAAACGGATTGGAATCGATATGAATCTTGCACCAGTCGTTGACGTGAACAATAACGTTCTTAATCCGGTCATTGGAGTGAGATCCTATGGGGAAAATGCGGAAAAAGTCGCCGCCCATGGAGCGGCAGCCATTGCAGGGTATCAGTCACAGGGCATAGCAGCAACAGCGAAGCATTTCCCGGGGCATGGTGATACCGCTGTGGATTCTCATCTCGGCATGGTTACGGTTCCGCATGAATGGGAGAGGCTGGAGCAGGTGGAACTGCTACCTTTTCGCCAGGCTATCGAGGCAGGTGTGGATGCCATCATGACAGCACATGTGATTTTCCCGGCAATTGAACCTGAGCCCATTCCCGCAACGTTGTCCCGTAACGTATTACATGGTTTATTGCGTGAGCAAATGGGGTTCAAAGGAATTATCATTACGGATTGCCTGGAGATGCATGCGATCTCCAAGCCATATGGTGTCGCGAAGGCTGCTGTCCGTGCTGTCGAGGCCGGAGCAGATTTGATCCTGGTCAGTCATACGCTAGAGGAGCAGGTCGCTGCAATAGAAGCAGTGGTAGAAGCTGTACGCCATGGAGACATCGACGAGCAGATCATTGACCAGGCGTTGGAGCGTGTCGTGAGTTGGAAGCAAAAACGCTGCGGTGATCAGCCAAGTGATCAATCAAGTATGAAGTACTCCTTTTCGCCCGTTCCGGAAGATGTGCTTTTAGATGAAATTGCATGCAAGAGCATCACCGTAGTGCATAATGACGGTTTACTGCCATTAAAGCCTGAACAAAACGTGTTCGTTATATGGCCCGAGGTTGTGCAGCGAACAGAGGTAGATGAACCTTGGTCCCATTCGGATTCACTTGGGATGGTGCTTGGGCAATACAAAAAACATGTTCGGGAGCATAAAATAACAACACAGCCGTCATATGAAGAGGCAGAACAAATTCTGCAAAGTGTGATGGAGGGAGATCAAGTCATCGTATGCACGTACACCTCGGCTGGAGTTCTCCCCAAAGGTCAGCGTTACTTGATCGAACGGCTGAGTGAGAAACATTCATTGATTGTCGTTGCTTTGCGTAATCCCTATGATCTGCTGGAAATTCCCCGGCCGGGAGCTTACGTCTGTACATACGAAAATACACCTTCCGTGGTACGTGCACTCTCCTCAATGATTACGGGTGAACTGGATCCGAGTGGAAGCTTGCCCGTCCGATTAAGTTGAACATTAAAAGTACAAGTACAAACCTTCCTGTTATGTGGTGATGTTCATCCATATAGTGGTGAGGTTTTTTTTGTTGAAGATACCAAATGAATCTTTGAATGGTGATGAAATGATAACTAACTATTTTCATAGTGTTATCGCTCTATTAAAACTTTACATTTCTAATCTAATATTTTTAGCAACTTTTCCCGGTGACAAGCGTCTAATAGTATGACTTTTTGAGGGGGATATTTATAAAATGGGAGCAGAAGGAGCCAAAGAAAAAGAATGAATTTGAAGAAGAAATTGTCCATACTTACCGCTTTAGCTGTTTTTCAGGCGTTTGCAGTCATTCCTGCGAATGCACAGGCAGCTGATCAGAGCGATGCGACACCAGTGAATACAGCCAAAGTTAAATCCGTTGAGGTTATTAAGAAAGAACAAACTATAGCGGAATCGGAAGTAAAGGATCAATCAGGTACACAGACATCCGATAACGATACAACCGAGGAGACGAATCCTGAATCCACAGATTCATCAGGTACGGACGTTACTCCGGTTGACCCTGCAACTCCTGCCGAATCTGAAGATGCAGAAGGTACAGAGGAAGAAGTGCCAGCACCTACACCTGTAGAGGTTGAGCCTTCCACTAGTGGTCAGTCATTATCCGGAACTGCCGGTGGAGACCTGACACTGTACATGAACAGCAATAAAATGGTGCAGGATGGCAAGACGTATCTTGCCGGACAGCCAATGGCCGTCAAAAATGGTGTATCCTATGTAGCGATCCGCGCGCTGGTTGACCGAGTTGGCTATGAAGTGAAATACGACAACACGACCAAGGAAACGATCATTATTAGTGGGGAAGAGGAGCTGCGTTTTAAAACTAACAGCAAAATCTATACCGTTAATGGTGAAGCAAGAACGATGAAGGGCGCTGCTTACCAACAAAAGAATACGTTTATGGTGCCACTGACTTCAATTACACAGGCACTCAACATTACTTATACAGTGAACCAACCCGCCAAAACGGTTGTATTGAAGCTGAGTACCAAACCGGTAGCCAGTTTCACGGTACCCAAAGAAATTTTTGCCGGTGACAACGTGACATACACAACGAAATACAGTTCTCCCAAAGGACTGGATATTGTGGATGAGCGCTGGACTGGCCGTCAAGATTCGTTCGACCAACCAGGTACATATACGGTAACGTATGCTGTCCAGGATTCAAGCGGTCAATGGAGTGATCCGTACTCTGTAACAATCCAGGTCCAAAAGCCGAATCTTCCGCCTGTAGCGATGTTCACTACAGACAAGGAAGAGTACAAAATGGGTGAAAAGATCACATACATTGATCAAAGCACTGACGATGAAAATGCAATTGAGAAAACAGAGTGGGATAACAACGCACTAGCATTCTTTGTCCCAGGACCTAAGACAATTACCATTACTGTCACAGACAAACACGGTTTGAGTGACAGCTATTCCAAGATCATCAATGTCACGGGTGAAACGTTGTACACTCTTTCCGATTTCAATCAATTGTTCACACCGGTTGGTGGAAAGTTCACCTTCAATGGCGGAGAAGTACCTGCTATGGAGAAAGTTCCTTACACTTACTATGATGAGCAAAGCATTCTGATTCGCAGTAACAGTCCGGAAACCGTTAACAGCGAAGGGATTGTCTATAAGGAATCTTCAATTGGACAAACACGTTTTATGATCCACCATGTGAATAATACGGGCAAAAACGTAAAAATGTACGTTGTGGCTACCAACAACAATATGTATCCGGCGACATTGGAGCAGCAGAACATGGGCTTCGCGGGTCCTTCTCCGTTTGCTACCGTTGCTGGGAAACTGTCGATTGATCGCTGGTTCCAATCCATGCAGGAAGGCACTGGTAAATTAGACGTTGTCCTGCAGCCTGGAGAGAGCAAATTAATCCTTACGGAACTTAGTGCTCTACCGATGAAGAAGGGACAAGTCATTTCCCTGTACTCCGATGTATTCAGCGATTACAGACTGGATTACAACATTATTATGATTGAAGAAAATAAAGATCCGATGGAAGTATGGTCTACGCTGCCTGTACTGGATCGTGACGGTGTTCACAACCGGGGAACATACCCGAATGCAACACGTGTCATCACGTATGATCAAGAAGTAGGCTCGAAGCCTTCCCGCCTTCCGCTTGGTGATAATGCAAGTGATCCAAACCTGGTCGGAACAGACCCAATGGCTTACACAGATGCCTCCAACGCCGGTAACTTTGGTGTGCTTTACAAAATTACACTGAATAACGTAGCACCACGTACGCTGATCTCGTTCAACCCTCGTGGTGGTAAATATTCGGGTGTGGCACTTGTGAATGGCCAGGTTGTACAAATTTCCGAGGGTAAATCCTTGAGCGCTCCTAACGAGCAAAGTGTACTTTACCGCACAGGCTCTTATGGTGAGAGTGTTACCATTCTGTTCTCAGCAGCACCAGGAAGCAATCTTCCTGTAAACCTGCTGTTCACACCGCTTCCGGCTGAGAAGTAATCATGACCAGGCAACAAGGAACGGACGGTTTGGAGTGAAAGCTTATATCTTATATACCCGATCACCCCAAAAGTCGCCCGAAGAAATGATCTTCTGAACCGTCAGAGAAGGACTCCATGTGAATGGGGTCCTTTTTAATGAATCTGACGATGAACAGTGTGCGAGCCGTTTCGTTGACTCTAATCCGAATTTGAGGCATTATTAGAAATAGAATAACAAGCATGGTATCCGCATTGCATCTGTGATTCCCATTATTCCAAGTGGGTAGCATCTGGACGAACATAACCGTTGCAATCCAGTTTATTGCTGATTTATATTCGCTCTTAGGATGTATGCATAATGCTTGTATGACAGGAGGTGCTTTAAGTCATGCTGTCGACAGAACAGATTATTAATACCATGTCCTCACAGGGACTTCGCATTACGGATCAGCGGAAGACACTGGCCCGGTTATTTGCCGAATCTCCAGGGTATCTTACACCCAAGGACGTCTATGAATATATGGGTAAGACTTACAGCGGGCTGAGCTTTGACACGGTATACCGGAACTTGCGTGTAATGCAGGATTTGGGTGTGCTGGAGCAGGTCATTTTTGAAGACGGTGTTAAATTCAGAGCGCATTGCAGCGAAGATCACCATCACCATCATATGATCTGTCTGAAATGTCAGAAGACCTATCCCATCGTTTTTTGTCCGATGCAGCTGGCAGATGCTCCAGAACAGTTTCAGGTTGTGGACCATAAATTTGAAGTGTTTGGATACTGCAAAGATTGTGCGGAACATGCTCCTGCGAAAGTGTCAACCGGACATTCACACGCTCACGGGAAACACTAACCATGAAGTTATCCCGCAGAGTGGCACAGGCGCCCATTCGGGTATACCGGAATTATATTTCTCCCTTGAAACCACCTACATGTCGCTTCTATCCGACTTGCTCGGCTTACGCGATGGAAGCAATCGAGGTCCATGGCGCATTCAAAGGTTCATTGCTGGCTGCCAAGCGTATCGCGAAATGCCATCCGTTTCATCCGGGAGGCGTTGATCTGGTTCCGCCAAAGACAGAAAAGACAGTCATGGTACCTGATGAGGGATGAAGTTGGATTCATTTACGGCTTAATGGGATGACAAGATAGCAGCTGTGCAGCTGCCGACTTGACAAAGAGGGCAGCATTTCAGTATATTTTTCGTATAATGATTTCCAGTGAAGGGATAAGTACAGACACACCCCCAGTGCAGAGAGCCGGATGAGCTGAGAACCGGTCTGGGAGGAGGATGGAATATGGTCCCGGAGGAACCTCTTCCGAGCGTGCAGACGTGTATGTAGACGCTGTCGTAAGGCTGGGGCGTGATCCAGCGTTAATGGGCGGTCGAAGGACCGGCAGAGCCTGTGTTTTGCAAAAAGCACGGGGAATTTGGGTGGTAACACGTGAGATCTACTCTCGTCCCATAGGGGCGGGAGTTTTTTGTGTTCTTTTTTAGTCAAAGAATGCGCAAGGAAGTATGACATATGAAGGAGGAGAAGTCTTTCATGACTGATCAAAAAACATTTTATTTGACGACGCCGATTTATTATCCGAGTGACAAATTGCATATTGGGCATGCGTACACAACGGTTGCTGGTGATGCTATGGCTCGTTACAAACGTCTGCGCGGGTATGCGGTGCGTTACCTGACAGGAACGGATGAGCATGGACAGAAAATTGAACGTAAGGCACAGGAGAAAGGTCAGACACCACAAGCATTTGTAGACGACATCGTTGTGGGCATCAAGGATTTGTGGAACAAACTGGACATCTCCAATGATGACTTTATTCGTACAACGGAAGAACGTCACAAAACGGTTGTACAGGATATTTTCGATCGTTTGCTCAAGCAGGGAGATATCTATAAGGGCGAATACGAGGGCTGGTACAGCATTCCTGATGAAACCTACTACACGGAGACCCAATTGGTTGATGTGGAGAAGAACGAGAAGGGCGAAATTATCGCTGCCAAGAGTCCGGATAGCGGACACCCCGTAGAACTTGTCAAAGAAGAATCCTATTTCTTCCGCATGAGTAAATATGCGGATCGTTTGCTGAAATATTATGAGGAGAATCCTGGTTTTATTCAGCCGGAATCCCGCAAGAACGAGATGATTAACAACTTTATCAAGCCGGGTCTGGAAGATTTGGCTGTTTCCCGGACAACTTTTGAATGGGGCGTTAAAGTCAAAGGCGATCCGAAACACGTCGTATATGTCTGGATTGATGCATTATCCAACTATATTACGGCTCTAGGCTATGGTTCATCCGATTCATCACTGTATGATCAATTCTGGCCTGCAGATGTTCATCTGGTAGGGAAGGAAATCGTTCGTTTCCATACCATCTACTGGCCAATCATGCTGATGGCACTTGACCTGCCTTTGCCGAAAAAAGTATTTGCGCATGGCTGGTTATTGATGAAGGACGGTAAAATGTCTAAATCGAAGGGGAATGTCGTTGATCCAGTGACCCTGATTGACCGTTACGGGCTGGATGCACTGCGTTATTATCTGCTGCGTGAAGTTCCATTCGGTTCCGATGGTACATTCACTCCAGAGAGCTTTGTAGAGCGCGTGAATTCGGATCTGGCCAATGATCTGGGGAACTTGCTTAACCGTACCGTAGCGATGGTGGATAAATATTTCGAAGGCAAGGCACCTGCATTTACTTCGGGTGTAACGGAATTTGATGCTTCGCTTGAAGAAGCTGGACGTGCAGCGGTGGATAAAGTGGAGCAGGCGATGGAAAATCTGCAATTTTCCGTAGCACTGACTGCGATTAGCCAATTTGTTAGCCGCAGCAACAAATATATTGACGAGACACAGCCTTGGGCTTTGGCACGCGATGAAGCGAAACGGGATGAACTCGCATCCGTTATGTCTCACCTGATCGAAAGTCTGCGTATTGCTTCCATCTTGCTGCAGCCGTTCCTGACTCGCGCTCCGCATAAAATTTGGGAACAACTCGGTATTCAGGAAGGCGAACTTACGGCTTGGGATACGTCTAAGCAGTGGGGTGTGATTCCAGCGGGTAACGCTCTGCAAAAGGGTGACCCCATCTTCCCACGTCTCGACTCGGAGCAGGAGGTTGCGTATATTGCTGAAGCCATGACCGGAGGTAAAAAAGCAGAACCGCAAGCAGATGGCGCACAGCCTAATGCTGCCGATTCTGCGCAAGCTTCCGAACCCGTAACTGCACCTGAGAGCAAGGAAGAAATCGGCATAGACGATTTTGCCAAAGTGGAACTGCGTGTAGCACAGGTTATCGCCTGTGAACCAGTCAAAAAAGCTGATAAGCTGCTGAAATTGCAGCTGGATCTCGGTTATGAGCAGCGTCAGGTCGTATCAGGGATCGCCAAGTTCTATTCCCCGGAAGAGATGGTTGGTCGCAAAGTCATTTGTGTAACGAATCTCAAACCGGTAAAATTGCGCGGCGAGCTGTCCCAAGGCATGATTCTGGCGGCATCTCATGGAGATCAATTAACACTGGCTACGGTACCGGACAATATGCCTAACGGTGCACAAGTAAAATAAGTCAGCAAAGCATTTTGTCTGATGCATGATAGAATAAAAAATGAAGGCGACCCGCTCCATCGGGTCGCTTTTTTGCTTTCCTCTTGATTGCCCTGCTAATAACGTGGGAAAACAAGCATATACTGTTATGAACTCTGCGCGCCGGGGGAGAATAAATAGGGCAGATCTGCTTGACAACTGCGTTCAGGTTACCTATAATTCTTTCAGTAATGTTTACGATTAAGAGATGCGGAGTGAAGCAATAGTGAAACGGTATAATGAAACAACTCAAACCAGGGGTACCCGGATACAGCATACAAGCAGAAGTGGGAAAACCAGAACCAAATGGTTATGGAGCAGCATGCTTATTCTCAGTTTGCTCCTGTTGTCGGCGTGCGGACAAAGTAATTCGGAAAGTGCGAAAATCGAGGAAGGCAAAGTGAACGTGATCACGAGCTTTTATCCTGTATATGCATTTACAACGGCCATCGGCGGCGAAGACGCAAACGTTATTAATTTGCTGCCAACCGGCGTTGAGCCCCATGATTGGACGCCTAAGAGCCAGGATATTGTGAACACCTCCAAAGCACAATTGTTCCTATACAACGGTGCAGGCCTTGAAGGATGGGTACCTAACTTTCTCAAGTCCCTGAACAGCGATACCCAAGTGAAGTCTGTTGCTGTAAGTGATGGGGTCAGTCTGCTGACTGCTGAAGGCGATGATGGACATAACCATGGGGAAGAGCATGAAGACGAGCACGCGGAAGAAGAAACAGGTACAGAAGACGTTGCAGACCATCACATTGACCCGCACACATGGGTAAGTCCCAAATCGGCTATAGTGATGGCAGAAAATATCAAGAATAGTCTCGTGGAAGTAGACCCTGATCACCAGGATGGCTACGAGCAGCGTTATGAGGAACTGCGCACCAAACTCGAAGCACTCGATCAGCGCTTTACCGACGAATTATCCAAAGTCTCCAACAAGGAAATTGTTGTGTCCCACCAGGCATTCGGATATCTTGCACGTGATTATGGTTTGACCCAGCATGCCATCATGGGGCTATCTCCGGATGCTGAACCAACAGGTCAGGACATCGTGAATTTGTCCAAGCTTGTGAAGGAAGAGGGCATCAAGTACATCTTCTTCGAAGAGCTGGTATCTGACAAACTGGCCAAAACATTGGCTGGCGAGGCTGGTGTGGAAACGATGGTGCTGAATCCGGTTGAAGGACTTACCAAGGAACAGGCAGCGAATGGGGATGATTATTTCACCCTGATGGAGAAAAATTTGCAAAATCTGCTGATCGCATTAAAATAAGATAGACTGAAGGATTCGTTTTGCAATCCTTATATATAATGAAGGGCGGCTTTGCCATGCAGCAAATCATGCCACTATGTCATGATCCAATCATAGAGATTGAGAAGTTATCTTTCTCTTACGGTGACCAGCGAGTGATCGAAAATCTTGATTTTATGGTCAAGGAACGGGATTTTGTCGGTATTATCGGTTCAAATGGAGCGGGAAAAACAACACTGCTGCGCATGTTGGTGGGACTGCTGCCTCCAGCGCAGGGGGATATCAAATTGTTCGGACAGTCGATTCGTAGATTCAAGGATTGGGAACGGATCGGCTATGTCCCGCAAAAAAATGCATTTAACCCATTGTTCCCTGCAACCGTGCGGGAAGTGGTCATGTCTGGTTTGTACAACAATAAGAATATGTTCCGCCGGATGACGCGCAAATCGCAGCAGCAGTGCACGGATGCACTGGAGGTTATGCGTATCGAGGATCTGGCAAACAAACGGATTGGACAATTGTCCGGAGGACAGCAGCAGCGAGTGTTTTTGGCACGTGCGCTTATCAATCATCCGGATTTGTTGATTTTGGACGAACCTACAGTAGGGATTGACGCCGAGTCTCAAGCAAGTTTCTTTGAGCTCATTACCCATATGCATGAACACCACCGGATGACGTTCCTGATGGTTTCACATGATATGGACCGGATGGAGAACTATCTTGGTTCAGAAGCGGCAACAACCAACGGGAAAATCAACTTTCATGTTCGTCATTCGCATGAGGTGGAGGATTGTGCCGAGACCAATTTGCAGCATACTACTGCCCTGGTACGATAATGATATTGTACAACTAGATTAGACAAGGCTGAAGGAGTCGTGTGTTTTGGAGATTTTAATGAGTGATTTTTTTCAGCGTGCATTGGCAGGAGGATTGCTGATCGGTATTACAGCTCCACTGATTGGACTGTTTCTGGTGCTGCGACGTTTGTCCATGATCGGGGATACCCTATCTCACGTAACAATAGCCGGGGTTGCCCTCGGTTTTTTGATTGAGGTTTATCCGATTGCAGTGGGACTTGTCTTTGCTGTGCTCGCATCCTTTGCCATAGAGAAGCTGCGCAAGGCATATAAGACTTATGCCGAGTTATCCATTGCTATTATCATGTCAGGTGGCGTCGCGCTTGCTTCGTTGTTCTTTACACTAGGTAAAGGGTACAATACGGATGTAATGAGTTACTTGTTCGGCAGCATTTATACACTGGACTCTACCGACTTGAAGTTGGTTGGAGTGGTAACGCTGATTGTAGTCATCGTTGTTGCGCTGCTACATAAGGAGTTTTTCCTGCTCAGCTTTGAGGAAGACGCTGCGGCAGTTACAGGTCTGCCCGTAAAATTGCTTAACATGCTGATTACGGTGATGACAGCTCTGGTTATCAGTACCGCAATTAAAATCGTAGGGGCACTGCTGGTGTCAGCACTATTGACCATTCCTGTAGCGGTAAGTCTGCTTATGGCACGGAGTTTCAAGTCGGCCATCATTCTCTCCGTCGTTATCGGGGAGATTGCAGTTGTCATTGGTTTGGTGGTAGCTGGAATTTGGAATCTGGCTCCAGGAGCAACAATTGTATTATTGCTTATCATGATGCTGATTCTTACGATGATTGGAAAAAAAGGGTTCCGAGCCTGATAATTATACGCGTGCAAGTGAGCCCCAGGGAAGGGAGACCACCGCTTCATGCCTGATGTTAATGTGTGGCTGGCTTTTGTCGCAGGATTGGCTTCATTTATATCACCGTGTTGTCTTCCACTGTACCCTTCGTATTTATCCTACATTACGGGAATGACCGTACAAAGGTTAAAAGACGATCGCAATCAGCGTGAAGTCCGGCTTAAAACATTAACGCATACGCTGGCGTTCATTTTGGGATTCTCGGCGGTTTTTTACTCGCTAGGACTTGGAGCAGGATTGTTTGGGCGCTTTTTCAATGATAATCGTGATTTAATTCGTCAGTTATCCGCCATTTTAATTATGCTCATGGGTTTATTCCTGCTAGGGGTATTTAAGCCGCAGTTTCTGATGAAAGAACGCAAGCTGGACCTGAAATGGAAACCAGCAGGGTACCTGGGTTCTTTTATTTTCGGGATAGGTTTCTCGGCAGGCTGGTCACCGTGTATCGGTCCCATCCTGACTGCAATCATCGCGATGGCTGCGAGTGAACCGACAACCTGGCTTACCTTGATCACCGGCTATACGGCTGGATTCGCATTACCGTTCTTCATCCTTGCTTTTTTCATCGGTTCAACACGCTGGATCTTACGATATTCCAATGTGATGATGAAAGTCGGGGGAGCACTCATGCTGTTTTTGGGTGTGCTGCTATTCACGGATCAAATGACAAAAATCACCATTTGGCTGCAGCAGATTACACCGGATTGGATGATTATTTGAAACAAATACCCGAGTATAAACAAAGCAGGCTACATGAAGGCCAGAGCACATTCTGACCCATGTATCCTGCTTTTTTGATCGTCACCACTGCAGATATGATGTTAGTACTTAGGTGAAGTAATCAATGTTTGCTAACGGGAAGTGTTCGAAAATTCGCTCCGTTATGAACTCGCGCAGCGCGTCCTGCTGATCATCCTTGTACACATATTTATATTGCCCCCAGCGGCCCCATTTCATCTTTCTTTTCTCGATGTCCATTTCAAGTTTGGTTTTGGGGTATCGTTTCTCGATGGTGGCTTTTGCCGTTTTGGTAAATCGATGCTGAATCATTTCAAAAGTAAGATCCTTCGTGGCATCTTCCGGAAGTGTGTCGGCAAGCTTCTGTAAAAGCTCCGCGTACCCTTCCTGCCATCCGTCATACCACATGATGGGGGCGATGATAAAACCTAACGGGTACCCCGCATGCGCTATTTTGCCTGCTGCTTCGATCCGTTCTTCAAACCTGGAGGTAGCAGGTTCAAAGTTCTTGATGACATAATCCGAATTGACACTGAACCGGATGCGGGTATGACCGTTATGTTTGATATTTAATAAGGGATCTACGTGATGATATTTCGTCACAAACCGCAAACGTCCGTATTCCTCATCGGCCATAAAACGGATCAGATCACTCAAGTTTTCGGTAATATGCTCGAGTCCCACCGGATCAGAAGTACAGGCTGCTTCAAACCGGGTGATTTCAGGTGCCCGTTCATCGATATATCCTTTGGCCGCCTGAATGATTTCTTCGGTGTTCACATACACCCTTACATAAGGTTTGGCTCCAAGCGTAGTTTGAAGATAACAATAATGACAATGGCCCATGCATCCTGTTGAGATCGGAATCGCATATTCAGCTGAAGGTTTCGACTGATCGAATTTGAGTGTTTTGCGTACACCTACGACCAAGGTTCGTTTCGCCATCCGGTATTTTTCCTGTTCGGTTTCACCAGGCAGATTGGTGATCCGGTTATGGGAAGTGGTCATCTGATATGGAATTTCCTTGGAAGTCACCCATTCCATGATCCGTTTGCCCTTCTCATATTCCAGCGCACCGGGTTCAAAATAGACCAAATCGGGAATAAAGGGTTTAGTACCTTTTGCTTTGCGAACCGGGGGCTGCGCTACACTTGTACTCACGGAATCACTCCTTTCAATACGAAACCTTGCTTAGTTTGCCTCACATAAGCATAAGTCAACCTTGCCAATACTTGCGTTCGGGATCAGAAGCGCCTATGTGTTATAAACGACATAGCGATTGGTACGTACAAGACTTGCCAATGCGTATTGATAACATGTATCATTATAAGATAGGGACCAGGCAAGAATATTGCCGGTCAGAGAGAAGAGAGGGAAGCAGATGCCAACGCCCAGTATGGAAGATTATTTGGAGCGTATATACAAATTGATTGATGAAAAGGGCTATGCTCGTGTGTCAGATATAGCTGAAGGGTTGGAAGTGCATCCTTCATCGGTGACCAAGATGATCCAAAAGCTGGACAAAGACGAGTACCTGATTTACGAAAAGTACCGTGGGTTGGTACTTACTCCAAAAGGGAAAAAGATGGGGAAACGTTTAATGGAACGCCATCATCTGCTTGAACAATTTTTAACGACTATTGGTGTCCAGGAGGAGAATATCTACAAGGATGTGGAAGGAATCGAACATCATCTGAGTTGGGATTCCATTACCTGTATCGAATCTTTGGTAGAATATTTCCGTCAGGACGAGAGCCGATTGCGTGATCTTCAAAGTATTCAGGAACTCATGAGCAATACCGAATCCTGAGGCAGCATAGGGCCATTCACAGAGGTCCTTAAGAGCTTAAACTATCAAAAAACAGAGGGTGTAACTTTGTCGTTGTAATGGCAGAGAGACACCCTCTGTTTTTTTGTTGTCCATAATTTGGTGAATTATCGCAACTAACCAATCCTTTGGAGCGTCTATTAAACTAGCAGAATTTGCCGAGAATTTTAATGATGATGGAGGATTGTACTGATGAAGTTTCGTAATGGATTGATCCTGCTGCTCATTTTCGTGCTGGGCTTACAAACAGCTGGACTGAGTGCACAGGCTGCTTCACAAAAAGAAATTGATATTTATCTGGATGGTCAACGGTTGGAATCGGATGTATCGCCTTACATTTTGCCCAAAGTAAATGTGACGATGGTCCCGCTGCGTGTGATTAGTGAAGGATTAGGCGCTTCCGTCCTTTGGTCACAGGCTTCGAGAACCGTAACGATTAAGAAATCCGAATCGGTGATCACCATGACCAGTGGACGCCAACAAGCGACGGTTGATGGTATCACAGTCGATTTGGATGCATCGGTTGAACTGAAGAAAGGCCGGGTAATGGTTCCAATTCGATTCGTGAGTGAAAACCTTGGGATTACAGTGAATTGGAATCAGGCAGCACAGACGATTAATCTGACAACAGGAGATGCTCCTGCACCCGATCCGGCTACCCCGGCAAATCCGGGAGGCACGGGCAGTACTCCAAGCACGGATGACATGCGGGGTGCGTGGATCTCAACGGTGAATGGTGATTGGCCTTCCTCCAGTGCAAAAGGAAATGTAGAAAAGCAGAAGCTGGAGTACACTCAGCAGCTCGACACGCTCAAAAGCATGGGCATCAATGCTGTATTTGTTCAGGTTCGGGCCAATGCGGACGCCATCTATCCTTCAGGTCTCGTACCATGGAATAGTGTGCTTACAGGGACTCAGGGCAAGGACCCGGGATATGACCCGCTTGCGTTCATGATTGAGGAAGCACACAAACGGGGACTGGAGTTCCATGCCTGGTTTAACCCGTTCCGCGCAACCAATTCAGCAAGCACATCCGGACTTGCAGCCAATCATGTTTCCAAACTGCACATGAACTGGATCGTGAATGCATCAGGCAAACTTTACATTAATCCGGGAATTCCGGAAGCCAGACAGCATATTATCGACAACATCATGGAAGTGGTAAATCAATATGATATTGATGGTGTTCATCTGGATGATTACTTCTATCCCTCTAACGTAGCATTCAATGATGACGCCGCCTTCAAGGCCTATAACACATTGAATACCAAAGACCGTGCCGAGTGGAGACGGGATAACATCAATCAGTTTGTTAAACAGCTGGGCGAGAGTATCCACCAAGTAAAAGCAGGCGTAGAGTATGGAATCAGCCCTTTTGGTGTATGGCGCAATAAGGCTGTTGATATCACAGGTTCCGATACCAAAGCTGGAGTTACTGCATATGACAGTATGAATGCGGATGTGCGTACATGGATCAAGCAGGAGTGGATTGACTATGTGGCACCGCAAGTATACTGGAGTATGACGTTAAGTGCAGCACGCTATGACAAAGTGGTGGACTGGTGGGCAAACGAAGTCGCTAATACCGACGTGAAGTTGTATATCGGGCACTCCCCTTATAAGCTGGGTACACCTGAAATAGGCTGGCAGACCTCCCAGGAAATTATTGATCAGCTCATATACAATGAGAAATACGATACGATTAAAGGCGATATTTACTTCAGTTCGCAATATTTGACGAAGAATCCACTGGGCTTAATCGCCAATTTAAAAGCATATTATGGACTTTAAATCATTTTCAGCGTAATATGGTCAACCCTCGTTCTCATAGAGTGGCAGTAGGAATGGACTGCCTGGAGAACGGGGGGTTTTTATATGTTAATCAATGGGGTGTTTGAAGGCGGGGGTGTAAAGGGGATTTCGCTTGCAGGGGCCGTGCAGAGTGCACAGGACTATGGCTTTCAGTTCAATCGTGTTGCGGGGACGTCCTCCGGATCGATCGTAGCTTCATTGATCGCTGCCGGATATCGCGCGGAAGAAATGAAATCCATCATTGAGAATACGCCATTTGCCTCATTACTGCGGCGTTCACCCATATTTGATATACGCTGGATTGGACCGGCAGCAAGGCTGTTTTTGAAAAAGGGTTTATATTCTGGTGAAGCACTTGAATCATGGATCGGCAATATGCTCAAACAGAAAGGGATCCGAACATTCGCGGACCTGCCACCAGGCAAGCTTCTGATTACCGCATCGGATATCTCCAACGGAACCTTTCTGGTACTTCCAGATGATATACGGCGGTTCGGTATTGATCCTGATAAGTTCGAAGTGGCCAAGGCCGTACGAATGAGCTGTAGTATCCCGTATTTTTTCGATCCAGTGGCCATACGCAAATCGCCCGTGATGTCCAAAGGCATGCGTTTTCCCGATCAGTTCGTGTATGTCGTGGACGGAGGATTGCTTAGTAATTTTCCATTATGGCTGTTTGATGGGGAACGTACGGCGCGTGGTGGAGATATTATTCCCACGGTCGGTTTCAAGTTGGTTGGCAAGACGGAAGGGGAGCCGAGCAGAATTAAAGGTCCTTTAAGCATGCTGCAGGCATTGGTTGAGACGATGCTTACAGCGCATGATGAGCGATATATTGAACAGATTAACCGTTTCCGTACGATTAAAATACCAACCCTGGGCGTTAAGCCGACACAGTTCAATCTGTCCGTGCAGGAAAGTACAGCGTTGTATTTATCGGGTGTTGCAGCAGGTACAGAGTTTTTCAGTCGATGGAACACGAAGTTCTATGATGAGCAGTTGGATAAACAAAAAAGAGAAGAGCGGAAAAAGGTGTCTCAAACACCGCCACTAACGCCTGTGTAATAGTAAAAGCACTGCTTCAAAGTTACGAAGCAGTGCTTTTGTTGTTTTCGTATTACCATATGATCCCTAGTGAAACTTGGGAATATCCTCATCGCTTTTCCCCTTGTTTCCTTGGATGACATGAAAGGGATAATCTTTGCGTTTTTTGGAGGATCCGCTGCTCTTTCTGGCTCCAGACCCGGATTGGGCTTTCACTTTGGCCATGGTGCGTGCCGAAGGTTTGATCTTGGGTTTGGTTTTACGCGCCCAACGCCTTGGTGGATACTTATATAGCAGGAATATACCGCCAAGGACTGCAACAGGTACAATAAATCCGAATATACCTCTGCTTGCCACCCAGCTTATAAGGCCAAAGGCAGCAATCGCAATAACTATCCAAAATATGATCGCCTGCTTGTTCATATCAATCACCCTTTCACAGGATCGAGTGTTGCAACAGGTACTTCCGATGTAGCGGATACGTTGGCCAGCTTGGCATCCAGTTCACGCATGCGGTTAAACGAAGCGATGGACACTTCGACCTGCTCGTTAGTTGGCTCTTTGGTAGTGAGCAGTTGCAGCCAAAGTCCAGGATATCCGAGATAACGCAGTACGGGAATGTCACGCACCGAGTTGGTGATCTTCAATAGCTCGAAGGAAATCCCGAGAACAACTGGCAGCAACAGCAAGCGCTGTCCCATCCGTTCCCAAAGGTTGTCGTAGGTGAAAAGGGAGTACAGGAATACACCGATGATGACCGTCAGCATGATAAAGCTGCTTCCGCAGCGGTAATGCAATCGACTGTATTTCTGAACATTCTCAGGTGTGAGCTCTTCACCGGCTTCATGAGCACTAATTACTTTATGTTCCGCCCCGTGGTATTGGAATAATCGTTTGATCATTGGGGTCTGTGAGATCAGCCACAGGTAGGCAAGAAGCAGAATCAGCTTGATGCCGCCTTCCAGTAAATTATGCAAAAACTGATTGTCGAATGCATTTTTAAACAAAAAATTCTCAATGACGACAGGAAGCAGCGTGAGCACAATTTTACCAAAAAGGAAGGAAAGAATGGCTACCGCAGTGACACCAATAATCATGCTAAGGCTCCAGCCGGAACCTTCTTTTTCTTTTTGTTTTGCTTTCTCTTCAGGTTCGAGTTCATCATCAGCATAAGCGTCAGCAGAATAATTGAGATGTTTGCTTCCTTTGACACTTGAATCTATAATGCTGACAATCCCGCGCAGTAACGGAATCCGCCGCAATTTCATGACCCAGGTCTTGTCTTGCTTGGGAACTTCCAGATACGTAATTTCGCCGTCTTTTCTTCGAACAGCCGTAACGTTGACGTGTTTACCGCCAAACATTACGCCTTCAATGACAGCTTGCCCCCCGTAGCTGACAGGCTTGGATTGTTGAGGCAAATTATTCACCTTCCTATTCTGTTCTGTACCCTCTGATTCAAAGGTAGTTTGATATTCCTATTGTATCGAATTTTGAGACCGATTTCTAGTTTCAGGGACAAACCTTGAGATGTTGTTGTTAAGTTTGTCCTGTTCTGAACATACTACCCGGTAGAGAATGATTGAAATCTGGTTTATCGCGACACAGAAGACTGAGGCAAAGGAGAATATAGATGGCAGAATATACAGATAGACACGCATCTCATGTGGATCCCAAGCATGGGGGCGTGGAAAGTCATGCGGATAAGGGCAGACGCTCGAAACAGCGCCAGGGGCAGCATTATTATACCAAACCGTTTTCTTTTGCAGTGGAGCTTGGTTTCTTTGCAGGCTTTATTTGGGGAGGGATACATTGGCTAAACTACTTGCTTCATTTCAGCATCGTCCCGTTGGGATTTTTGGCAGAGCCCTTCTTCAAACATGAATATATATATACCGCTGCGGGGCATCTGACAGGCTGGCTGTTTTTCATTGTGTTTTCCATTGTGGCTGCACTGATTTACACATATACGCTGAGAAAATGGAAAGGACCTTTACCGGGAATCGGCTACGGGATCGTTTGGTGGCTGATCATCTTTGTACTGGTTGGCCCCAAACTGGACATGGTGAAACCGATAAACCGTTTGACTTGGGATTCTATCATCACCGAATTTTGCTTCTTTTTGCTGTGGGGGCTGTTCATCGGCTATACCGTAGCTATGGAGTACACGGACGAACGGAAACGCGAGCCCGAGAAAGCGGGAGCATAGCCGCAAAAAAGCTTCTCAATCCGGCAATGGCTGTGTTAAAATAGCAGATGGTTATTTGCAGAAAGGATGGGGCAGCTATGAAACGGATTGTTGTGATCAATGGCCCGAACCTGAACATGCTCGGTATACGTGAACCTGGCATCTATGGAACGCTTAGTCTGAAGGATATTGAGGACAAAATTCGCAGACAGGCAGAGGAGCTTGACGTCTCCATCTCTTTTTATCAATCCAATCACGAAGGGGACATCATTGATCGTATTCATGCAGCTATGGGCGATGCGGACGGAATTATGCTGAATGCCGGAGCATTAACCCATTACAGCTATGCTGTACGTGATGCGATTAATGCAGTAAAAGTGCCTACCGTGGAAGTTCATCTATCCAACATTCATGCACGCGAAGCTTTCAGACATCATTCAGTAATTGCTGCAGAAACAATCGGGCAGATTGCCGGATTTGGCGAAGTAAGCTATGAACTGGGGCTGCTGGCTCTCGTGCGTCATCTGGACAAACAAACCTGAGCCGGGGACCCGGGAATGTGAGAGAAAGAAGGGTTACCGATGGAAAACAAACGAGTAAATAAGTTGCGTGAGGCCATGCGTGAGCGCGAACTCACAGCAATGCTGATTACGAACCCGATTAACCGTCGTTATATGACCGGTTTTACAGGGTCAGCGGGGTATGTGCTGATTACGGAACAGGAAGCATATTTGCTGACTGATTTCCGTTATATGACACAGGCACCGCAGCAAGCTAAAGGATTTACCGTTGTAGAGCATGGGCCAAAACCGATGGATTCGGTGCGAGAACTGCTTGCATCTGCAAACATCAAAGAGGTTGGCTTCGAGCAGGACACGGTTACATTCGGCACGCACTCCGCTTATGCTGAGGCACTTCAATCCATCGAACTGAAAGCTGTATCCGGTATTGTGGAACAACTTCGTATCTTCAAGGATGAGGATGAAATCGCTGTAATGCAAAAAGCTGCTGATCTGGCGGATGCTACGTTTAGCCACGTTTTACAGTTTGCCAAACCGGGTATGACTGAGCGTGAAGTGGATTTGGAAATGGAGTTTTTCATGCGCAAGCATGGAGCAACATCCTCTTCCTTCGACACCATCGTAGCTTCGGGTGAACGTTCCGCAATGCCGCATGGCGTAGCGAGCAGCAAGGTCATCGGACAAAATGAGTTAATTACATTTGACTTCGGTGCATTGCTTGACGGATACTGTTCAGATCTGACACGCACGATCGCAACGGGTACACCTGTACCAGAGCTGCGTAAAATTTATGACATTGTACTGGAAGCCCAGTTACATACGCTTGAGAACCTGAAACCGGGCATGACCGGACGGGAAGCAGATGCACTGGCACGTGATATCATTGCAGGATACGGGTATGGAGATCAATTCGGACATAGCACAGGCCACGGCCTGGGGATGGAAGTCCACGAAGCTCCGCGTTTATCCAAGCTTAGTGACGATGTGTTGAAACCGGGCATGGTTGTAACCGTTGAACCGGGTATCTACATTGACGGACTTGGCGGCGTACGTATCGAGGATGACGTGGTTATCACGGAAACAGGCATTCATATCTTAACGAAGTCGGACAAAAAGTTCACCGTTATCGGCTAACATTCTAGCCACCAGCGATGTAAAACGGTTTTTAATGTGGATTTAAATTGAAAAAGTTAATTACACCACAACGGAGAGTGCAGAAACAATCTGTAGAAGCGTAGCGTTCGCCTTTATCCCAGGATTTTCCCCTTGAAAAAGGAATCAAAAAATCCGGGGATAACAGCGATCGAAAGATGGTTCTGCAATCGGAGTGAAAAAGGTGGAATCTCTTCTCTTTCATTTTATGTACATCATTAACCCATCGTTTTACATCGTCTACTTTTCAACCATATCAGGAGGGATTTTTCGTGATTTCAGTAAACGATTTTAAAACAGGCTTGACCGTACAAGTGGATGGAGATATCTTCACTGTACTTGACTTCCAACATGTTAAACCAGGTAAAGGCGCAGCATTCGTACGTTCCAAATTGAAAAACCTGCGTAACGGTAACACGGTTGAGCGCACATTCCGTGCAGGTGAAACGATTGGACGTGCCATCATCGAAAACCGTGGCGTATCTTATCTGTATGCAAGTGGTACAGAGCACACGTTCATGGACAACGAAACATATGATCAGTTCACATTGACAAGCGACCAACTGGAATGGGAATTGAACTTCCTGAAAGAAAACATGAATGTAAAGATCGTCAGCTACCAAGGTGAAATCCTCGGAATTGACTTGCCTACAAGCGTAGAGCTGAAAGTTATCGAGACGGAGCCAAGTGTTAAAGGTAATACAGCTCAAGGTGCTACCAAAAACGCTAAAGTGGAAACGGGCTTGAACGTTCAAGTTCCTTTGTTTATTAACGAAGGCGACGTTCTGCTGATCGATACACGTGAAGGTAAATACTCCTCCCGCGCGTAACTTTCACGGGGTATAAGCAAAATACACAATGATGTCAACCCTTTGCCAATGATTTGGCAGAGGGTTTTTTCGAAAAAAGATTAGCCTATCAGGCACTTTCGTAATATACTGGGTTAAAGTCATTTTTCGGAGAGAATAATGGCGATGGACATAATTATGCATACTGCACAAGGTAGGGAGTGGATTTGCGTTGTCATTGTACGTCATGAAGTTTGGGGGCAGCTCGGTCGGAGATACGGGACGCATGAAGCGTGTAGCCGGACGTGTTGTAGAGAAAGCTGATGAAGGACATCAGTGTGTCGTTGTGGTTTCGGCGATGGGAGACACGACAGATGATCTGATTGATCAGGCGAAACTGCTCAATAGTGAATTGCCTGCGCGTGAAATGGATATGCTGTTGACCACTGGAGAGCAGATCTCGATTTCGCTATTATCCATGGCCATTCAGGCACTGGGTCGTAAGGCAATTTCGTTTACCGGATGGCAAGCGGGCTTCCGCACTGAACCGGTACATGGAAAAGCACGAATTAATGATATCCATCCGGAACGTGTAAATGAAGCGCTTGCGGACGGCAATATTGTAATTGTTGCAGGATTCCAGGGCATGACCGAAGATGGAGAGATTACAACACTCGGTCGCGGTGGCTCTGATACAACCGCTGTAGCGCTGGCAGCAGCCATCAAGGCGGATGCGTGTGAAATCTATACGGATGTGGATGGAATTTATTCGACAGATCCCCGGATTGTCAAAGTCGCGCGCAAGCTCAAGGAAATTTCGTATGACGAAATGTTGGAACTTGCAAATTTGGGAGCCGCAGTACTGCATCCGCGTGCGGTTGAGTACGCGAAGCATTCCGGTGTACCTTTAATTGTAAGATCCAGCTTTAACCATAATGAGGGAACGGTTGTGAAGGAGGAAGCAGCAATGGAACAAGGCGTCGTGGTAAGCGGAATTGCCTATGACAAAAATGTGGCTCGTATCAGTATTTTGGGAGTTCCGGACGCACCGGGAGTTCTCGCCGAGGTGTTTGGTGCACTGGCATCTGAACAGATCGATGTCGACATTATCGTTCAAAGTGGTGTTATGGACGATAAAGCAGACTTCTCATTCTCGGTGGCACTGTCTGATCGCGAGAACGCGCTGCGTGTCCTTGAGGGCCTTCACAGCCGTTTGCCGTATCGTGAAGTCACATCGGAAGATCATTTGGTTAAAGTATCGATTGTCGGTGCAGGCATGGTCAGCCATCCGGGTGTTGCAGCCAAAATGTTCCAAGTAATTTCTTCAGAAGGCGTGAGCATCAAAATGGTCAGCACGTCCGAAATTAAGGTATCCTGCGTCATCGATGGTGACAAACTTCATGAGGTTATCAAAGCACTGCACACAGCGTATGATCTCGACACGGCAGAGCAGGCTGTAGTTGGCGGTCCACAAGTTCGCAGATAATTCGATGCCATATATATAAATGAACGAAAGGTGTTCTGTATCGCCATCCGGGCGACAGAACACCTTTTTTCTATGTTTTACAGCAATTTGGATATCCTTTCCCCCTCCGAGCCCCGAAACAATTCCATACGATGATCTTCTCTCATCTCTGGTACACAGTCGAACAAGTTTAATTGGGAGCAGTAGGTGACATCATGCATACTGCCCAGTTTGTCAAGCCGCCTTGCACCTGTGGATACACGAACAAGATCCGGTAAAGTGTCCTCACATTGGGTAACAGCCTGATGCAGTACCCTGCCAAGATCGTTCAGCCTGATAGGGAAATGGGACTGTCGGTACAGTTCTTCAATAATGCATCCTGCACACAATCCATCCTCCAGTGCGAATTCGTCCTGATCTCCTGCGCATAACAAAAGAACGTCTCTTTGGAGCAGACAGAGCGCAGCTGCGACCGCCTGCACGTTCAGAAAGGAACCGGCCAGCACATGCCTTGCCCTGGAAGCTTTGATTAGCGCGCGTGTCCCGTCGGTAGTGGTCAGGATTACGGTTTTACCTGCGATCTCCTGCGTCATATATTCATAGGGGGAATTGCCCACCTCGAATCCGGCGATTTTTTTGTTAAAACGCTCCCCGCCCCGAATTGAATCCTGAACGGTCATCTGTTTGGCTTGAGGAACGGTCTCCACCGCGATGACAGCCGCGGCATCATATGCCAAGGCTGTAACGATTGTACTTGTGGTACGCAGCACGTCGATCACAACGGCACTTCGTCCTGCGATATCGATTCTTCGGACTTCATTCACATTTCCTACCACATCGACTTGCACTCCCCACAACTCCTCTCTTCATTTGGGGATAGATGGTTCTGTCTTCCCTCCGGAATGGATTTCACCTGTCTGCAAGCACTATATGCACGATGATATAGACGGGTGCCTAGAAGAAGCCTGGATCTATGATATTTGACTCTCAGGCCTGTTCTGAAAGAAATGCTAGATTTCAGCGTCATAAATTGAATGTACAGGCATAGACTTGAGATAGGAACAAGCACCAGATACGCGGTGAATACGATTTAAGGGTTGGAGGGGCCATTCATGAAGGTGAACTGGAAGGATCTCTTTCCGGAACCGATTCGAACCATTCTGGGAAGGATGCCGCCCGCTATATTGGAGCAAGTGGAGGAAGTACGTATCCGCGAAGGAAGGCCGCTCGAGATCAATGCAGGGAACGCCTATCACTTCCTTACCGCACAGGGCAGCCCAACAGCGAAGCCTGAAGAAGCTTATATTCCTCAAAAAGAGGTGACACACAGGCTTCTGGATCTGATTAGCAATCACTCGCTCTATACACTGGAAGAGGAGCTGCGCAAAGGATTCATCACCATTCCGGGAGGGCACCGTATTGGATTGGCAGGCAGAACTGTGCTTAGCGGGGGCCGGGTGGAATACTTGCGTGATATTAATGGTTTCAACGTCAGGGTAGCCCGCGAAGTCCATGGGGTAGCCGATCGAATCCTGCCTCACCTGTTGGATCTGAAAAGCGGACAGGTATTCCACACCTTGATACTTTCACCGCCTCAGCAAGGAAAAACAACGTTGCTGCGAGATTTGGCCAGACAAATCAGCAGTGGAACCAAGCTAACAGGTGTCAGTGAGCTGATCCAGGGGCTGAGGCCGCGTCTCAAGGTTGGCATTGTGGATGAGCGATCCGAGATCGCCGGAAGTTATAAAGGTGTACCGGGGTTTGACATAGGTCCCCGAACGGATGTCATGGACGGTTGTCCCAAGGCGGAAGGCATGATGATGATGCTTCGTTCGATGTCTCCAGACGTACTCATTGTGGACGAGATCGGTCGTCCGGAAGATGCAGAAGCTGTGATGGAGGCACTGCATTCCGGTGTTTCGGTTATTGCAACTGCCCACGGCCGTGATCTGTCCGAGCTGTCTTCCAGGCCTGCATTGCGTACCTTAATCGCTGCACAGATGTTTCAGCGTTATGTCCAGTTGCAGCGGACGAGCCGAGGGATGAGCTTCAAGGTGGCCGATGGCAAAATGCGAGGTCTTCAGCAAACCGAGGCAGGAGGTGAAGCCTTTGGTTAACATGCTGGGTGCCGTGATTATCCTGCTTGCCAGTACACTCGCGGGCTTCTACCGTGCGAAACAGTATGCACTCAGACCCAGACAGCTGCGAGAATTGATTGCTGCCCTGCAGCGACTGATGACGGAGATCAACTACGGACTGACCCCGCTTCCCGATGCGATGGGAAAAATGGGAGTTCAAACCAGAGAGCCTGTCAAAACACTGTTTCTTCATGCCGCGAAGCAAATGGAGCCCCCTCTGGGTCATACGGCACGAGAGAGTCTGCAATCTGGAATCGAACAAGCATGGGGAAAATCAGCGATGAAAGCGGATGAGAGGGAAGTCATGCTGCAATTAAGCTACAGCCTTGGCACCAGCGACCGTCAGGATCAGACCAAACACATTTCGCTAGCCATTCAACAACTTATGCATGAGGAATCCCGTGCTCAAGCCGATCAAATGAAATACGAGCGGATGAGTCGCAGTCTCGGGATGCTTGTCGGAGCGTTAATCGTCATTCTGATCTTTTGAAATTGCCGCGATAGTGAGGTGCCAAGGTCATGAATTTAGAAGTGAACGCAATTTTCCAAATTGCGGGCATCGGAATCATCATTGCGATGATTCATACGGTGTTGAAACAAATGGGAAAGGAAGATATGGCGCACTGGGTGACCGTGATCGGATTTGTGGTTGTATTGTTCATGGTTGTTCGCATGCTGGACAGCCTGCTGCAAGAGATCAAATCGATCTTTCTGTTTCAATGAAAACCGTCATGAAGCCGGGATGGTGGTGACCTGTGGAAATTATCCAAGTCGTGGGTCTAGCCCTGATTGCAACAGTTCTTATTCTCATCATTAAGGAACAGAAACCGATGTTTGCCTTTCTGATTGCGGCTGCGACAGGCATTGTGATTTTCATGCTGCTCATTGGCAAGATTGGCGCAGTGATTGAGGTGCTGAAGCGGCTGGCCGAAAATTCAGGCATGGAAAACATCTATCTAAAAACGGTGCTGAAAATTATTGGTATAGCATACATTGCCGAATTCGGCGCTCAGATTGTAAGGGATGCTGGGCAGGAGAGCATTGCTTCCAAAATTGAACTTGCCGGCAAGGTCCTAATCCTTGTACTCGCTATTCCGATCATCAGCATTATTATTGAAACCGTCATGAAGCTGATGCCGGTCTAGAAGGAGGCGTGCATACAGCATATGAACATCATGCAAGACAAGCAGCGATGGCGCCTTACGATCGTGCTGGTCCTGTGTTTTCTGTTTGCGATAATGGGACAGGTTGCAGCAGGCTCAGGCTCACCTTCGGATGAATGGTTGCAGCAGCAGGCCGACCAGCTTCCCAAGGATCAGGTGGAGAAATATTGGGATCAACTCATGCAGCAATACGGAGGTTTTTTTCCGGATGGGAAGACGCCTTCTTTCATGGATATGCTTGTCCCCGGTAATGAGGGATTCAGCCTGAAATCAGTGTTTGTGGCCATTGGCACCTTCATGCTGCATGAGATTTTATATAACGGCAAACTGCTCGTCACCATCGTGATGCTGAGTGTGCTGAGCATGATTTTAGAAACACTGCAGACCGCATTTGAGAAAAACAACATTAGTAAAATCGCCTACTCCATCTGTTACATGGTCATCATCGTTATTGCAATTAATAGCTTCAGCGTAGCCATTGGGTATGCCAAGGAAGCCATTGAAGGCATGGTCAACTTTATGATGGCTATGGTGCCTTTGCTTTTCACACTTTTGGCTTCCATGGGGAACATCATTACCGTTTCGGTTACGCATCCGCTGATCATTTTCATGATCCATCTGGTCAGCACGCTGATTCATATCGTGGTATTCCCGCTATTATTTTTCTCGGCTGTACTGCACCTTGTCAGTTCGATATCAGACAAATATAAGCTGACTCAGCTGGCAGACCTGCTGCGCAACATTAGCGTCGCATTACTGGGCATTCTGCTGACGATGTTTCTCGGGGTTATTTCCGTGCAAGGTGCATCCAGCTCTGTTGCAGATGGTGTAAGCCTCAAAGCAGCCAAGTATATCGCAGGCAATTTTGTTCCGATTGTGGGACGAACATTCGCAGACGCAACAGACACGGTTATTACGGCTTCCATGTTGGTCAAAAATGCCATTGGTCTGACAGGTGTCATCATCATCTTGTTTTTATGCGCGTTTCCTGCGCTCAAAATATTGACACTTGCCCTCATATACAACATTACGGGAGCTATAATGCAGCCGCTAGGAGATACGCCGATCGTTGGTTGCCTGCAAGCCATCGGAAAATCGATGATTTATGTATTCGCAGCTCTGGCGGCCGTGGGATTGATGTTTTTTCTGGCGATCACAATCCTGCTTACTGCGGGGAATCTGACAATCATGATGAGATGAGCAGGTGATCTCGGGAAAGGAGCTGGAAGGATGGGGTGGCTGAGCAGCTGGCTCCGGGAATTGATCATGATCGTACTGCTGGCAACATTCGTGGATATGCTGTTACCCAACCGCTCCATGGAGCGTTACGTCAAGCTTGTGCTGAGCCTCCTTATCCTCCTTACGCTTCTGTCACCCATCACCAAGCTGCTGCGGAGTGATCCGGTTGGTGAACTGAAGCGGGCCATGACAGCCATGGAATCGCCATCGGATGGGAATGTCACACTGGAACAGATTTTGGCACAAGGCAGGCAGCTGCAATCGAATGAGCAGGAACAATCCCTGCAGTGGACGGCACGAGAATTGGCGAATGTGATGAAAGGGCAGATCGAGGAAACGACGGGGGAGCGGGTTCAATCCGTTGAGGTCCAGTTGGTCATGTCCAACCGTCCAACGGGCACAGAGAATGCTTCATCGGTGGATCTGCCCGTGATTGAACGTGTCGTGGTGCAAATGCCCACACCTGGAAGCGCGAAACCAAATGATTCTGAACAGCAGGATGCAGCGGTAAACGCCAGCCCGGTATTCGGATCTGAACAAGCTAACGATTCTTCTGAAGGAACTTTATCCACGAAGCCAATCGAGATTGGACAGGTACAGGTGCCTGAAGTACAGATTGAGGTGGGAAAAGAGAGTGATAACCAAAATGCAGCGAATGAAGGTTCTGCCAATCAGGAAAATGCGAATGGAGCCGTTTCCGAACCTGCAAACGGAGCGTCTGGAGGCAGTTACCAAGAAGAACAAGGGACATCCCGATCAGAGCGAGCCGTTCAAATTATTACACTGCTAACCGAAAAGTGGGATATTGATGCCACTAACGTACAGGTGAAGGAACAGAAAAGCGCTCAGGCGTTGTAAAAAAAGGAGGGTATCCGATGAAGCAATGGCTAAAAAAGATTGAAGGCCTGCTGGGTGGAGGAGAAGGTGGAGCAAGGCGAAGCCAGACGTTCCGCTGGCTGATCATTCTGGGCCTGATCGGCGTAGGAATCATGCTGTTCAACTCCTTCGTCAATGTGAAAAAGATTGATTCCGAGAACATCGGACGAGAACCTCCGGATCCGGTAGCATCCATGGCGTCTTTACCAAGTGATCCGGCTGACCAAAATCCGTTTCAGGCCATAGAATTTGCATTTGAAGACAAGATCAAGGGTGTTCTTGAAAACATCGTTGGTGTAGGAACTGTGGATGTCATGGTCACTGTGGATTCAACCGAGGAACTGGTCGTACAACGAAATGTAAAAGATTCGCAGCAGCTGACCGAGGAAACGGATGCAAACGGGGGCAAAAGGCACATGACCCAATATACCCGCGATGGAGAAATTATCACTTATGAAATTTCAGGGGATCAGACACCGATTGTTACGAAAAAGCTCAAGCCACAGATCAGGGGGGTACTCGTCGTTGCCAAAGGCGCCGAAAACAAGGTTGTAAAAGACCTGATAACCGACGCCGTGGAAAAAGGACTGAATGTCGCAGCGTACCGAATTTCGGTTGTCCCGCGTAAGCAGGACTAGGCAAGTGCAATCATTTGAATGGCCCAGTTATTATCGAATCAAGCTAATTTGAGGAGGAAGTTCTAATGAATAACAAACGCCAAACGGTATGGCTCGTTTCCATGCTGAGTCTGATGGTCATTTTGTCCGCATATTACCTGTTCACCGAAGATTCCGGTCCAGTCAATGCCCCTGTAGCGGAGAGTCAACAAGTGGATGGTATGAATCAGGGGGAAGTCAAAGAGACAGCTGGCATTCTTGATCCTACAGAAGGTCTGGTTGTAAACGAAGTTGTCAATGGCGGGGAAGTAACGGGTTCTGATACTACCGAGCAACCAGCAGCTTCTGAGGGGGCTGAAAATCCTGCTGCAACGGACGGACAGCAAGCCGCTGAGACGGAGCAAGCGCCCGCAACAGAGTCCGGTGAGGGCAAGGCCGAAACCAATCAAGAAACGGATAAAGGAACGGCTGCAACACCTGATGCCAGCCAAACAGAGGGAAATGCAACCAAAACGGATGAAGATGTACTGAAGGAGATGGAAGAACAAAATACGGCAGCATCCGCGAGCAGTCAGTTCCAAAATTATCAATGGCAGCGCGAAGAGAGCAACAATCGCAAGTATGAGGAGCTTATGACCATTGCCGGCGATCTGAGCAAAACGCCAGAAGAAAATGCCAAAGCGACTGAAGAACTCCGTACACTGGAGGAAAAAGAAGCCAAAATCAATGGTATTGAAGAAACACTGTCCCAACAGTTCGCCAATGCGATTGTACAAGAAGATGCTGACAAGTATAAAGTAGTCGTGCTTAGTGATAAACTGGATGTTAAGCAGGCAGTTTCTATCGTGGACCTGGTCATGAAAGAGCTTGCCGTTACGCAAAACAAAATCAGCGTGCAATACGTGACAGAACAGTAATCGAATCCATGGAGAAGTGCCCCGGGAGCTTGTTAAAGTCTCGGGCTCTTTCCATTTTTAACGATTATGATATAATACATAAAGCCATATGACCGTCCTAGTGAGACTGGCATGATGCCGAAGGAGTGAATAATGGAAATGTTTAAATTGAGTGAGATCAAAGAACTGATCAAACTGGTGGATGAAAGTTCCGTTCAGGAGTTGGAAATTGAAAATGAAGGATCACGTCTGTCGATCCGCAAACCGGGTAAAACCGAATACGTTCAGGCAGCTGCGGTTCAACCGCAAGCCATTGCTGCTCCGCAGGTACAACAACCTGCTGCTGTGGTAACAGAAGCAGCTCCGCAAGTGGATACTACAAGCCATTTACATAAAATTGTATCTCCGATGGTGGGTACTTTTTACAGAGCTTCCTCACCGGAAGCGGGTCCTTTTGTAAGCGTTGGTGATAAGGTTGTTGATAAAACAACGGTATGTATCATTGAAGCGATGAAGCTGATGAACGAGCTTGATGCCGACATCAAGGGAGAAATCGTTGAAGTGCTGGTTGAGAACGGACAGCTGGTCGAGTATGGACAGCCCCTGTTCCTGGTTAAACCGGAATAACGGTAAATCGCCGGAGAGCCGGCAACCGCATGAGCTTCGAAGGAGGACAATAACGAAATGAAATTTCAAAAAATACTGATTGCGAACCGTGGCGAGATCGCGGTACGCATTATTCGTGCCTGTCGTGAGCTCGGTATTTCGACAGTAGCGGTTTATTCGGAAGCGGACAAGGACTCGCTGCATGTACGTCTTGCAGACGAAGCCTATTGTATTGGACCTACGTTGTCCAAAGACAGCTATCTGAATTTCACCAACCTGATGAGTGTGGCGACCTTGACGGAATGTGATGCGATACACCCTGGTTATGGTTTTCTAGCGGAGAATGCCGATTTTGCGGAAATTTGTGATTCCTGCAACATTACTTTTATCGGTCCTTCCCCTGAAGCGATAACCAAGATGGGTGACAAAGCTGTCGCTAAGCAAACGATGAAAGACGCGGGAGTCCCTGTTATTCCGGGATCCGATGGTCTCGTCGAAAGCATGGAAGAAGCGATTATGCTTGGCCGGGATATCGGCTATCCTGTTATTATCAAAGCCACCGCAGGTGGCGGAGGTAAAGGTATTCGTATCGCCGAAGATGAAGAGGCACTGATCAAACAGATTACGGCTGCTCAGCAGGAAGCACAAAAAGCTTTTGGTAACGGCGGGGTCTATCTGGAGAAATTCCTGACAGGTATGAAACACGTGGAAATTCAGATCATTGCCGACAAGCACGGGAATGCAGTACACCTTGGCGAGCGTGATTGTTCTGTGCAGCGGCGCCGTCAGAAGCTGGTGGAAGAAGCCCCTTGTCCTGTTCTGAATGAGGAAGTGCGTACACTGATGGGAGAAGCCGCAGTTCGTGCAGCGCTGGCTGTAAATTACTCGGGAGCAGGGACACTCGAGTTCTTGCTCAGCCCTAACGGTGAATTCTATTTCATGGAAATGAATACGCGTATCCAAGTGGAACATCCCGTTACCGAAATGGTGACAGGCGTGGATCTGATTCGTGAAATGATTTCGGTGGCCGAGGGCAACCCGTTGTCTTTCCGTCAGGAAGACGTTGTCATCAACGGATGGTCAATTGAATGCCGTATCAATGCCGAAGATCCGGATCGCAATTTTATGCCTTCACCAGGTAAGATTGGTTTTTATCTTGCACCAGGTGGTCCGGGTGTACGCGTCGATAGCGCAGCTTATCCGGGCTACACGATCTCTCCGTTTTACGACTCCATGATTGCAAAATTGATTGTATGGGGTGCGAACAGGGAAGAAGCTATTGCCAAGATGAAACGCGCGCTCGCTGAGTTTGCCATTGAAGGCATCTCCACGACGATTCCTTTCCATCAGAAGTTGCTGGAACATCCAACGTTTATCCGGGGCGATTTTGATATTAAATTCCTTGAGGAAAACGAGATTTAAACAGGCATATTGGGCTTGTTTGTCATAATCTAGCCCAAATGATATAGTATGTAATAATAAGAGCGCATGTCTCCTGCAAGGGATAAGCCCATATGTTCGTGGTGAAGTTTGCAGGAGTTCCGGTACAACCGGACCGGCAGGGTGTCCAAAGCCATCAAGCCTGTAGGACAGCGCCCTGACGGATGGCCGCAAACTTATTATGCGAAAGGTGTGTTGAACAGTTATGAGTACACTGCCGACAGAATTTGAACGAACGGATATCGGTGAAATCCAGATCGCACCTGAAGTTATTGAAGTGATCGCTGGACTGGCTACGGTAGAAGTAAAAGGAGTAGCTGGCATGAGCGGCGGTTTCGCTGGTGGATTTGCTGAATTGCTTGGTCGTAAAAACCTTTCCAAAGGTGTTAAAGTGGAAGTGGGCCAACGCGAGGCTGCAGTGGATGTATCGGTTATCATCGAGTATGGTTACCGTTTACCCCAAGTGGCTACTGAAATTCAACAAAATGTTAAACGCTCCATTGAGAATATGACGGGATTGAATGTGAACGAGGTTAATGTGCATATTCATGACGTTCAGTTCAAGAGCACTGAAAAAGTGGAAGAGATTGACCTGAACAGTCAGCGTGTAAAATAAAAGAAGACAGATTCCCCCGGCATGACTGCCGGGGGTTATCCCGTCTTGGACATGTCTTTATGGAGACCATTTTCATGAGGGATGTTGATATTATGCATATGTACAGGTTACAACGTTAGTGAGCAAGGGAGGCTGTGCAGTTCGTGGCGAAAATACTGGATCGGCTTCTGTTGTTTATATACAGCATAAGCGTTGGAGCAATATCGGCAGTTGTGATTCTACTCATTAGTGGAGTGCTGCCTTACGAATTGAATTACCAGCAGGAACAGAACGTCATTGTTGCAGCCGTTGTTGCAGCTGCGATCTTGTTTATCCTGAGTTTGCGCTTTTTTTACATCTCGGTCCGGCGTGGACGGGCTTCGTTGCCATCTGTAGATCAGCGTACGGAATACGGTGATGTGCAGATCTCAATGGAGACCATTGAAAATCTCTGCCTGAAAGCGACTTCCCGTTTCCGGGGAGTACGTGATGTTAAGGCACGTATTCGTGTAGTTGAATCGGGATTGGAGATTATGATCCGTGCAGTGGTGGATGGCGAGACGCCAATTCCAACGCTGACTTCGGATTTGCAAAAGGCCATACATGATCATGTACACGAGATTACGGGTATCCCGGTTTCGAATGTTACCGTGTATGTTGCCAATGTTACCCAGTCGCCTAACTACAAGAGTCGAGTGGAATGAGGTGAGTTTCACTGATGCTGTGGAGAGAGATTTGGGATAGTCACAGAGGCCGGATAACCGGAATTGTGGGCGGCATCTTTTTTGGATTTCTTTATTTGTTTACCGGGTTTTGGGATATGTTGTTCTTTGCACTCTTGGTGTTCATCGGTTATACATTAGGTAGACGAAGCGATTCGAAGCTGGGCTTGCTCATTCCCTGGAGGGAATGGGGGCAATGGCTTGGAGAGCGCTGGCGTCTGTTTAAGTGAGCCACCTGAACCCTGCAATATGTTTCTTCCGAAAAGAGCTTAGTTTAATATGCCCGTTTTTTGGAGGAAACGTACTGCAGGTTTTTTTGTGAAAAGGGATAACAATAACCATATCGTAAAGGCCACTTCAATTTGCATCACAACATGATGCGTGGATGGCTCTTCTATTTTAAAATAAGCATGATGACGCTCAGAAGAGCGCTGCAGGAGGCAGGACATGAAAAGACGTTTGGCAAGGGAAATTGCAGTACAAAGTCTGTATCAGATGGAAATGAATGAAGTGGGTGCAGCGGAAGCCGTAAATATGCTAATTAACGAAGCTGCCGAGGAAAATGAAACGGAAGTGGTTATCCACGATGCAGATGTAATGCGCAGTTATGTCACTGAAATTGTTCAAGGAGCATGGAATCACAAGGAAGCCATTGACGGATTGCTGGTGGATTATCTCAAGGGCTGGCAAATTAGTCGTCTGTCTCGTGTAGACCGGCAGATCTTGCGGCTGGCAACTTATGAAATGGTATTTCGCGATGATGTTCCGGCCAAAGTATCGGTCAACGAAGCGATTGAACTGTCCAAACATTTCGGTACAGATGAATCCGGTAAGTTCGTTAACGGTGTACTTGGACGCATGATCCAGGAAGTTGGCACACTCAAAGAGAAAATGTCCTAAATAGCGAGTTACTTATTAAATGTTCACATAAGGGAGAGAGAGTACAATGACAGCATCTATTATTAACGGTAAAGAAGTGTCCCAGGAGATCCGCGCAGGCATAACTGAAGAAGTAAAGCAGCTTAGCGAACAGGGGGTAGTGCCTGGTCTGGCTGTTGTGCTCGTCGGGGAAGATCCGGCATCCCAAGTATATGTGCGGAATAAGGAAAAAGCTTGCCACGATCTCGGTTTTTACTCCGAAGTACATCGTCTGGATGCCGGTACGTCCCAAGAGGACTTGCTGGCTCTGGTGGACAAGCTGAACAATCAGAAATCGATCAACGGTATTCTCGTTCAGCTTCCATTACCGAAGCATATAGAGGAAAAAGCTGTTATTGATGCAATTGCCGTCGAGAAAGATGTGGACGGTTTCCATCCGGTCAATGTGGGTAATCTGGTGATCGGTGATGACAGCTTGCTGCCATGTACTCCTGCTGGAGTGATTGAATTGATCAAGCGGACAGGTCTGGAAATGTCGGGTAAGCATGCTGTCGTCATCGGACGCAGCAATATTGTCGGCAAACCGGTATCTTTGCTGCTTCAACGTGAGAATGCAACTGTAACAATGTGTCATTCACGTACGGCAAACATGAAAGAAATTGCACGCCAAGCGGACATATTGGTTGTGGCGATCGGTCGTGCAAACTTCGTGGATGCCGATTATGTGAAACCGGGTGCGGTGGTCATCGATGTTGGGATGAACCGTTTGGACAATGGCAAATTGGCTGGAGATGTGGATTTTGAGAGTGTGAAGGAAGTTTCCGGTCCCATTACACCAGTTCCGGGTGGCGTTGGTCCCATGACGATCACCATGCTGATGCAAAATACACTGATCGCTGCCAAACGCGCTCACGGATTGGTCTAGGTACATCTGTGGCAGAGCGGCAGATCTACTCCATCAAAGACCTGAATCGGTATATCCGAATGAAATTGGAATCCGATCAGGTCCTGTCGGACGTCTGGCTGCGTGGAGAGATATCCAACTTCACACATCACTCCAGCGGCCATATGTATTTTACATTGAAGGATAAGGACAGCCGGATCAAGGCTATTATGTTTGCGTCCCATAATCAGCGATTGCCCTTTGTGCCAAAGGAGGGTGCAAGGGTTATTGCTCGTGGTAATGTATCGGTTTATGAGCGGGACGGTCAATATCAATTTTACGCCACACAGATGCAGCCTGACGGTATCGGAAGCCTTTATCTGGCCTATGAGCAACTGAAAAAGAAGCTTGAGGATGAGGGGTTATTCTCTTCGTCCAGGAAGCGGGCTATTCCAAGGTATCCTAAAACGATCGGTGTAGTTACATCTCCTACAGGAGCTGCTGTACGGGATATCATGATTACATTGCAGCGCAGATACCCTTCTGCCAAAGTACTTCTGTATCCTGTGTTAGTTCAGGGTAAGGGCGCTGCACCTTCGATCGTAAAAGCCATTCGCAACCTGAACCTCCTTGGAGAAGCTGACGTGCTGATTGTAGGCCGAGGCGGGGGATCACTGGAAGAGCTGTGGGCTTTCAATGAAGAGATGGTCGCAAGAGCCATCGTTGATTCAAATATCCCTGTCATCTCTGCAGTCGGACACGAAACCGATTTTACCATTGCAGACTTTGCTGCAGACCTGCGGGCTGCGACGCCTACAGCGGCTGCTGAACTGGCTGTGCCAAACCGTGCAGAGCTGCTTGACCAGATCGCGCTAAGACAGCGTCAGCTCCAGCACAGTCTGCGTCAACGTGCTGTACATAACCGGGAACGACTTGCAAGATTACAGCGTTCGCCGGTACTCGTTCATCCAAGGCGGACATTGATGCAGCACACAGAGCGTTTGGACATGCTGCATCAGCGGCTTTTGAGGACTGTGGATACACGAATGAAATGGACCGCAGAGAAACAGGAGCGTCTTCGTGCTGCTCTGCAGCGGTTCAATCCACGCGAACAGGTAAATACGGCTCAACGAGAAAATGCCGCAGCACGGCGTCAGCTTGAACTTGCGATGAGGTCTATCGTCAGATCGAAGCAGCAGCAATGGAAATCTTCCGTGCGCCATCTCGATGCTCTGAGCCCGCTTAAAGTCATGTCTCGTGGATATAGTTTGGTGTATGACGAGCAGGAGCAAAGACTGATCAAATCCTTGAAGGAAGTGCAGCCTGGGGATTCAATCAAGATTAAATTAACAGACGGACAGCTGGACTGTCAGGTTTGGGGAATGAAGGAGGATGACAACATCCATGGCGAATGAACCGGAACTGAATTTTGAAGAGGCAATGGCGGCACTTGAAGATATCGTAGCTCAGCTAGAACACGGGGACGTACCCTTAGAACAGGCCATTGATCTGTTCCAGCGAGGCATGCAACTTTCACAGTTATGCGGGCTCAAGTTGGAACAAGTGGAACGCAAGATTGAAATGATCGTAGAAGAAGATGGGGAACTTCGCAAGAAGCCGTTCGGAGCTTCGGAAGTTGAGAACGGTGAAGGCAATGAGTAGTCGTCTTTCCTTTGAACAGTATCTTCAACAGACAACAGATCAGGTTACGGAAGCATTAAAAGAGATTCTCCCAGTGCACTGGGATGTGCCTCAGTCCCTGCGTGATGCGATGCAGTATTCACTAATGGCCGGAGGCAAGCGCCTTCGCCCTCTTCTGGTCGTCGCTGCGGCGGAAGCCCTCGGAGCACAGCGTGAAGCTGCGCTTCCGGTAGCCTGCGCCGTGGAAATGGTACACACCTATTCTCTTATCCACGATGACCTGCCTGCAATGGATAATGATGACTATCGTCGGGGAAAATTAACGAATCACAAGGTTTATGGGGAAGCAACCGCTATTCTTGCAGGGGATGCTTTGTTGACTCATGCCTTTTATTGTGTGGTGCAAGCAGGCCGCAAGAACGGTGTGCCGGCGGAAGCTTTGCTTTCCATTGTGGAGGATCTTTCCGAACTGGCTGGTGCCCGCGGCATGGTTGGCGGACAAGTGGCCGATATGGAAGGGGAGCAAGGGTTAACCGATCTGGAACAGCTGCAATACATCCATCTGCATAAAACCGGTGACCTGATCGTATTTTCATTGCTGGCTGGTGCCCGTATCGGTGGTGCGACAGAAGGGCAGCTTGATGCTCTGCGTGTATTCGGACGTGATCTTGGCCTTGCTTTTCAGATTCAGGACGATATCCTGGATCTTACCGGGGATGAGCAAAAAATGGGCAAGAAAACCCAAAGTGATGTGCATCAGCAAAAGGTCACTTATCCATTCTTCATAGGTATGGAAGCTTCCCAAGAACAGGTGAAGTCCCTGACCAAATCTGCAAAAGAAGCCCTCGGCAGAGCAGAGTTGTCAGATTCTTCACGCTTGATGGAGATTGCTGATTATTTAATGCGCAGAGACCATTAGGATAAAGGTAATGATAATGAAACTCTTGAGCGGCTGTTTCGTAAGATTCAGATCGGTGTAATAATATTAATGTGCTTTTTGCAAGGTCATTTCTTTTGACATAACGGATACATAATGAAGGGTCAATTCATTTCCCTTGCTGGCGAAAATGCTCGCAATTTGGAGTAAGAAGGCGCAAATTATGATTCCTGTTCTTTTATGTTATAATGATTTAATGTGAATTAATAAAATTAAAAGCGTTACCCAATTAATCAAACAATCTAGGAAAGCGGGGAGATTCTCGTGCTGCTTCCACAAATTAAACAACCCAGTGATCTAAAATCGATGTCTCCGGATGATCTTGTTTTATTGTCCGCAGAGATTCGGCAATTTCTGATTGAGAAATTGTCCGTAACGGGGGGGCATCTGGCACCGAATTTAGGCGTGGTTGAGCTCACGGTAGCCCTGCACTACTGCTATAACAGTCCGGTAGACAAAATGATTTACGATGTAGGGCATCAAGCGTATGTGCATAAAATTCTTACTGGACGCATGGACCGTTTTGATACGTTGCGTCAGCACAATGGATTGTGCGGTTTCGTCAAACGTAATGAGAGCGAGCATGATGTATGGGAGGCTGGACACAGCAGTACATCACTATCTGCAGCCATGGGTATGGCACTTGCACGTGATCTGAAGGGTGAAGATAATCAGGTCATCGCCATGATTGGCGATGGAGCTCTCACAGGTGGTATGGCCTTTGAGGCACTCAATCACATTGGTCATGAGCAGAAAAAACTGATGGTCATTCTGAATGATAATGAAATGTCCATTGCACCCAATGTTGGGGCGATGCATAAATATCTGAGCAAAATCCGCTCCGATCGCCATTATTTAAAAGCCAAGGATGATGTGGAAGGAATGCTCAAAAAGATTCCTGCCATTGGAGACCGTTTGGCCAAATCCGCGAGCTGGATCAAGGATAGCGTCAAATATATGATGGTTCCGGGTGTTTTGTTTGAAGAGCTCGGCTTCACTTATTTGGGACCCATCGATGGACATGATATTCCCAAATTAATTGAGACGTTCAAACAGGCGGATAACGTTGAAGGACCGGTTCTCGTTCATGTTCTGACAACCAAGGGCAAAGGATATCAGCCAGCTGAGGCAGACTCACACAAATGGCATGGTATCTCCCCGTATAAAATAGAATCCGGTCAGGTGCTCAAGGCAGTAGGCAAACCGATGTATACCGAAATATTTGGGCAGACACTGGTTGAACTCGCGAAGAAAGATCAACGTATTGTTGCTGTAACGCCTGCTATGCCGACAGGATCGGGGCTTATTCCATTCAGCAAAGAATTCCCGGACCGCATGATTGACGTAGGGATTGCAGAGCAGCATGCAGCAACCATGTGTGCAGCACTTGCCATGGAAGGCCTGAAGCCGATCTTTGCTGTATATTCGACGTTTATGCAGCGTGCTTATGACCAGATCGTGCATGATATTTGCCGCCATAACGCCAATGTGATCTTTGCCATTGACCGTGCGGGATTTGTAGGACCTGATGGTGAGACACACCAAGGTGTGTATGATGTGGCGTTTATGAGACATATCCCTAACATCGTACTTATGATGCCGAAGGATGAGAATGAACTGCGTCATATGATGAAAACGGCACTTGATTATAATGAAGGCCCTATCGCTTACCGGTACCCGCGAAACAATGTGGTAGGTGTTCCGATGGATGAGCAGCTCGTACCGATTCCAATTGGTACTTGGGAACAGCTGCGACCATCTGAAGGCTATGCGATCATCGCTTCGGGTTCCATGGTTCAAGTTGCTGAAGAAGCAGCAGAAACCGTGAAAAAGGAAGGTATTACAGCTGGGGTTATCAATGCTCGTTTCCTCAAGCCGCTGGATGAACAAATGCTCCGTGATCTTGCGATTCGTGGCACGAAACTGATTGTGCTTGAAGAAGCTTCACAAGCTGGCAGTATGGGCAGCGCAGTACTTGAATTTTATGCAGAGCAAGGTCTGCATGATGTACATGTTCATCTTATGGGCATTCCGGATCGCTTCATTGAACATGGCAGCATTAATGAGCAGCGGGCTGAGGTGGGGCTTACCGTGGAAAATGTATGTGTGCAGTTGCGCAGTTTGGCAGCTCAATCCTCTTACGGCATGTCCAGAACCCGTTTTCCTTCTTAATTAACAGGAATGCCTCATCTAAATAAATGAATTAACTATATGATAGGAGAAAGACATGTCACTCCCGAAAGAACGAATTGATGTTCTGCTGGTCGAGCAGGGTTATTATGAAAGTCGTGAGAAGGCAAAAGCGGCGATCATGGCTGGACTGGTGTATGCCAACAATGAACGAATTGAAAAGGCAGGCATGAAAATACCACGGGAAGCTGAACTAAAGGTTAAAGGCTCGGTTCATCCTTATGTGGGCCGGGGTGGATTGAAGCTTGAAAAAGCGATTAAACACTTCGGTCTTAATATGAACGGTTTGGTCATGCTTGATATTGGTTCGTCAACGGGTGGGTTCACGGATTGTGCATTACAACATGGTGCATCTCATGTATATGCCATTGATGTAGGATATAACCAGTTGGACTGGTCATTACGCAATGATGACCGGGTTACCGTTATGGAAAGAACCAATTTCCGTTATGTCACTCCTGAGGATTTAATTGGACCTGAGCCGAACTTTGCCAGCATCGATGTATCCTTCATATCGCTGCGCATTATACTGCCTCCCTTGCTTGCTCTTCTGAAGCACCCGGCAGATATTGTAGCTTTGATCAAGCCTCAATTCGAGGCAGGACGCGAGAAGGTAGGTAAGTCTGGTGTTGTTCGGGACCCAAAAGTACACAAGGAAGTGTTGGAAACCATGCTTCACTTTGCGAGTGAACTTGGTTTAAATCTTCGAGGCTTAACCTTCTCTCCCATTACGGGGGGAGAAGGCAATATCGAATTTCTCGCTCATTGGCGTCTGGAAGAACCGGATGCATCACAACAAGAGAAGGATCTGGCTTCACTCGATGCACTTGCCCATCAAGTTGCTATGGAAGCTGCTCATACTTTTACGGGAAACTCATCATAGGATGGGTTTCTTTTCGCTGGAAAGGTGATCCTAATAACAGGAGATCGACTGCCGGACCTCGAATAAGTCTTCGAGGTGAACGATGATGAATGGGCAATCCGACACAATCGTTATTGGTGTACTTGCTGTCATTTTAATCATATGGCTCTTTTACGGTTTGCGTAATTGGCTGAATCGACCGGTACCGGTAAGTTTGTCAGGCATGCAGCTGAATTCCGAAATACAGCATTCCCCGGTTGTTGATCTGCTTGAAGCAGAGGGGTATGAAGTCATCGGAGGCAAAATGAAGATACCGCTTGCCTTTGAGGTCAATGAATCTGTTTTTTATAGTCGGTTGTTCGTTGATTATGTTGCTGAGCGTGATGAGGTCAGATATTTGGTAAAGGCGTCAAGGCGCAGACAGCCGGTGGATTTCACAGGTCCAGCCATACGGGACCGTTTTTTGTACTATTTATTGTTGTATCCAGGGTGTGAAGGTTTATTGTACGTGGATACGGAAGAGTCCAGCGTGAAGCTCATCCGATTGATGGATTATGAGGAAGATGTATATGATGGTGATGATCTGAGCTAGGGAATCAAAATGGCAACTATTTAAACTGGAGGCATGTATGAAAGGACAACGACACATTAAAATACGTGAAATTATTAGTCAAAATGAAATAGAAACCCAGGATGATCTGGTTGAAGCGCTGCGTCAAGCCGGTTTTCAGGTGACACAGGCCACGGTATCCCGTGATATTAAAGAATTGCTGCTGATCAAAATACCGATGGATGATGGGCGATATAAGTACTCACTGCCAACTGACCAGCGGTATAATCCGATTCAGAAGTTGAAACGGGCATTAGTGGATAACTTTCTTCATATTGACCATACCAACAATCTGGTTGTAATGAAGTGTCTTCCAGGAACGGCAAACTCCATTGCTGCACTGCTGGATAATATTGAATGGACAGAAGTTATGGGTACGATCTGTGGTGACGATACGATTCTCATCATCTGCCGTACTGAAGATAATAGCGTAACGGTTATCGATCGAATTATGGGTTACATTTCTTAAAATCCGAATCAAAACATAATTGCTGAGTTTGTCATCCGGAGGTGCTTTGGCCGATGCTAGTTACATTATCGATTCGTAATCTGGCTGTTGTAGAAGAAGTGGATGTTGTATTTCATGCGGGGTTTCATGTGTTATCAGGGGAAACAGGTGCAGGTAAATCAATCATTATTGATGCGCTCGGTTTGATTGCAGGGGGGCGGAGTTCGGCCGATCTGATTCGTTATGGTTGTGACAAGGCCGAGATGGAAGCTCTTTTCGAGATGGAACAGGGTCACCCGGTGTGGGAAACACTGGAGAAGCTTGGTATCCAATGTGAACCAGAAGAACACCTCGTGATTAGACGGGAATTGAATACCCAAGGTAAGAGTACATCCCGCATCAATGGTCAGTTGGTCAATCTGACAATGCTGCGAGAAGTGGGAGAAAAACTGATTAATATTCATGGTCAGCATGAGCACCAAAGTTTGCTGCGTGCTGAAAGCCATCTGGGTTTATTGGATACCTACGGAGCAGCTGTTATTGGTCCGGTAAAATCGGAATATCAGGAACGGTATAGCCGGTTCATTACAGCTGAAAAAGAGCTGCGTGCCCTTCAGGAATCGAGTCAGCGCGCATATCAGCTGCTGGATATGTATCGTTTTCAACTGGAGGAAATTGCAGCAGCGGGTCTAACAAGTGGAGAAGATGAATTACTCGGTGAAGAAAGGGTCAAACTATCCCATAGCGAGAAAATGATGGACAGCGTTGCCGGTGCATATGATCTGCTGAGTGGCCAGCGTGGGCTCGAGGCAGTAAGCATTGCCCTCTCTCGCATTGAAGATATCTCTGGTTACGATAGCAAAGGACTACAGCCTATTGTGGAGCAATTGCAGTCCGCATTTTATCAATTGGAGGATGCTACATTTCAATTGAGGGATTACCGTGAAAAAATAGAGTTTAACCCCGGCAGACTGGAGGAGGTTGAGCAGCGCTTAAACTTGATCTCTGGTCTAAGACGGAAGTACGGGGATAGTGTTGAACTTATTCTGAATTATTATGAACAGATCAGCCATGAAACAGACCAGCTGGAAAACAAGGACGAGCGCCTGGAGAAACTGCGTGCAGAGCGAGACAAGCTGCTGGTTCTGGTAATGGATTCTGCAGAGGATCTGAGCCGTGTACGCAAGCAGTGTGCCGAGGAACTCGCCGCTCAGGTGGAGAGTGAGCTGAAGGATCTTCAAATGGAGCGCACAACGCTGCGTGTGCAAATAACGCCATCAGAAGATCCGAAGGGGATTGAATGGAACGGACGCAGGCTCCGTTTGAGTCGTCAGGGAGCGGATAATGCGGAGTTTCTCATCTCGCCGAATCCGGGCGAACCGTTGCGTCCACTGGGTAAAATTGCCTCGGGTGGTGAGCTGTCAAGAATAATGCTTGCCATGAAGAGTATTTTCGCCCGTCATGACCGAATCCCGGTACTAATTTTTGACGAGGTCGATACTGGGGTAAGCGGACGTGCGGCTCAATCTATTGCGGAGAAATTGTTCCGTTTATCCTCTACCTGCCAAGTATTTTCGATTACACACTTGCCACAAGTTGCCTGTATGGCAGATCACCAGTACCTCATTGAAAAACATGTCGTTGACGGACGTACAATGACGCAGGTGGAATCGCTGTCAAACGAGGGAAGGGTGAAGGAATTGGCACGTATGCTCGGCGGTGTTGAAATTACAGAAAAAACGCTGCATCATGCACAGGAAATGCTGAATTTGGCGGAAGCCAAAAAAGGAGGAAACGAGCGGCCGGCGTAATGATTGACAGTAATAAAAGCCTGGGGGCAAGGTTATCTTATAGGTACGCAATTGGCGACCACCTTTCGTCAAGCGAAAGAAGCAAAGGGAGTGTGACAGCCATTGAATTCCCCCCTCAGGAAGAAATTGCTAGGTCTTTTATTTGCCTTCTTTCTATGTGTGATCAGCCAGGCCATTCAGCCTGTGCAGAGTTATGCCTCTTTACCTGACGAATTACAGGTATTTGCAGGCAGGCAAGCAGATGTGCGACTCGCTGTACCGGCTGCGTCCAGCGCCGTTGTAGACCGGCCCGACATTGTTGGTTTGGATGGACAGGAGCATGCTGTGCATGTCACGAAGCAGCAACCGTTGCATCTCCATCCTCAGCAGACAGGGCAAGCGAAATTAACCTTGAAGCTGTGGGGCAAAATTCCGGTCAAAACGGTGAATGTGAACGTCATTCCGGATTTGCGAGTTGTACCCGGGGGTCAAACCATTGGCGTAAAAGTGAAGTCCGCTGGGATTTTGGTTGTAGGTCATCACTTGGTCCGTGCAGAAGGAGAGCAAAGAGTCTCTCCAGGAGAAGCAGCAGGAATTAAACTTGGGGATCTCATAACCCATATGAATGGCAAACGTCTGGATGGCGTTGCTGGTGTTGCAGAAGCTGTAGAGCAAGCGGGAAAAAGCAAAAAAGGAATCGATGTCGTATTGAAACGTGGGAAGGAAACAGTTAAGACACGACTCACACCAGCTTATGATGCCGAGGATCAGGCATGGAGGCTTGGATTGTATATTCGTGATTCTGCTGCTGGCGTAGGCACGTTAACGTTCTATGCACCAGACCAAGGCGTATATGGAGCTTTGGGACATGTCATCACGGATATGAATACTCAAACATCGATTGTCGTAGGCAGTGGACAGATTGTTCAGTCGAATGTCACGTCTATATCCAAAAGTGAATCCGGAGATCCGGGAGAGAAGCGTGCACATTTTCTTAAAGAAAGCAAAATTTTAGGCAATATTGAGCGTAATACGTCTTTTGGCATATTCGGTAAAATGTCTGACAATCCCGACCACAGCTTATATTCCAAAGGGATTCCTGTTGCTTTCTCACATGAAGTGAAGGAAGGGCCTGCAGAGATTTTGACTGTTGTCGATGGTCAGCAGGTTGAACGTTTCTCCATTGATATTGTTCATGTGGCCGATCAATCGGAGCCTGCAACAAAAGGTCTTGTGCTTCGCATTACGGATCCGAAGCTGCTTGATAAAACGGGTGGGATCGTTCAGGGAATGAGCGGCAGCCCAATCGTTCAGAATGGCAAGCTGATCGGAGCTGTAACGCATGTGTTTGTCAATGACCCTAAATCAGGTTACGGGTGTTTTATTGAGTGGATGTTACAGGATGCCGGCGTTATGATCAAAAAGGAAAAAGCAAAAAATCTTAAGGCTGGTTAAACCGCCTTAAGGTTTTTTTGTCGAATGGAAAAGATAATTATCACATAATGAAATAAATTATTTATTATATAGCAATGCGAAAAAAAAATAAAGAAAAATAATTTTCGACAGAAGGAATTTCCTCGCCTGTGTCGAAAATTTAACCTGTAAGGAAATGTACGAAACAGTGGTTAAACTAAAGGAGGATACCGTTTTGCAAAAAATTGAGGTATTGCTGGCTGATGATAATCGTGAATTTACGAATTTGCTTGCCGAATATATATCCGAGCAGGAAGATATGGAAGTTACCGGAATTGCCTACAACGGCGAAGAAGTGCTGCAATTGTTGGAGCAAAGCCGGGATGTGCCGGATGTATTGATTCTGGATATTATTATGCCTCATCTGGACGGGCTGGGTGTGTTGGAGCGCCTGCGCAACCTGAACCTGAATCCACAACCGAAAGTGATCATGCTTACGGCATTCGGTCAAGAGAACATCACACAGCGTGCTGTGCAACTCGGAGCTTCTTATTACATCCTCAAACCGTTTGACATGGAAGTGCTCGCTAATCGGGTTCGTCAGCTTGTGGGCTCCCAGACGACTATTTCTTCAAGCACAAGCAGTGGTTCATCTATGTTTATGAACAAATCCAATGTGGTGCCTATGGGCAAACACAAAAATCTGGATGCCAGCATCACGTCCATCATACATGAAATCGGCGTTCCTGCGCATATTAAAGGATATCAGTATTTGCGCGAAGCGATCACCATGGTGTATAACAATATCGAAATTTTGGGTGCCATCACCAAAACGCTCTACCCTGCCATTGCCGAGAAATTCAAAACAACGCCGTCCCGCGTTGAACGGGCTATCCGCCATGCGATTGAAGTGGCATGGACACGCGGAAACATCGACAGCATCAGCCACCTGTTTGGCTATACAATCAACATCAGCAAGTCGAAGCCGACGAACTCCGAGTTTATCGCGATGGTTGCCGACAAGCTGAGAATTGAGCATAAGGTGTCTTGAAAGGATCGGGAGTAATTAGGTAATTATGAGAGCGATAGCATTACTCAATGCCGCAATTTATGGTCAGTTAACGACCTAATGATTGCGGCATTATTTTTTGTTTCTTTATAAGAATAAGATTACAAAACCAGATTTAACAAAATTCTGTTGTGCATAGATTGTTCGAAAGATATCTTTTCATATTTTACCTACAGTTAACGCTTTTTTAGTGGGAAAATGGTACGATGTGACCACTGACAAAGCTCAATTATAGGTATAAAGGATGGAATTTTGAATGAAAAGCACAGTTTCCCCGAATACATACAAAAACAATCTGTATTATTTAATTAGGTATTTCCACAAATCGTTCCGAAAATCACTTCTGCATTACAAGCAGTTCTCTGGATTACAACAAATCATACGTCATAAAATGCTTACAACCTACTTTCAACCAATTATCAATTTACAGGATGGAAATTGTTTGGGTTACGAAATCCTCAACCGTCCACCTGTATCCCCGCTATTTCCCAATACCGAATCTTTCTACGAGTTTATCGGTGACACGGATCATGTCTTTGCCTTTGAACGGTTTTGCCGTGAGCTTTCAATTGAACGTTTTCAATCTTCACTGATAAATGAAAAGTATCCCAAGAATACAGTGATATTTCTGAATATCCACCCTCAGGTTCTGGCTGACTCCACTTATCGTAATGGCGAAACCATTACGCTTCTGAACAGCTATGGTCTATCACCTGAACAAGTTGTTTTTGAGTTAACCGAAAAGCAGGCTGTTCACGATTATGTGGAGTTTGAACGCATACTCTCCAACTACCGATCCCAAGGTTTTAGAATTGCCATTGATGATGCGGGCTCTGGATACAGTAGTCTTAAGGCCATTGTCAGTTTAAAACCTGATTTTATCAAATTGGACAGGGCGCTAATCAATCATGTAGATACGCAGGCGGATCAGCAGCACATTGTACGTATTCTGAAACAGTATGCAGCGGACTCCGCCACACACATCATAGCTGAAGGAATCGAGCGTGAAGAAGAAATACATTTTCTCCAAAGTGCAGGTATCAAATATGGTCAGGGATATGCAATTGGAAGACCTAATGTTGAACTAAGATGTCCTCTAATGCCTGTTTCTAAGATCGTTTAAAAACGGAGAAACATTGCTTAACATAGGTTGACCATGAAGATAGGGGGAGATTGATATTTTTACGCAAATAGGTGAAATAGCAGAGAGCATTCCTGTCGTGACAGCTGGAACAAAGTGCGATATCGTCTATCATATTTTTAAATCAAATCCCAATCTGGAAGGTTTGGCTGTTGTCGGAGAAGAGACGGTGTCGCTAATGATGCGGGCGCGTTTCTTTCAGCAAATTGGTACCCAATATGGCTATAATTTGTATATGGGTCGGCCGGTTGAACTCGTGGTAAATGTTCGTGCACTGGTTGTGGATTATTCGGAATTGATTACCGATGTAAGTGTTCAAGCGATGAATCGTGCCGAAGAGGAATTATATGATCTAGTGCTAATTACCTCAGAAAACCGCTTGGTCGGAGCTGTAAGTATTCGACGTTTACTTCTTGCGGTGGCAGACGTTCGAGCCGAAATGGCCATTTTCATGAATCCGTTAACAGGACTTCCAGGAAACCGAATCATCGATGATCGCCTTTTTCAGGCCCTCCAACTGGAACAGTTCAGCGTCCTATATATCGATTTGGATTATTTTAAATCCTATAACGATAGCTATGGGTTCAAAATGGGCGATCAGCTTATTCAGGCAACGGCAAATCTTTTACGTCAGTATTTTGTTTTTCCAGAAGCCTTTCTTGGTCATATTGGTGGTGATGATTATATTGCCATTCTAAACCATCATGGCTTCAGGCAGGTAAGTGAAGAGGTCATCGCTGGATTTGAGAAGATCAAGAGAACGTTTTACAATCAGGAGGATTTGGATAACCAATATGTGTTGGGAGAAGGCCGTTCCGGACTTCATCGACCAATTCCACTGGTCTCGGTCTCCATAGCTGTTGTGACTAATGTCAGACAGAGGTACGAAAGTATAGATCAGATTGTAAGTGAAGCTACCCGAATTAAGAAAGTATGTAAATCCATTTCTGGCAGCATTATTTGTGGAAATGAGGATGCAGTTTAAGCATATTTGAACAATATTTATATTGATAATGAAAATTATTATCATTTATAATGGGGGGAATCAGTTAGAAGTTGCACTCGAAAGGCAAGATTGGGGAGAATGTGATGCAATCAAAAGAACAGATACAACTTTGGAATCAGGCTGCAGTCAAAATTTTGGACGTACGCCGGGTTGTTCTGGAGGCAGGTGAACGAATTCAAGCCTATTATCTACCGGCCAACAGCTTTATTTATGTATTGCGGGGGACCGCTTTCGTTGAAATGGATGGACAAAAGCATGAGGCAAAGGGGTTTCATATGCAGCATGGAAGTAAGGGGTCAAGACTTGATATTGAAGCTAGAGATGAATTCGAATATGTACTGCTATTTTACCGAGCATTTCTTGCCTTCCCGAAACCCCGAAACATATGGCGATTGGAACAAACTTCACTTGCACCGTTTGCTCTTCAATATACGTTTATACCGGACAGGCCGCTTGTATTGCTGCGTTATTTAAGTGAGATGGAGAAGGCTTGGATTCAAGCAAACCTTATGGGTCAGCTTCAAGTGAAAAGCCTATTTTATCAATTTGTCCATGAACTTATGTTTCAAATGGCAGAGCAAGAAATTCGTACCGCTCGTCCAGACCCTGTGAAGCAGGTACTTCGTTACATACATGCTCATTATAGGGAGCACATGACCTTGGATATTCTTGCGGAACAGTTCAATTTCAGCTCCCGTCATTTATCCATGCAATTCAAACAAAAGACAGGTTCCAGCCCGATTGACTATTTAATTCAAATCAGACTGGCCGAGGCCCGAAAATTACGCATTCAATCTGATGCAACCTTAAGTGAGATTGCAGCGGAAGTCGGTTATTCAGATGTCTACTACTTCAGTCGCATATTCAAAAAACATACGGGTCTGTCCCCGATTCATTACCAGAGAGAGATACGAGGGCAGGGATGGGCAGAGGATCGTCCATTACAAGTCTCTGAATTGTCCATTGGCGGGAGATCGAAGCGGAGATATATTGATTATGAGAATCATTATCAATATATAGACGGAGGGTCTACATCAATGAAAAAAAGAAAAGTCAGCTCCAACATGATATTTATTGCTTTGTTAAGTCTGACCATGCTGCTAGCCGCATGTGGTGCAGGATCAGGAACAACGCCAGCTGCCAGCGAAGGCACGGGTACCAGTTCTAATACCAGCAGTACTACGGGATCTTCATCCTCGGAAGCAGGCAGCCAATCGAACCAAGACAATGAAACGCGCACAATTTCTACTGTAAAAGGAGATGTCGTTGTCCCGGCAAATCCTAAACGAGTTGTTGTGCTCTATCTTCAGGGAGATGTTGTTGCTCTCGGTGTTAAACCGATCGGCACCTCGGAAGTATTTGATGGAGCAGCTTACAAGAATGAACTTGAAGGTGTTAATTCACTGGGAAGCTGGTTTGAACCAAATGCGGAAGCTGTCATTGATCTGGACCCTGATCTGATTATTGTTCCTTCGGAAGCAACGTATACGCTATTAAAAGATATTGCACCAACTGTTTACATTCCATACGAAAAAATGACCACTGAAGAAAGACTTCGGAATATCGCAGATATTTTCGGCAAAGAGCAGGAAGCGGAGAAGTTAATTACAGAGCTGAACAGTAAAGTTGAAATTGGCAAGCAAAAACTTGCTGATGCAGGCATACTGGACAAAACGGTTTCCATCGTCGAAGGTGGTCTGAAAGAGATGTCCGTTGCAGAAAGCAAGCAATATGGCCGAGGTTCTCAGGTGATTTATGAGTACTTGGGCATGAAAGCACCAGATATGGTTCAGCAAAAAATTGATACGGTAACCGAAGCTGCAGGCTCAACTGTATCCATGGAAGTTCTTCCCGAATATTTAGGGGACTATGTGTTCCGTTCTGTCTATGAAGGAGCAGACAATCTGTCGGATAATCCGGTATGGAGCAGCGTACCCGCGGTAAAAGAAGGACGTTTAATTGAAATTGACTTTGATTTCTTCTATTATTCGGATATATATTCCATCAATAAACAGCTCGATTATGTTGTAGAACATTTATTGGATACAGTAAAAGCAAAATAACCCTTTTTGGATAATCTTTGTTTTGTATAAAAATTGTTTTGTTTTTATCCATTGTATTTTGATAAGATTCCCATTAAACTAGGGATTAAGTGATAATGAGAATCGATATCAAATACTCGATGTTATGTATCGAATTAACGGAGGTAACTTTTATATGGATCAGCAGTTGGAACTATATGATGTAACCATTATCGGCGGAGGTCCCGCCGGGATGTACTCGGCCTTTTATAGCGGTATGCGGGATATGAAAACCAAATTGATTGAAGCTAGGGACAGACTTGGCGGTCGCATGCTCTTTTATCCAGAGAAGATGATCTGGGACGTGGGTGGTGTAACACCGATTCTGTGCGAAAATCTGATTAAACAGCTGGAGGAACAGGCGAGAACATTTGATCCTACGATTGTCTTTGAACAGCAGATTGAAGGTTTTGAACGTCAGCCGGACGGTACAATTATTCTGACTTCTGCTACAGGTGAGAAACATTGGACTCGGACCGTCATCATGGCGATTGGTTACGGAATATATAAAATGGCGAAGCTGGAACTTGAAGGAGCTGACCGTTACGAGGTAACGAATCTGCACTACACGGTGCAGGAATTAGAACCTTTCCGGGGCAAACGTGTCCTTATCTCTGGTGGAGGCGATTCAGCAGTAGACTGGGCCAACGAGCTTGAAGCTCTGGCAGAACAAGTCACGGTTGTACATCGACGCGACCACTTCGGCGGACTGGAGCGGAATGTAATTCGCATGAGAGAATCCTCTGTGGATGTTCGTACACCATATGCTGTGAATACCCTGCACAGTGTTAGTGGCGAAGTGATTGAACAAGTCACTATATCCCATGTGGAAACAGGAGAAAGTGAACTACTGGAAGTCGATGCAATTATCGTTAATCACGGCATGAAGAGTGACTTTGGACCGATCCGCGACTGGGGATTGGATCTTGGAGAGTGGCATGTAACCACAACAGAGAAGCTGCAAACCAATATTCCGGGCGTGTTCGCAGCAGGCGACTTTGTGGATTATGGCAGCAAGCTATATCTGATTGCAGGAACATTTACGGATGCTGCCCTAGCAGTTAACAGCGCCAAACTATACATGGATCCTGAGGCGGAAAAAGTGGCCTATGTATCTTCTCATAACAGCCGATTCAAAGAGAAAAACAAAGCTCTGGGTGTTGTAGAATAGTAAAATAAATAAAAAACCATAACCTTGTGTACCTTGATTGAATATTAGGTATTAAGGTTGTGGTTTTATTTGTTTGTGTGTTCTAAAATGATTAAACTAAAAGGTCAATCGATGTATTCTGGTTTAAAATTGCTGGTAAAATAGATTGATTGTCGTTGTCCTTAACCTCGTTGTTATCCGCAGGTTTACGGTCTTTATTGTCTTTTTCCGCTTTCACATCCTCGGTAGAAGTTTTCTCGGCAGTCTGTTCATTGCGTGGAGCCGTATCGTTTATATCTTTGAGTAATTCCCCTATTTTCATATCCGTACTTCTAATGTGGGATTTAACTTCCTGAACCATTTCACGCTTCATTTGAAAAACGGTATGCTCTGCATTTTCGAGCATTGCGGACTTTCCGCTATCTCCATGAGGATTGCTGTCTAATAAGGTGCGATCAAATCGAACGCCCCCTTCAAGGGTATTGATAGAACCTTGCATTTTCTCACGGGATCCAACCAGTTTTCCCAATTGATCGTATGTATTGCTATTTTTGATTATAGAACCAAGGGAGACGGTGTCTTCAGGTTGAGGTTCAGAGGTTTTGGGTGTATCAGTCTCTTTTTGACGTGTTTTTTCCTGAATCTCTTCTGCTTTGATTTGAGCAATTTGAGCGTCGATTTCCTGAATACTGGAGGACAAGGTTTGGATGCGCTGCATTTTCGTTTTTGTGTCCAGTTTTTCATTGGATCTTACGGTTTGCATTTCTTCGCTTAGTCTTGCCTTTTGTTTCATTAGATCCTGAATAATCTTGTCCGTTTTAGAAGCTGTATTACTGCTACTCTGGTTTGATCCAGTGCTTCTGTTTGATGATGAAACGGATAGCATATGGGATTCCTCCTAGGTTTGAAAGTCGCATGATTTTTTTATCATACTTATTATAATATCGGAATTTTGGGTTATTCTGTTAAGGGGCACTGAAACATGCGGCAGCTAAGAACGCATGACAGTTTGATCAGTTCCACAGCGGAAACTATAATATGTTAAATAGACGAATGAATCTGACAGAGTGGAGAATACGGGGTGAGGTATGTCTAAATTGTTTCGGAGTTTCATTTCCTCTGTCCTCAGGGTTACCAAAGGAAAGAAACGAATCAAATACGCAGCGATCTATCTTGCTGTTGCCGGTGCTTTACATCGATTGCTGGTTGAAGGCAGGCGTGAACGATCTGCAGCCAAACGGCTGCAGCAGGATCTTCCGGTTGCAGAACTTGGTCAAATGAAGCTGAAGCCAGGAGATATTGTTTATACGCCAAGTTCGGAGTCAACCTATTATGCAGGACACATGGGGATTATCGGCCTCGACGGCAAAGTGTATCATGTTCATCCGTATGGACCCGTGTTTGCGGATTCGCTGGAATGGTATCTTACCCGATTCTATGAAGGGGATCGCTTCATTGTATTTCGTTCACGTTTGAACCAGGCTGGACATCGTGCGGCGGAGTGGGTGCATGAACATTACAAGCAAGTTAAGTTTTATCGATTGCAGACCAATCTTCGAAGCATTGAACGAAATTATTGCTCGAAATTTGTATATCAGGCCTATCAATTCACCTCCGGGCTGGATCTGTGGAGCAGAAGGTTTACCAGATTCAATCAAGGATACATCTATCCGTTCCGGATTGAGCGTTCACCTGAGCTGGAAGTGCTGGGTACCTTTTATAAGTGAAGAATCAATACTGACATGGCTGTCCTTGGCCCTCCGTAGGGAGGATAGCTTTTGTCGGTTTTTTTGATATGTGTACCGATTAAAGACAGGAATAGGCTCTAAAACGTCGAATAGATTATGAGATAGACGTGCACAACCGGGAAGAGTATACATAATACCGGCAAGTCAATTTGACCGGAGAACTACCAAGAATGGCTACAATCTAGTCTGGAGAAAGAGTGAAAGTGAGATGAAATGGCTGCGCTTCTTACGCGGATTTAGACGCAAACAAAACGTAGTGAAGCTATCGGACTACACCCCCAAAAAAGAAAGGAGGCACCACTGCTCCATTTGCAAGAAAAAAGTAAAATCGGTCGTTCATTATGCAGCTCCTCAGGGAAATGTTGCAGGTGTATGCAGTTCCTGTAAGCTATTGGCGGATGAACGTGGAATGTTCCCCATTTAATAGAAAGAATCGTGCTCAGGAAATAACATTGCTTTGATTTATGAGCATTTTTGTAGTACATTAGCAAATGTATTCGAAGGAGGATTCTAATGTACTCAGGTAGACAAGACGATACTTTATACATCATGACCTACACCTTAAACAGCGGTATCAAGGGTACGGTTCCACTGTCTAATAAGCAGATTGTTGAGTGGCTGGATTGCTACAGAAATGAGAAGCGCTTCGTGACCGAGATTGGGAAAGAGTTCTTTGGATTGAATGCAGCCCTCGTGGCAGATTTCAAAGTTCAAAATCATTTATCCGATTATCAACAGACCATAATGCCCACACAACAGCAGGATAATCTGGAACGCTTGTCCAGTGCATATAAATCAACCGAGCTATTGATGAAAATTGATTGCAAGTGCGGTACGGCATATGTAACGGAGTCTCCATATAAGCGGACCAAATGGTATTGTACGAAGTGTAAAGAGATTGTATTTCTGGATGCCAAAAAAGGAATGGTAGAAACGTCCCGCGGCGACGCTTACTACATGACCAACAAATATTTTGTTTCCCGTGACTAGTGGGGAGGCTACGAATTAGAGCATCGCTGAGAAGCGGTGCTTTTTTGTAATAAAATTGTACCAAGCCGTGCAAATCGAAGTTGTTACGCAAAAAAGCCCTTCAGGGCTTTTTAAGAATAGGCAGGTCTGGCTCAGAGTTCTGCTTCGAAGGACCTGCCAAATGTATAATAAGTGCTGAACTAGCATTCTACTTTGTGAGGAGGAATGAAACAGCAGCGGCAGCGTGGTTCATAGGCTTCTGAATCGCCAATCATGACAACCGGGCCCAGGGTAACGGGTTCTCCATTTACAATACGTTGAGTGAAGGCCGCATCAGGGCTTCCGCAAACCGCACAGAATGCGGAGAGTTTCTCAATGTCATCTGCCATAGCGAGTAGACCGCCGATATATCCGAATTCCTTGCCTCGGTAGTCCATATTTAGACCATCCACAATCACGTGTTTACCGCAATAGGCAAGCTCGGAGGCCAGATCCATAATGGCACTGCTGAAAAATTGAACTTCATCAAAGGCAACCACATCAGCATCTTTGGTTTGAGTAAGAATCATGTCCACGGATTCCGGAGTCAACTGCCGGGGAATGGAATGGGCAGGAAGACGATAGCCGATTCGGCTGACAATCTCGTCCTGGGCAAACCGATCATCTTCGGCTGGTTTGTAAGCAACGACCTTTTTACGGCCAAATTGAATCAATTTCTGACAACGGCGAATGAGCTCACCGGATTTTTCACTGAACATGGGTCCAGTAATTACAGTAATACGTCCTGTTTGCACGGTGCTGCTACTCCTCTCACATACGGATTCAACAAAAAAAGCGACCATTACAGAGTACCACAAAATCTCCGGTCAGAGCTAGAACTAATCCAAGCTGCTTTGTGTTACTATATGGATTATTACACTGTTGGTAACGGCAGTTGTGAAGCTGTAGTATTTGAAAAGAGGTGTTTACAAGTGAATGAAGCGATAAATGAATTGCAGCAGCGATATGAGCGTTTAAAGGAACAAGCAGTTCTTGATGAAGGCGTTGAGGCTCTGATTGCCGATCTGTTTGCTGAAGTAGAGCGGCTGCAGACCAGCAATCTAACCCTGCGCAGAACCATTCTGAAATCTTCTTCCAAAGAGTCCCGTATGTCAACGAAGCTGAGGGACGCATTATACGAATAACCCGGAGATTACTCCGGGTTCTCTTCTGTCTGCATTTTGCGGGGAAATAGAATACCTGCTGTAATTCTGGCAATCATGGCAAAGGTAAGACCAATGCCAGCATACATGTAGATCACGGTAAATGCTTTGCTGAATCCGGTGGTAGGCACAAAATCAGGATGACCCACTGTGGTCAGGGTTACCGCACAGAAGTAGAGCGCATCGATCCAGTGAAGGCCTTCAACTCGGGTATAGAACAGTGTTCCTGAGAGAAGCGTGGCCATGGTTAAGGTGAAGAGCGCGAGAAACTTGGGGTCCTTGAACGCGTGGAAAATGCCCTTGAGCAATCTTTGAAGCGTCATGAGAAACGATACCATGTTAAATCATCCTGTCTTTTTTTGATGTCAATGTTTCGTATGATTTCTTCGAGTCACGTTCCGAATGATGCAGAGATATCCATGGGAATGTGAATAAATAAGCATTATACCTGATCCTGCTTGAATGATAAAGCTAGGCGGAACAGCAAAAAAGCCCGGACTCATGAAGGCTTGCCGGGTGTCTCTGCCTGTTCGGTTATGTTTTTGGAACGGAAACGGGGACCCACATAATTGCGTTTCCGGTCACGGAATAAAATCCAGCCTCCCAGAAAGCTCATGCCTGCAGCAAACAGGAGAAGCCCGCCTCCAAAGGAAAGCCACTGAAAACCTGGTGAGATCTGATCATTCCCGTGCTCAGCGTAGTATAGGAAAAGGGCGTCTTTCATCATCAAAAAGCCTTTCATGGCCATCAGTCCGGGAATAACCAGTACCAAAATCGCCAAAAACCGTGCAAAGACCAGTCTAGTATTCATCACCATTTAACCCCTTCTGCCAAATGTCGACGTAAAATAAAGGTTGCGCTTACAGGTCATGCCTGATTCCATCATAGCTTGGTTTCTGCGCGCTGTCCATGTGTCATGGGACAAACTTTGAGTTGACTGCCCAAGGGGAGTACAATGGAATATAGAAATGTTATGCAATAGAGATATCATCCTAGTCATCATCGTTTCATTCATAACGAAATCATATCGATAGAGGAGAACATAAAAGATGCCAATTACATGTGATGTTGCCATTCTCGGAGGAGGGACCGGAGGTTACGTTGCCGCGATTCGTGCTGCCCAGCTGGGTAAACAGGTTGTCATTATCGAGAAGGACAAGCTTGGAGGTACCTGTTTGCATCGCGGATGTATTCCTAGCAAGGCGCTGCTGAGAAGCGCCGAAGTGTATGCAGAGATTCAGGAGAGCGAATCATACGGAATCGAAACAGCTGGAGCAACGCTTGTATTTCCCAAGGTACAGGCACGCAAGGATGCCATTGTGGAGCAGCTGCATCAAGGTGTTCAATATCTGATGAAAAAAAATAAGATTCAGGTCGTATACGCCAAAGGTCGTGTAATCGGACCATCCATTTTCTCACCTCAAAGCGGAGCGGTAGCTGTGGAGTTCGAAGATGGAGAGATGGACACGGTTGTGCCAACCAATCTCATCATTGCTACCGGGTCACGGCCGCGTGTACTTCCGGGGCTGGAGCCGGATGGCCGATACATCATGAGCAGCGACGAAGCTCTGAGGATGGATGAATTGCCAACATCGCTCATCATCGTGGGTGGTGGCGTCATTGGGTTGGAATGGGCATCCATGCTGAATGACTTCGGCGTTGACATAACGGTTGTCGAGGCTGCCGATCATGTATTACCCGCGGAAGACGAAGACGTGGCAAGGGAGATGCAGCGGTTGCTTGGCAAGCGTGGAGTACGCTTCCTGACGAAGGCTAAAATCATGCCAGAGACATATGAAGCTAGTCAAGAAGGCGTTCGAATTGATGTTCAGATCAGTAACGATGAGCAGGAGACGCTCAGCGCGGACAAAATGTTGATATCGGTCGGCCGTCAGGCTAATGTCGAAAATATTGGACTCGAAAACACGGATATCAAGCTGGACCGTGGATTCATCGCGGTAAACCAACATCTGCAGACCGGTGAAGGACATATTTATGCGATTGGGGATTGTATTGGGGGATTACAGCTTGCACACGCTGCGAGTCATGAAGGTATTCTGGCCGTGAATCACCTGGCAGGCGAAACCGTTCATGCGATCGAATCCCATCGCATTCCGCGGTGTGTATACACTCGTCCTGAAGCAGCAAGCATAGGTTTCACGGAGCGTGAAGCGAAAGAGCAAGGCTTCGATGTCAAGACCGGCAAGTTTCCGTTTCAGGCGATTGGCAAATCGTTGGTTCATGGAAACCGGGACGGTTTTGTGAAGGTAATCGCCGATGCCAAGACGAATGATATATTGGGTGTACATATGATTGGTACCCATGTGACGGAACTGATTGCAGAGGCTTCGCTGGCACAAATGCTGGACGCGACCCCATGGGAAGTGGGCCAGACGATCCATCCACATCCTTCATTGTCCGAAATTATGGGTGAAGCCATGCTGGCCGTAGACGGAATGGCGATTGGAATGTAAGTCTGGACAGACTTATGAGAAAGGTCCTTTCCTTTTTTGGGCAAAAGGGATTATAATAAGGTTAAGCCAAGTCTTAGTACCAGGTTATAAGATCGGGTTGTAAGACGGGCAAAGGCTCTGATTAAAAGGAGGTACCTCATATGAGTTCAAAAGGTACTGCAGATGCGGTCCACCGGCATGAACAGCTGGGACTTAGCGATGGAGAAGTATTGGACATGTACAAATACATGCTGCTTGCACGCAAGTTCGATGAACGTTGCTTGCTCTTGCAGCGGGCCGGCAAAATTAACTTCCACGTATCCGGTGTAGGTCAGGAAGCTGCGCAAGTTGGCGCTGCTTTTGGACTGGACCGGGATCACGATTATTACTTACCTTATTACCGCGATTACGGCTTCGTATTGGCCGTAGGCATGACGCCTCGCGAGCTAATGCTCTCTGCGTTCGCCAAAGCGGAAGATCCGAATAGCGGCGGCCGTCAGATGCCGGGGCATTTTGGTCATAAAAAGCTGCGAATTGTTACGGGCTCAAGCCCGGTTACTACGCAAGTACCGCATGCCGTAGGTTTTGCACTGGCAGCAAAAATGCAGAAAAAAGAATTTGTTTCTTTTGTTACGTTTGGTGAAGGCTCAAGCAACCAGGGAGACTTCCACGAAGGAGCTAACTTCGCTGGAGTTCACAAGCTGCCTGTTATTATTATGTGTGAGAATAACCAGTACGCCATCTCGGTTCCGGTCCATAAGCAGCTTAGCGGCAAGATATCGGATCGCGCACTGGGGTACGGCTTCCCTGGACTACGGGTTGACGGCAATGATGCGCTGGAAGTATATGCTGCTGTCAAAGAAGCGCGCCGCCGTGCAATCGCCGGTGAAGGCCCTACCCTGATTGAAGCCATGATGTACCGTTTGTCTCCTCACTCCACTTCCGACAATGATCTGGCTTACCGGACCAAGGAAGAGGTTGACGAGAACTGGAAGAAGGACGGCGTCCTTCGGATGAAAAACTATTTGATCGATTGCGGCATCTGGGACGAAGCCCGGGATGCGGATCTGGCTTCCCAGCTCGCGCTGGAAATGAAAGAAGCGACTGAATATGCAGACAACGCGCCATATCCAAAACCTGAGGACACTCTGACGCACGTTTATGCGGACAGCGAAGAAGGGGGACGGTAATCATGGCGGTTATGGAATATATTGATGCGATCCGTCTTGCGATGAAAGAAGAGATGGAGCGAGACGAGAATGTCTTTGTACTGGGTGAAGACGTCGGTGTGAAAGGCGGCGTGTTTACCACAACCAAAGGTTTGCAAGAGCAGTTCGGCGAGATGCGTGTGATGGATACGCCTTTGTCCGAATCGGCCATTGCAGGGGTAGCCATTGGGGCGGCCATGTACGGTATGAAGCCGATTGCCGAGATGCAATATTCAGACTTCATGCTGCCGGCAACCAACCAGATCATCAGTGAAGCGGCCAAAATCCGCTATCGCTCCAACAATGACTGGAGCTGTCCGATTGTCATCCGTGCGCCAATTGGCGGAGGGATTTTCGGAGGATTGTATCATTCGCAATGTCCGGAATCGATTTTCTTCGGGACGCCTGGTTTGAAAATCATTGCTCCCTACTCGGCATACGATGCCAAGGGTTTGCTGAAAGCTGCCGTTCGTGATCCGGATCCGGTACTGTTCTTCGAAAATAAGAAGTGTTACAAGCTGATTAAAGAAGACGTACCGGAGGATGATTACATTGTCCCGATCGGCAAAGCTAACGTGCTTCGTGAAGGTGCGGATATTACGGTTATCGGGTACAGTCAGCCACTGCATTTTGTAATGCAGGCTGCGGAAGAGCTGGAGCGAGAAGAAGGCATTACTTCCCACGTTTTGGATCTGCGTACGCTGCAGCCACTGGACCGTGAAGCGATTATTGCTTCCGCTCGTCAGACAGGCAAGGTGCTCATTGTTCACGAGGACAACAAAACAGGTGGTGTTGGTGCCGAAGTTGCGGCTATTATCAGCGAGGAGTGCCTGTTCGATCTGGATGCTCCCATTCAGCGCCTATGTGGACCGGACGTGCCTGCAATGCCGATCAGTCCAACACTGGAGAAATTCTACATGCTCAGCAAGGATAAAGCGAAGGAAGCCATGCGCACACTTGCGGAGTATTAATCGGTTGATCATAAGTTTCGACAATCTATTCAAAAAAAGGTTAAAAGCAAAGTTTGGAGTGATATAACAAATGGCTGAACGTATGAAATGGATCGAGGTCATTATGCCGCAGCTGGCAGAATCGCTGGTCTCGGCTACCATTGGAAAATGGTTAAAAAAACCGGGCGACCGGGTTGAACAATACGAGCCAATCTGTGAAGTAATCACCGATAAAGTCAATGCAGAGATTCCGTCGACGGTTGATGGAATCATGGGTGACCTTTTGGTCGAAGAAGGTACCACGATTGCTGTTGGCGAAGCCATCTGCCGTATGCAGGTAGCAGCTGCGGATGATGAGCAAGTGGCAGAGCAAGCGGCACAAGTATCCCACCAGAACAGTGTACAGCAAGGAGCAGTGACTCCAGCAGGTCATGATGCCAATCAGCCTATGCGTAATCGGTACTCTCCTGCGGTACAGTCACTTGCAGCAGAGCATGGTCTCAACTTGCAGGGCATTCAAGGCACAGGAGCAGGCGGACGCATCACACGCAAGGACGTACTTGCTGTTATTGCTCAAGGAGGCCAAACAGGAATACCGTCCACACAAACTTTCTCTGAGGCTAGTCCATCTGCTTCACCGTTTAGCGGTTTGAACAAAAGCGGTGGAGAAACGGGAATTTCCGCAAGAGAAGCAGTTTCTGCGGCGGATGCAGGCGTTCCAGTGAGACATTCAGGCATTCATTTGACGGAATCACCGAAAATCCCGCAGATTGAAGTGGAAGGTGGCGGCCAGGGAAGATCGGAATATTTTATCGATGTTACCCCTGTACGTAATGCGATTGCCCGGAATATGCGTCAAAGCGTATCGGAGATTCCTCACGCATGGACCATGATTGAAGTGGATGTCACCAACCTGGTCATGCTGCGCAATAAGCTCAAGGATGAGTTCAAGCGTAAGGAAGGCATTAATCTGACGTACCTCTCCTTCATGATGAAGGGTGTTGTCAATGCGATTAAGGATTATCCGATCATGAACTCGGTTTGGGCTGTCGACAAAATTATCGTTAAACGTGATATTAACTTGTCTATGGCAGTAGGTACGGAGGACTCTGTACTGACACCTGTGATCAAGCATGCCGATCAGCGTAATATCGCGGGTCTGGCCCGTGAAATCGAAGATTTGGCCCGCAAAACCCGTGAAGGCACCCTGAAGCTGGATCATATGCAAGGCGGTACGTTTACGGTCAACAATACCGGATCCTTTGGTTCCATCCTTTCGCAACCGATTATTAACTATCCACAAGCTGCAATCCTCACGTTTGAGTCTATCGTGAAAAAGCCTGTAGTCATTAACGACATGATTGCGGTTCGTTCGATGGCTAACCTGTGTCTGTCTCTGGATCATCGTATTCTGGATGGGGTCATCTGCGGCCGGTTCTTGCAGCGGGTCAAAGAAAATCTTGAAGGTTATAATATGGAAACAAAGGTGTATTAATGAAATAGGATCTCAAGGGAAAGTGTATGTGCCGGAGGCCGTGCACTTTTCCCGCTGTCTGCGGTTAAACGCTCAGATATGATTATGGACAATGAAGCAGAAGGGTGTGGGGGAATCATGAACAAGCCGCTGGATGTTACATACATACCGATGCTTGATTATGAACAGGCTTGGAACCGCCAAAAAGCAATTGTACAGCAGCTGGACGAAGGTGAGGGAGTTGAGCAGATGCTTCTGCTGCAGCATCCTCCCACCTATACAATCGGATCTCAGAATCATCCGGAGCATCTGCTTCTCAGCAAGGACGAGCTGGAGGCAAAGGGAATTACCTTGTTTCAAATTGATCGTGGCGGTGATATTACTTATCATGGTCCAGGCCAGCTTGTTGGTTATCCACTTTTGGTACTGGGCCGTGATGAAGCTCTCGATTTACATGGGTATTTGCGCAGTCTGGAACAGGTCATCATTGATTATCTGGCGGATGAGGGGATTGAGGCGGGCCGGAAAGAGGCATACACCGGTGTGTGGATCGGAGATATGAAAATCGCTGCCATCGGGGTGAAATTCAACCGCTGTAAACACCGGCGCGGATTCGTGACGAGTCATGGCTTTGCGTTTAACATTACTTCAGGCATTCAGCATGAAGGGTTTCAGGGAATTATCCCTTGCGGCATAGAGCAGTACGGCGTAACCTCTCTGGAGGACATCACCGACAGAAACTACACCGTAGAGCAAGTTGCCCAGCAGATTGTCCCATACTTCGGACGCATTTTTCCATATGAGATGACCTGGACAACCGAAAAAGAAGCCATTGTCCGTCCCTAGTTCAGACAGTCAAAGGCTTCAGATTCTATCCGAATAGTAGAGGTTCAAGAGCGATGAAAAGGGTAGACCCAATCATGGCAATCAGCATGAGATAGATCACGATTTTGAACCATTTCTTTTTTTGCATGAAGAGAGAACTCCTTTCAACAAATGAAAAATAAACAAGCATATTAATTGTATTGTACCGTATCCACGAGAGGGAGGAAAGTCCTATGATTAATCAGGATCGTGTCGTACATCAGTTTATGGAACTGGTGCAGATCGACAGTGAAACGAAGAATGAACATAACATCTCTAACCTATTGAAAGAACAGTTTACCCAGCTGGGTCTCAGCATATATGAAGACGACACGATGGAGAAGACCGGACATGGAGCAGGAAACCTGGTCGTGACCTGGGAAGCGGATGGTGCACCGGAGGCTGCGCCGATCTTTTTTACCTGCCACATGGATACCGTAACTCCTGGACAGGGAATCAAACCCGAGCTTGGGGAAGACGGTTGGATCCGCAGCGATGGCACAACGATCCTCGGAGCAGATGACAAGGCAGGCATTGCAGCCCTGCTGGAAGCGATCCGGGCTATCCAGGAGAACAAGATTCCACACGGAAAAATTCAGTTCGTCATTACCGTCGGCGAAGAATCCGGCCTGGTTGGTGCCCGTGCAATGAATCCAAAAGATATTGAGGCTGAATTCGGTTATGCACTGGATTCCAATGGTGCAGTAGGAACAATTTGTGTGGCTGCTCCGGCGAGAGCCGAGATTCAGATGAACATTTATGGAAAATCTGCACATGCAGGGGTTAACCCCGAAGACGGCATCAGTGCCATCCAAGTGGCGGCGAAAGCCATTGCAGCCATGACACTGGGACGGATCGATGATGAGACCACGGCCAATATTGGCAAGTTCCAAGGCGGATCTGCACTGAACGTTGTATGTGATTTTGTACAAATTGAAGCGGAAGCACGCAGTATCGTGCAGGAAAAAGTGGAAAAGCAAATTGCACAGATGCGTGAAGCGCTGGAAACAACCTGCCGCAAATATGGTGCGACGGCTGAATTCCGCAGCGAAATTTTGTATCCTGCCTTTGGGTTCCATGATGAGCATGAGGTTGTCCAACTCGCACAGCGTGCCATTCGCGGCCTGGGTCTGGAAACAAGTACTTTCGCTTCTGGTGGTGGGAGTGATGCCAACATCTTTAACGGCTTCAATATTCCGACGGTCAATCTGGCGGTAGGCTATGAAGACATTCATACAACGAAAGAGCGAATCCGTGCCGAAGATATCGTTAAACTGTCCCAGGTTGTCGTAGCCATCATTCAGGAAACGGCTTCTGGCACCAAGTAAGAATAGTATAGAGGTAATTCCTTGGTAGCAGGTACCTCTCTTGGCAAAAGTCCGAACCCGGTTAGCATCGGATTCGGACTTTTTGTGAATTCATGTTATATTTCATGGGAGAAGGGGAAGCCAATACGGATTACTTTCGTCCCGCAATCAATTCACTTAGTTTAGCATCAGGACCCCATTCTCGCAGCCATTGTTTGAGTATAAGCTGGACTTGCCTTGCTTGTCCGACCACATGTACCGATTGCGGCGTCACATAACTGTTCATTGGATATCCCCCTGATTTTGTTTTATATTTTTCGAATATGCTATAGGCTCACGATATGCCAAAAAGTTGGGGATTATACGTATCGTGTGTATAAAATCTCAAAAAGTGGAGTTGATCATATATGAATCCAACCAACCAAACTGGATCTGAACACCCGTCTAATCCCAAGCTGGATGAAGTAACGGTCTCTACGCAGCCCATCTTCGAAGGGAAAGTCATTTCTCTCCAGGTCGATACCGTGAAGCTGCCTAATGGACAGACGGCAACACGTGAGATCATCCGTCACCCTGGAGCGGTAGCTGTACTTGCTTTGAACGGAGACCGTATGCTGGTAGTTGATCAGTATCGTCAGGCGATGGGGCGTACCGAAGTGGAGATACCTGCAGGTAAACTCGATCCGGGAGAAGAGCCCGAGGTTGCGGCTGCACGTGAATTACGGGAAGAAACCGGCTATGCAGCCAAGTCGCTGCGTCATCTGCGTTCGTTCTATACGTCACCAGGCTTCGCGGACGAGATCATTCACTTGTACATCGCCGAGGAACTGGAAGCCGGAGACATGGCGCTGGATGAAGATGAATTTCTGGAAGTATCTGAAATCACGCTTGAGGAAGCGTATCAGCTCATGGATCAGAACCGGATCAGTGATGCGAAAACGATGATGGCTGTGTACGCATGGGATCTGTACAGAACGACAGGGCGGTTTTAACGATGGCAGATCAGCAGACAACGTCTAACACGTGGGATTCTTGTTACGCAGACCTGCATATCCATATTGGGCGTACGTCCCGTGGTGAAGCCGTTAAAATCAGCGGCAGCCGGGACCTGACTTTCGAGAATATTGCTCGTGAAGCTTCAGAGCGAAAAGGAATTCACTTGCTTGGTGTTATAGACTGCCATTCACCGGTGGTGCAGATGGATATCGAGCAGTTGCTCGAGAATGGCACGATGACCGAACTGGAGGATGGAGGCATTTCTTACCAGGACACCACGATTCTGCTCGGGACTGAACTCGAATTGCGCGAACCGGAGATGCGGGAATATCACATGCTTGCCTACTTCCGTGATTTGAAAACGATGAAGTCATTCACGGAGTGGATGAAACGTTATATGAAAAATGTGAATCTCAGCTCACAACGTGTATATGTCTCTTCCCTTGAAATGCAGGGCGAGATTAAGGCCCGTGGAGGACTCATCGTCCCTGCACATGCCTTCACACCTCACAAAGGCATCTATGGCAGCACAGCTCCGCGTATGGCGGATGTGCTGGATACAAGCCTGATCGATGCCGTGGAGCTGGGATTAAGCTCGGATTCATCCATGGCAAGCTACATTCAGGAGCTTGACCGGCTCCCTTTTCTAACCAACTCGGATGCGCATTCCCTTGGCAAAATCGGAAGGGAATATAATGAGCTGCACATAGCTCATCCTTCTTTTGACGAATTCAGCATGGCACTGAAAGGTGAGGAAGGTAGAAAAATCAAGGCCAATTACGGCTTGAATCCGAGGCTTGGCAAATACCATCGCACGTACTGCGCAGCCTGTGGCAGCATCATGGATGAACAGGCAATGTCAGCGGAACGTTGTCCCTATTGTGGCAGTATGAAGCTGGTGCAGGGCGTCCTGGACCGTATACTGGCCATAGCAGATCGGGAGAGCCCTCACGTTCCTGAATTCAGGCCACCCTATCACTATCAGGTGCCGCTTGAGTTTATCCCAGGCTTGGGCAAAGCAAAGCTGCGTCAGCTGCTGGAACACTTTGGTACGGAAATGAATGTGCTTCATCGTACAAGTGAAGAAGAGCTTGCAAGTGTTGTTGGACCCGTTCTGGCTAGTCTTATCGTTGCTGCGCGAAACGGTCGACTGGAGTTGTCATCTGGAGGCGGGGGAACCTATGGCAAGGTCGCTGGAAAAGAAATGGACTAATACTGGCAGACAGGAAGTATAGGACGTATCTGGACAAGGAGTCATACCTACGAACTCCGGTTCATAGAATGACTGTGTGGATTTCTTAGAGATCCTGCAGCATGATAACCGGAAAGGGGACCCGTACCTGTATGCGTTCTTCCTACTTCACGTTCAAAGGTCAAACCTCGTTATATGTATTTGTAGCTGTCTTGTTTCTGGTCGGTGTCATTTTTGGTGCCTTGATGGTTAATGCCCTGTCTCTTGAACAACGTCAGGATCTGGAGGGCTATCTGGGCAATTTTTTCATGACAGTCCAGCATAGCGGGCAGATCGTTGAATCCGGAACTTATTGGGATATAGCGATACTTCATCTGAAATGGGTTGGACTCATCTGGATTCTGGGCCTATCCGTTATCGGATTGCCGGGTATATTAGTTTTGGATTTTCTAAAAGGAGTGCTGATCGGATTTACCGTTGGATATCTCGTCGGACAGTATTCCTGGAAAGGGCTGCTGTTTGCCCTGGTATCTGTCGCGCCGCATAATCTGTTCGTCATTCCGGTATTACTGATCTGCAGTGTGTCGGCCATGACCTTTTCCTTATATATCATTCGGAATCGCGTTCTCATGCAGCGGGCTCCAGGTGGACAAAGACCGTTTGCCTCTTATGTGCTGCTGACTTTGGTTATGGCTGGACTGCTGTTAGGCGTCGCTTCTTTTGAAACCTGGGTAACACCCGCCATGATGCGCTGGGTCACGCCAATGCTGCTGCCGGCGTAGCGCCAACTGGATAGTGTAAAATGTTGACTTTAATTACGCACTCCCCCTATAATGAAAGAAGTGGGTTAAGTTGCAGTGTGCAGTGATTTCCTAGGGGGAGGGAGAAAATGGAAGCACGGATCGATAAAATTAAGCAGCAACTACAGTCCCAAGGTTATAAATTAACGCCCCAGCGGGAAGCCACCGTAAGAGTACTTCTTGAGAATGAAGAAGATCATCTAAGCGCGGAAGACGTATTCATGCTCGTTAAAGAGAAAGCTCCCGAAATCGGTCTGGCAACCGTGTACCGTACCCTCGAACTGCTGAGTGAGCTGCATGTTGTAGAGAAAATCAACTTCGGCGACGGTGTAGCGCGTTATGATCTGCGCGGAGATACATCCAAGCATCACCATCATCACTTAATCTGCGTTCAATGCGGAAGTATGGATGAAATACGTGAAGACTGGCTTGGACCGCTTGAAGAGCGTCTGGAGCGGGAATTTAACTTTTCGGTAGTAGATCACCGACTGGATTTTCATGGGATTTGTTACCGTTGCAAAGCTAAAAATGACCAGAAGCCCAAAGATGAAGAATAACATAGCATATCTTCAAGCTCTCACCGGCGGTTTTGACGGGAGAGCTTTTTTGGTCCAGCACGTGATGTGAGGTTATCCCTAATGTCATATTTCTGCGTTTGTCGTCATACCCTGATTCTAGATGAATCGGATTCAAACCAGGAGGGGGACAACCCATGATTATTTCACTGCGGCGAGGGCTTCGTTTTATACGATTTATTATATTATTTGCAGGATTGGTTTATCTGTTCTATCATGTTCTGGATTTGTTCAACGGCTGGATCTCACCAGTGGATCAGTATCAGATGCCAACAGGAAATGCGGTTAAAGTATTTCAGGAGACGGATTGGCCAGGCAATGGAGAAGCACGTCTTACGCTGGCGGAGAGACTCCGTTTGTTTTATTGGTATGGGGAGTAGCCCGGACAGCCAGGGATGCAAATACGGAAGCAGGTTGCCAGTTCGGCAATTCTGACAGATGAGGAGCGTTGTGCATGAGACAGACGATACACGCCTATGCCTTATACTTGGAAGAAGATAAAGGGATGTCAAGCAGCACGCTGGAGTCGTATCTTCGGGACGTGGACAAGTTCATCGAATTTGCAGACAAGGAATATGGTATCCGTGATGCAGCGCAGGTGCGTCGTACGCATGTTATCTTGTTTATCGGCAAACTTAAGCAGGCGGGGCGTGCCAATGCGACCATTGCTCGCAGCGTTGTATCCTTGCGTTCTTACTTTCATTTTTTAATGCGCCGAGGCGAGATTCTGCAGGACCCAACGTTTGATGTCGAGGCTCCGAAAGCTGACAAAACGCCGCCACAGGTGTTAACCGTGAATGAGATTGAACTCCTTCTGGCCTCGCCCGATACTCACTCTGCCCAAGGGGTGCGTGATCGTGCCATGCTTGAGCTTCTGTATGCTACCGGAATTCGGGTTTCGGAATTGATTGCACTGGATATACGGGATGTTCAACCCGGTATGCGGTTTATTCGCTGCGGAGGTGCCGGCAAAGAACGGATTCTGCCGATTGGTGCACCAGCAGCACATTGGGCAAGTGTGTATGTTAACGATTTTCGTAACCATCTGCTCAAAACCGACTCGGACGAGCAGGCACTGTTCGTCAATGTGTCCGGAAGACGTTTAACCCGCCAGGGCTTCTGGAAGCTGCTCAAAAAAGCGGCAGTGGATGCTGGGATTTCAGAAGAGATCACGCCGCATACGCTGCGGCATTCCTTTGCTGCCCATCTGATAGCAAGCGGGGCAGATACAAGGGCGGTGCAGGATATGCTGGGCCATGTGGAGCAGCCGGGACAACAATATGGGCAACATGGCCGCAAAACGATGAAAGAAATCTATGAAACGCATCATCCGCGAGCAAAATAGTTGGATTTTAACGATAAAATTTCAATAAAAGATGCGGAACATCTAGCTGATTTAGGATAAAATAAACTGTACACATTTAAACGCCGTTATACATAAGCGAATGCATCAGTCGGGAGAAAAAATTCCTGAATGATGCATCTAGCTGACACAGACGGAAGTTTCAACTCAAGGGGGAACATCGAAATGACAGCATTAACGCAACAGATGATTCAGGAAGCTGCATCTTACATTCAAAGCAAAAGCTCCATCAAGCCGGAAGTCGGTTTGATTTTGGGTTCCGGTCTTGGCATTTTGGCCGACCTTATTGAAGATGGCGTAAGCATTGCCTATCAGGATATCCCTCACTTCCCGGTCTCCACTGTAGAGGGGCATGAAGGAGAACTGCTGGTCGGAACAATTAAAGGGCGTCCGGTCGTTATGATGAAAGGCCGTTTCCACATGTACGAAGGATATGGTCCTGAGCTTACAGCATTCCCTGTACGTGTCATGAAAGAGCTGGGCGTATCTTCACTGCTCGTAACAAACGCCGCTGGCGGTGTGAACACTTCGTACGAGCCAGGGGATCTGATGCTGATCTCGGATCACTTGAACATGACGGGCAAAAATCCGTTGATCGGGCCTAATGACCCGGCTATGGGCGTGCGCTTCCCTGACCTGTCTGAAGCCTACAGCCGCCGTCTGCGCGCGCTGGCGAAGGACACAGCAGCTTCACAAGGTTTTAACGTGCGTGAAGGCGTATACGCTGGCTTGCTGGGTCCCAACTATGAGACACCTGCTGAGATCGTGATGCTGCGTACACTCGGTGCGGACGCGGTCGGCATGTCTACCGTATCCGAGGTGATCGTGGCACGTCATGCGGGTCTGGAAGTGCTCGGCATTTCCTGCATCAGTAATATGGCAGCCGGAATTCTCGATCAGCCGTTGTCCCATGATGAAGTCATGGAAACGACAGAGCGTGTTCGTGAATCGTTCCTTGCGCTTGTTCTGGCCGTCATTCCGCAAATGTAAATTCTAAACTTCAGTAAGACAACCTTTTGTGTTCCTTCGGGACCATTCGTGAGGTTGTCTTTTTTTGTTTTTATAACAAAAAAGTGGAATTTCGAAAATAATTAGAGGGTAACATGGAACTTATCTGTAAAAAGGGAATTCATTCATTGTAGCTATTTACACCTCATTGTAAGGAGGTCTGATATGAATCTTGACCGTGTCATAGGAATAGTCCACATTGGAGTGTTGTTACTGCTATTCTTTTTTAAAACGAATATTGCGTTTTTGGCCGCCAGTATAATTATCGTTTTGATTATGATTTATCAAACCTATACCTCTCCGACAAAGTGGAACATCCGGTTATCTGTCGTATTAACTTCGTTTCTTATCTTCTGGAATATCTATTCATGGGATTTAGGAGGATGAGTCCCGCCTTTCGCTAATTTAGTCCGATAATGAACGTGTTCTCCTTTCAACATGGGGGCACGTTTTTTTGTACATGGGTTCGATAAAAGAAAAAGTTCGGGAAATCATTCATGGGATGGAATAATTTACTGCAAACGCGCCGACAATGATTAGCAGTACATGCATGGAGCATGCAGAAAGCAAGTCATTTGAGGAGGTTAACCCTAGTGAAGAAACGAATAATGGCATCGTTCATGACCCTATGTATTTTGCTACCCCTTATGGCATCAACAGCGCTGGCTGAAGAAGCACCCAAAACGGCAGGGGGGACAGATCTTGCCCCGTCAGCGCGTTCTGCCATTTTAATGGATGCAGATACGGGGACGGTTATTTTTGAGAAAAACAGTCATGATCAGCTGCCACCGGCGAGCATTACGAAGATTATGACCATGCTGCTAACGATCGAAGCCATTGATTCCGGCAAGCTGAAGCTGACGGATAAGGTGAGAACGAGTGAATATGCGGCATCCATGGGCGGCTCACAGATTTTCCTCGAACCTGGTGAAGAGATGACTGTGGATGATATGTTAAAAGGAATCGCCATGGCCTCAGGTAATGATGCATCTGTTGCGATGGCAGAGAAAATAGCCGGATCGGAAGAGGCTTTTGTGCAGCTGATGAATGAACGGGCCAAAGAGCTGGGCATGAAAGATACTCATTTTGCCAACTGTAATGGACTGCCTGTAGAGAATCATTATTCCTCCGCACATGACATTGCGCTGATGAGTCGTGAATTGCTGAAGCATTCAGGCATTACGAAATATACGGGAGCATACCAGGACTACCTTCGTAAAGATACGGAAAAACCTTTCTGGCTGGTGAACACGAATAAACTGGTTCGCTTCTACTCAGGCGCAGACGGTTTGAAAACGGGATATACGTCTGAAGCAAAATTCTGCTTGTCCGCTACGGCTATGAAGGACGGGCTGCGTACGGTTGCTGTGGTGCTGGGTGAACCGAATACGAAAACGCGGAATGCTGAAGTGTCTTCGATGTTTGACTATGCATTTGGACAATACACAATGAAGCCTTTGTACAAAGCAGGGGATCAGCTCGGCAGTCTGAAAATTGAAAAAGGGGAAGTTGCTGAGTTGCCGCTGACGGCTACGCAAAATTATAGTGTACTGATGCGTAAAGGCGCCAAATCCGATGAGTTTCGTCATGAGCTGTTAATGGCAAAAGAAGTGAAAGCACCCGTCAAGGCTGGTCAAAGCGTAGGTAAGCTTGTCGTTTATCAAGGGAACGAGGTTATCAAGGAGTTCGATATCCAGGCTCCTCAGGATGTGAATAAGGCTGGCTGGTGGAAACTGTTCAAACGGACGACATCCAACCTGTTTGATTAAGCGCTGATTTGCGCGTTCTGCATACATTCCTTGAACGTATTTTGTAGTTAAATAGGGGTTTTCTTCTAGTTTTGTCGGGGGGCAGGAAAAGCCTTCGGAAACGTAGAAATCCTTGTTCAAGACTGGGAGGAGAGTGAGCAAACGTGAACTTGCATGTGGAAATGGAGCATCACCGCGGGATTCTGATTGTGCGATTATCCGGGGAGCTGGATCACCATACAGCCGATATGGTACGAATGCAAATGGATGAGGCCATCCAGCGCAGGCAGTGCGAACATCTGGTGCTTAGCCTGAAAGATCTTCAATTCATGGATAGTTCAGGTCTCGGTGTCATTTTGGGCAGATACAAACTCATTAAAAATAAAGGCGGCAAGATGGTTGTATGTGATGTTAATCCGCCGGTCTATCGTTTGCTGGAAATGTCGGGTTTGTTCAAGATCATGCCGATTTACGAAAATGAGGGAACAGCTCTCTCGGGTCTGGAGGTCGTCTCATGAATGAAGGAACGGGAACAAATTTCATGAATCTGCAATTTGCGGCCAAGTCGGAGAACGAATCGTTCGCACGGGTGACTGTCGCGGCGTTTATCTCCCAGCTTGATCCCACGATGGACGAGCTCAGCGATCTGAAGACCGTTGTCTCGGAAGCGGTGACGAATAGTATCATCCACGGGTATAACAACAATCCCGAGGGTGTCGTGTCCATTCAGGCGCAAATTCGCGAAGACATGATTACGATCATTGTGGAAGATCGCGGAGAAGGAATCGAAGATCTGGAACTGGCCAAACAGCCGCTATATACGTCCAAACCCGAACTTGAGCGATCGGGCATGGGCTTCACCATTATGGAAAACTTCATGGATGAATTCGAAGTCAGCAGCGAGCCCGGCAGAGGCACCTCCATCAAGATGAAGAAGAGGATTGAATCCAAGAAAGCAATGTATAATTAGGGGTTGGTCTAATGGATGCTGAAGTGAAACAGTCTTCACAGACCTATTTGGACGATGCCGAGGTCAAACGGCTGATTGCGCTCAGTCAGTCGGGTGACCATGTCGCGCGGGATACGCTAGTGAACTGCAACATCAGACTTGTCTGGTCTGTCGTTCAGCGCTTTATGAACAGGGGATATGAACCGGAGGATCTGTTCCAGATTGGTTGTATCGGCCTGCTCAAATCGGTGGACAAATTCGACCTGAGTTACGATGTGAAGTTCTCTACTTATGCGGTACCGATGATCATCGGTGAGATTCAACGTTTCCTGCGGGATGACGGAACCCTCAAGGTTAGTCGTTCTTTGAAGGAGATGGCGAATAAAGTCCGCAAAAAAAGGGACGAGCTGTCCAAACACCTTGACCGTCTGCCAACGATCAAGGAAGTGGCTGAACAGCTGGGGGTGACCCCAGAGGAGGTTGTCTTTGCCCAGGAAGCGAACAAACCGCCGACGTCTATCCATGAGACCGTGTTTGAGAACGACGGGGATCCGATTACATTGATGGATCAGATCGCCGACGAGTCCCAGGAACGCTGGTTTGACAAGCTGGCTTTGAATGAAGCGATCGGCGGCCTTAGTGAGCGGGAACGACTGATCGTATATCTTCGGTATTACCGGGATCAGACGCAGTCGGAGGTCGCTACAAGGCTGGGAATTTCTCAAGTTCAAGTTTCCCGGCTGGAGAAAAAAATACTTCAATCCATTCGCGATCAAATCGCGCAGTAGATTCTGGATTACAGAATCCAACATGGGTGTAGAATCGCCAATATACGACAACTAACAACCTTTTATCGCGCTAACTAAGCGATGGAGGTTGTTTGTCGTTCATCCGTCTACAGGATCCTGAACGATTGAATTGCATGATAAGAATCATCCCGATAATACATGCAGTGCCCATCCATTGATAGAAACCAAAGGGTTCATGGAGCCATACGACGGTTGTTCCAACGGCAGCCAGAGGCTCAGCGCTTCCGAGCAGGCTGGTCTCATTTGGTGTAAGACTTTTTAAACTCGCAATGTAGAACCAAAAAGCAATCATTGTGCCAAAGATGATCGTAAATATCAAATACCCGTACGTTTCCGTCGAGATACTGGCAAAGTCCGCTTTCCATGGCGGATGGATCAAACTAAGTCCCAAACCACCAATGATCATGGCCCAGCCAACGACAACAAGTGAATCGAATTTTTTAACCAGCTGTACTGCATAAAGCGTATAAAATGCAGCGGATACCCCGGATAATAACCCCCATATCACCGCATGCCAGGAGACGGATAACTGTGTAACCGAACCATTCGTCAGCAGTAGAAAACAGCCCACGAGAGCGAGGATGCCGCATGCAAGGTCCTTGCGTGTTAGTAAAGACTGCTTCCGCAGCGCGATGTAGATCATGATCATGATGGGGGAAAGGTACTGAAGGAGAGTGGCAACCGCGGAGTTGCCGTGTTTAATGGATGCCATATACGTATACTGTACGGCTAGCATACCTACTAATCCAAATATGATCAGTTGTACTGCTGTCTTCTTACTTCTCCATACATCGATAATCTGAGACCTACCCTGTGTACAGGATTGAATAACCAGAAGTAGAAAGCCTGCGCTCAGCAATCGAACGGTTACATACCAATTGACTTCAATTCCATTCAATTGAAACAGTTTTTGGGATACGGTTCCTCCGATCCCCCAGCAGATGGCTCCTGTTAGAACGAGCAGGATACCTGATAGCTTGGAACTTGCAGAAGTTGTCACTCTTGATCGCCTCACCTTAAATATAAGAATAGTGCTATATTAAGGAGAAATACGATATATTAATATCAATATCACACACAAAAATATAAATATATTGAGATGAGGCCTTTGCAAAAGACTGGATTTACCATTGATCAGAATCTGAAGGAAATGACGGAGCACCGGACCGATACCTTATCTGTGGCCTGTTATGAAACAACCATTAAGCAGAATGTACATGGACACATCCCCCTACACTGGCATGATGAATTGCAGTTTGTTGCGGTTCTCCAGGGTACAGCGTTGTTCCATATCAACGACCAGAAAATTAGTGTACCCAAAGGCGATGGGATTTTTATTAACAGTGGAGTCATGCATATGGCGCAAGATAACGGAGGGAATGATAACTGCATATATCTCTGTCTGAATCTGACTCCGCAGCTTGTAGCGCCATCAGATCTGTACCTAAAGTACGTGCACCCTTATATGACGGCTACCAATTTGCCTTTTCTCTATATAGATGGAGTCCTTACCTGGGGGGCGCAGATTTTGGATGCCATCAGGCTAATTAGAAAGGAGCTTGTGAGTCAAGCTCCCTATTATGAATTGAATGTTGCTTCAACGCTGCTAAGCTTGTGGACGCTTCTCATTAAGAACGGATATGTGTTGGAGCATGATGTATCCGAGATGAACAAAAGCAGAAGAATGAAGGATATGCTGCAGTGGATTCATCTGAACTACGCCGATCCTGTCAGGTTAGAGGATATTGCGAGGACGGGGCAGTTAAGTCGATCGGAGACATGTCGCTATTTTAAGCAAATACTGCGAACCACACCCATGCAATATGTCATGGATTACCGCATCCAAAAAAGCATCGAACTTCTGCGGCTCTCCGACCGCAGCATTACCGAGATCGCGTATGAGGTCGGTTTCAACAGCACGAGCTATTACATTAACCAGTTTCGGAAAAACGTGAAGAAGACGCCTTTACGATTCAGAAGAGAGGTCGCGGAGAAGAAATAAGAGGAACGAATCGATTAACAGTATTTGTGCCAGGTTATCAAGTTAAGTCGCCACATGGCGGCTTTTTTTGTTCTGAATAGGCTACCTGTTAAGTGTTGATCAACATAACCGGTTTCCCTCTCGACTACCCCCTCCCCATATTTTTTCGGTCTTTTGGAAAGCGGGGACACGTGCAGCGGAGGGATGGAATCGGTTAAAGGAGCGAAGCGTTCGCGTTTGTTTCCGAACTTCTACAACAGAGATTCAATAAGGGAAATTTGGAGACAACAGCGATCGAAGGTAGGTCTCCCGCCGAAGAGCCCGCGTGTAATTTTCTCAATAACATTCGAAGAACAGCGGCCAGTGACCGATCCATCCCGGAGCGTCCGCAGGTTCCCCGAACCTTTTTCCAACACGAATGTAATAAATTTGCACATTCTTCAAATACTAACCTAAATTACGCAGTAAAGGAGTGTTTCGGATGTCTCTGACACCCACTCCAACGGTCTACATTCGTCTGCGCAGCCGTATCCGCATCCAGAGGGGCAGAGGCGTCAAACTTGGCGATATCGCTCACGTGTTAACCTCTCCGGAAGACGGGGAACGAAGGCTGCTTGAGCTTGAACTGCTGCGCCCCGGACCGGAGGACGGCAATCTGATCCTGATTGACATCTTGCAGATCATCCCTCAAATACGGCGCATGTTCCCGGAGGTTACTGTCGAACTGATTGGTTCGGGGCATACGCTGGTGGAGGTCATTGCGGGAAGTGGAAAACCTTCCAAATCCCTGTTCATCCTGGTCTGGCTGCTGTTGTTTTTTGGATCGGCACTGACCATCATGAATTTCCATGCAGATGTGAACATGCAGGAAGTTCAGATTCGAATCGTTGAGATGATTACGGGACGCAGGGACGAGCATCCTTATTTGTTTCAGGTGGCATACTCCATCGGAATCGGGTTTGGTATGGCCGTATTCTTTAATCATTTATTCAAGAAAAAGTGGAATGAAGAACCTACTCCACTTGAAGTGGAAATGTTTTTATATCAGCAAAATGTAGACAAGTTTGTCGTCATTGAAGAAACCGAACGAATGCATGAGCAGGAACGCGGGGAGATGAATGCCGATGAGCGTTCTTAACGGAGCAATCAGCATCGTACTTGGGATTGCAGGAGGCGTTGCCGTAGGAAGTGGCGTGATTGCCCTCATACTCGTGCTCGATATGATCCCCAGATTGGCACAGCTAACCCGATCTTATGACAAGACGCATTGGTATGAAGGAGCATTAATTGGAGGGTCGCTCGTCGGAACCATCGCTGATTTCTGGCATTGGAAGGTACATGGAATACTAATCCTGAGCCCGATCATCGGATTGTTTTGCGGTGTGTTTATTGGCCTGCTTGCCGCGGCACTGACCGAGGTGCTGAATGTGCTGCCTGTACTTGCCAAACGTCTGGGCATGAAATCGTATTTGTTTGGACTGCTGCTGGCCATGATTTTGGGCAAAATGACAGGTTCCTTGTTTGACTTTTTTGTTTACCAACGTTAGGTCAAGGAGCCGAAGGAGGAAGGAAAATGGATGTAAGGTCTGACAATGCCGGACATGGTCCAGGTGAGGAAGTACCCGAAGAGCTAATGAACAAAACGCCTTATGACATTCAAAAGGAAGAGGAGCGCAGGGCGTACGAAAAAAAGAAACAGGATGAAATGTCCGATAGTGTTGAAGAATCGGTGCAATACTGGCAGGACAGTGATGATATTTCCTCCCGCATGAGTGAGAACAAGTATACATTGAAGCAGGTTTTGGGCCTTGGGGAGTCCTTTGACGTCAATATGAGGGAGATGGTCATGGGAGGCAAAAATGTTGGATTGCTGATGCTGACGGGATTTGCAAAAGACGGCATTTTGCTGGAAGTGTTAAAAAGGCTGACCTACCTTACCCCGGATCAAGTATCAGGACATGCGCTCAAGGCTTATTTTGATTGTTACATCCCACATATCCAGGTAGAGAGAGTCGATAAAATGAGTGCAGTCATCAACAAGGTTCTCACGGGCATGAGCGCTTTGTTTGTTGAAGGGGACCGCTCCGTATTAGTGATGGATACACGGAGTTATCCGGTACGTTCACCCGAAGAGCCCTCTCTCGAACGAGTTGTTCGGGGGTCACGGGATGGCTTTACCGAAACGCTTCTGACCAATGTGACATTGGTACGACGCCGGATTCGCGACCCTGGATTGAAGTTCGAGATCATGCAGGTGGGCCGGAGAACTCAAACGGATGTTTGCGTGGTGTACATCGATGATATTGTGGATAAAGTACAGGTGGATTCGGTTCGGGAAAAAATCAAGCGAGTGGATATCGACGGCATACCTGCGGCGGATAAACAGCTGGAGGAAGCGATCATCAACAAGGGATGGAATCCCTTTCCTCTGGTACGCTACTCGGAGCGGCCCGATGTTACGGCATCTCATCTGCTTGAAGGCAGGGTCGTCATATTTGTCGATACTTCGCCTAGTGTGATGATTTTGCCTACAACCTTCTTTGACCTGTGTGAGCATGCAGAAGAGAACAGACAGACTGCGTTTATGGGGACTTACCTGCGTTGGGTCCGCTTTGCCGGCATTTTAATCTCGTTGTTTTTGCTGCCGCTATGGATGCTGATGGTTATTGACCCTGCGCTTAAACCGATGGGGCTGGATTTTATAGGTCCCCAGGAGAATGTGAAGCTCCCGATTATTTTGCAGTTCCTTCTGATTGAGCTTGGGGTCGATTTGTTACGTATGGCTGCAGTTCATACGCCTACACCCCTGGCATCAGCGATGGGCTTGATTGCAGCAATATTGGTTGGGGATATCGCTGTGAAAACAGGATATTTTGTCAATGAAGTCGTGCTGTACATGGCTATAGCCGCCATCGGTATGTTTGCCACACCAAGCTATGAGCTTGGGCTTGCCAATCGGCTGGTGAGGCTGTTTCTGCTAATCGCCGTTGCCATTTTCAAGGTGCCAGGGTTTGTGGTCGGTACAACATTGCTGATTATAGCGCTGACCATACACCGGTCCTATAATTCCTCTTACTTGTGGCCGTTTATACCGTTTAATGCAAAGGCTCTGGGGAACTTCCTGTTCCGCATGCCTCTGCTTGAAAGTAAAAAACGTCCATCATTCAACAAAACAAGAGACAACACAAAAATGTCCGATGATCCAGACGGTGAAAAGCGAAAAAGTAAAAAACACAAATGATCTGCCTAAAAATCCATTCTTCTCGCTGACTAATTTGATATACTGGTGTAAAATCATTGGAATAGAAACTGTTCCAGTATATAAAAAAGTGAGGAATGCTGATTATGTATTTACATGGTACAAGTAAAATAAATGCTCAAGGCCATCTGGAGATTGGCGGAGTAGATACAACAGACCTGAAAGAACAATTTGGAACACCACTGTATGTTGTGGACGAGCAATTGGTTCGCGATCGCTGCAGAGAATACATGGATGCATTCCGCGCTTCCGGACTGGGTTTCCAGGTTGCTTATGCAAGTAAAGCGTTTTGCGTTATGGCGATGTGTGCACTTGCTGCAGAAGAAGGACTTTCCCTGGATGTTGTTTCGGACGGTGAATTGTTTACAGCACTGCAAGCAGGATTCCCGGCTGAACGCATCCATTTCCACGGCAACAACAAAACACTGGAAGAGATCGAAATGGCTCTCGATGCCGAGATCGGTTGCTTCGTTGTAGATAACTTCAATGAATTGCATTTGCTGCAGGCTGTAGCCGCAGAGAAAAATCGTCAAGTAAACATCCTTCTGCGTGTAACGCCAGGTGTTGAAGCGCATACGCATGAATATATTTCCACAGGTCAAACGGATTCGAAATTCGGATTCGATATCGGTAATGGAACAGCTTTTGAAGCAATCGAGCTGGCTTCCAAACAGTCCAACCTGGTATTGCTGGGTGTCCACTCCCACATCGGTTCTCAAATCTTTGAGGTGGAAGGCTTCCAGATGGCGATTCAGCGTGTAGCTGAATTTGCTGCAAGTGTCTATGAGCGTATTAACGTAGCGTTCAAAGTGGTTAACCTGGGCGGCGGATTCGGTATCCGCTATACAGAAGGGGATACTCCGCTTGAAGTAGCGCAGTACGTGAAAGCCATTACAGATGCAGTCAAAAATCATTTTGCCCAAATCGGATACGACGTTCCGGAAATCTGGGTAGAACCAGGCCGCAGTATCGTTGGTGAAGCAGGTACGACACTGTACACTGTAGGTACAAGCAAAGACATCCCTGGTGTGCGCAAATATGTCGCAGTGGATGGCGGCATGACGGACAACCCGCGTCCAGCACTGTATGATTCCAAATATGAAGCTGTACTCGCCAACCGTGCAAATGAGTCTGCCCAAGAGACCGTATCGGTTGCCGGCAAATGCTGCGAGAGCGGCGACATGTTGATCTGGGATCTGGACCTACCTAAAGTTCAGAGCGGTGATCTGCTTGCTGTTGCCTGCACGGGTGCGTACAACTACTCCATGGCAAGCAACTATAACCGAATTCGCCGTCCGGCAGTCGTGTTTGTCAAAGACGGCCAAGGTGATGTTGTTGTACGTCGTGAAACGTATCAGGACATCATTCAGAATGACCTCGTGCCTGAGCGTATCGCTAAACAGCCTGTAACCCGTTAATGGGAAGGCATACCAAAAGAATGGAGAAGACAAAAAGGAACCTTCCTTTTTGTCTTCTTTTTGCATCTGGGCCCTACATTTTTCGAAAAAACTTGCTGATTATTTTGCGGTTGGACTCATTTCGGTGTACACTAAGAAAAGTGCTATAGAGCTTGGCCCAGGGTCATGCAGGATGGCACCATTAACGATGGTCAATACGAAAGGAGTCATTTACATATGGCGAAACAAGCGAAAATCAAAATGGCAAACGGCGGAGAAGTTCTGATCGACCTGTTCGATCAAGAAGCTCCAAACACAGTGGCAAACTTTGAGAAACTGGCTAACTCCGGTTTCTACAACGGTCTTGTATTCCACCGCGTAATTCCAGGCTTCGTAGCACAAGGCGGATGCCCTAACGGATCTGGTGCAGGTGGCCCAGGCTACACAATCAACTGTGAAATCAACCCGAACAAACATGAGCGTGGAACACTCGCAATGGCACACGCAGGCCGTAACACAGGCGGAAGCCAGTTCTACATCTGCTACCAGCCACAGCCGCATCTGGATGGACAACATACCGTATTTGGTAAAGTAACCAAAGGTATGGAGTTCGTAGATGCTTTCGAAGGTCGCGACAAAATGGAAACAGTTGAAGTCGTTGAAGTTTAATTGTTATCCTAATCAATAAAAAAGGCCGTTTCGTTTATAAAACGAAGCGGTTTTTTTGTATGGTTTTGCTTATTAAAAGTTAGTATGTGACAAAAAGGAACAAAAAACAATTGATTTTTTGACGTTAAAGTGCTAACATCCAATTAATAACGAAAGCGATCCTTCAGGGCAGGGTGCAATTCCCTACCGGCGGTGATGCATCTGTGAGGGTATCTATCCAGCACTTTTGCAAAGTCCGTGACCTGTCTGCCTGTGGCAGATGGCTGATCTGGTGCAATTCCAGAACCGACAGTATAGTCTGGATGGGAGAAGGAGAGGATGCAGTCCCAATCGGACTGCATTCCGCAGATGCGTTGCTGCACAGTATTAGGCGAGGTTTATTTCTGTGCAGGGAATGTCGGTTATCCGGCAGTTTCCATACATATGCCACATCATAGAAGCTCTTTACCTGTCATTGTGTTCATTAGGTATGTGTTTGCTTTCACTTGCCTGAAATGGAATTATGGGGGAGTGCTGTTGGCAAACGTATCAATGACATTCTGCTGGTGACACATGTCTCTCATCATCCCCGCCCGAACGATTGTTCGGGTGGGGATTTTTTATTTTGGATATGGTATAACCGCCTCTCTGCTCGAAGGGAGGCCTATAACTTAAGATTCTAACCGTGGGGTGACCGGACTTGGAAATGATCAATGATGAATTTTATATGGGGCTTGCGTTAGATATGGCAGAACGTGCACAGGGACAAACGGGGATTAACCCTGTCGTCGGATGTGTTGTAGTAAAAGAAGGCCGGGTCGTAGGTCTGGGAAGTCACCTCAAGCGGGGGACAGGCCATGCCGAGGTGCACGCATTGAATATGGCAGGCAGCGATGCCGAAGGCAGCACAGTCTATGTTACGCTGGAGCCTTGCAGCCACTACGGCAAAACGCCGCCATGCAGCGAACGGTTGATTCACGAGAAAGTGAAGCGCGTTGTGGTGTGTTGTGAGGATCCGAATCCGCAGGTATCCGGCAGAGGAATCACCATGCTGCGTCAACAAGGGATTGAAGTGGAAGTTGGCATATTGCGCGATCGCGGAAGACGTATGAATGAAAAATTCATTAAGTACATTACCACCGGTTTGCCGTTTGTCACCTTAAAAACGGCGTCCACGCTGGATGGCAAAATTGCGACTCGCAGCGGAGACAGCAAATGGATCTCCAACGAGCCTGCGCGCGAAATCGTACATGCACTCCGCCATCGTCATCAGGGCATTATGGTCGGCGTAGATACGGTTATCGCAGACAATCCGGAGCTGACGACCCGTCTTCAAGTGGAAGGGATCAGCCCTGTGCGAATTGTTGTAGATTCGAAGCTGCGTCTCCCTGTAGGATCCAAAATGGTCAAGGACGGGCTTGCACCAACATGGGTGCTTACGACCGATGAGGCGAGCCCTGAGGCCGCCGAGCGTCTGGAAGCCTACGGTGTGGAAATTATACGCTGTGGACCTGGACCTCGTGTGGATTTGCTGAGTGCACTTAGCAAGCTGGGGGAACGAGAAATGGGCTCCATCCTGCTTGAAGGCGGAGGCACGTTGAATGGAGCTATGCTAGAAGCCAAATTGGTCGATCGGCTGTTGATGTTTATTGCCCCGAAAATTGTGGGCGGGTATGACACACCGGGAAGTTTCCGATTTGAAGGTGTTGAGCGTATGAGTCAGGCCATTCAATTGAATCAGCTGGAAATCGAGCAAGTTGGGGATAATATCAGTATCGGCGGAATCCCTGTCTGGCCTGAATAACGGAGCGAAGGTGCAAGGCAAGATATAAACCTAAGGAGGCGGCGGCATGTTTACCGGTTTGGTGGAAGAAGTCGGTCAAATTCGGCGTATCGGTCGAAAAGGCGAAGCATTGGTCCTGAACATCGGAGCTTCCGCCATCATGGATGATTTGAAGATTGGTGACAGCGTATCTGTAAACGGAGTATGTCTTACGGCAACGACGCTGGAAAGCGGAGGATTTACCGCAGACGTCATGCCTGAAACCTACCGTCATACCAATCTGAGTCAGCTGCAATCAGGCAGCCAAGTGAACCTGGAACGGGCCATGCAGTCGGGTGGACGTTTTGGCGGACATATTGTGCAAGGACATGTGGATGGCACGGGAGTTATTGGCAGTATCACACGTGATCAGAATGCGGTTGTTTTTGAAATTAAACCGGACGACCACGAACTGTTCAAATATTTGATTCCAAAAGGGTCGGTAACGCTGGATGGCATAAGTCTGACTGTGGTCAAGACGACACAAGCCTCGTTTACCGTATCGATTATTCCTCATACCATCGGAGAAACGGTGCTTCAAGTGAAAAAGCCGGGAGATACCATAAATATCGAATGTGATATTTTGGGGAAATATGTGGATCATCTGCTCCAGTATGGCAAGGGGCATCCCGAAACGGGTGCCGGCAAACCGAAAAGCATCAGTGAAGAGTTTTTGGCCAATCACGGCTTTGCATAACAAAGACAACGATTCTAAAGAGAGACTGGAGGGGAACTTATGTCAGATCAATCTATACTAGATCCCATAGAGGAAGCAATTTACGATTTAATGCGCGGCAAACCTGTCATCGTTGTGGATGATGAGGATCGGGAGAATGAAGGGGACTTTATCGCGCTGGCGGAGAAAGCTACACCTGAAGTGATCAACTTCATGATTACCGAGGGCAGAGGCCTGGTCTGTGTTCCGATTACGCAGCAGCGTGCGGATGAGCTTAATCTGAAACCAATGGTACAGCAAAATACGGACTTCCATGGAACGGCATTTACGGTTTCCGTGGATCACAAGGATACAACTACAGGCATATCTGCACATGAACGCTCCATTACGGTGAAGGGACTAATTGATCCGGAAGCCAAAAGCAGTGATTTCCGCAAGCCGGGACACATGTTCCCGTTAATTGCCAAAGACGGAGGAGTGCTCCGCCGTGCCGGGCATACAGAAGCCGCTGTGGATCTGGCCATCATGTGCGGTTCCTATCCTGCTGGCGTAATCTGTGAGGTCATCAAGGAAGATGGCACAATGGCCAGACTTCCTGATCTGCAGGAGATTGCCCGCAAGCATGATCTGAAACTGATTAGCATTCAGGACATGATTCGTTACCGTAATGAGAAAGAGCAGCTGGTTCAACGTGAAGTAGCTGTCCGCATGCCGACGGATTTTGGTGAATTCCAAGCGGTGGCATATACGAATGCAGTGGACAACAAAGAGCATGTGGCATTGGTCAAAGGTGAAATCGACTCTTCCAAACCTGTATTGGTACGTGTTCACTCCGAATGTCTTACAGGCGACGTCTTCCACTCCCATCGCTGTGACTGTGGGCCGCAATTCGATGCAGCACTCAAGCAGATCCATGAGGAAGGCAATGGCGTTCTGCTCTACATGAGACAGGAAGGCCGGGGGATCGGGCTGATTAATAAACTCAAAGCGTATAAGCTGCAGGAAGAAGGCCTGGACACAGTGGATGCCAACCTCAAACTGGGGTTCGCCGCCGACTTGCGTGATTATGGCATAGGTGCACAGATCCTGAAGGATCTCGGGGTTCGCCAAATTCGTCTGTTAACGAACAATCCCCGCAAAATCAAAGGCCTCGAAGGTTATGGTCTTGAAGTGGTGGAGCGTGTTCCCATCCAGATGGAAGAGAACGAGGATAATACACTTTACCTGCATACCAAGCAGGAGAAGCTCGGGCATATGTTGAAGTTCGATGATATCGAACAGAACGAAGAGAAAAACTAATCTTTCTGCTTATGTAATTTATGGAAAAATGAATGCTCTATAATCGGTTAATTACATTACTATTATACATTAGAGGAGATGACTTAAATGCCGAACTTTTTTGAAGGACATTTGGTTTCGGAAGGTTTAAAATATGGAGTGGTTGTAGGACGTTTTAATGAATTTATCACGAGCAAATTGCTCAGTGGAGCACTCGATGCTTTCAAACGTCACGGTGTGCAGGACAGTGAAGTGGACGTAGCCTGGGTTCCAGGAGCATTCGAAATCCCTCTGATTGCGCAGAAAATGGCGGAGAGCGGCAAATATGATGCTGTCATTACACTGGGAACCGTTATTCGTGGCTCAACAACTCATTATGATTATGTGTGCAACGAAATGGCAAAAGGGGTAGCAGCCATCAACCTCAAAACGGGCGTGCCTACGATCTTTGGTCTGGTTACAACGGAGAATATTGAACAGGCGATTGAACGTGCTGGGACGAAGGCTGGCAACAAAGGTTGGGATGCTGCCACGGCTGCAATTGAAATGGCGAACTTGACGAAACAGCTAAAATAGTGCTTATTTAATGTAGTGCCCTGCTTTGCGCAGACGAATTCGGGAGACCGAATCCGGCGGCTTAGCGGGGTTTTGTATTTTTCTGGCGGGAGGATTCGTCTAGTGACGGTAGTTACATATAAACTGGAAACTTTTGAAGGGCCTTTGGATCTGCTGCTTCATCTGATCGATAAGGCAGAAATTCATATCCAGGATATTCCCATCAGCGATATTACCGATCAATATATGGCGTATCTGCATTCGATGCAGGAACTGGAGCTGGATATTACGAGTGAGTTTTTGGTAATGGCAGCAACACTTCTGTCCATCAAGAGCAAACTTTTACTGCCCAAACCACCGGTGATTGAAGACTTTGAGGATTATGATTATATGGAAGAGGAAGATTATGATCCACGTGCGGAGCTGATTGCACGTCTGATAGAATATCGCAAATACAAAGGAATAGCTCGTCATCTGCATGAGCGCGAATGGGAACGCAGCCTTATTTTCTCCAAAGAGCCCGAGGACCTGAGGCCTTATATGCCTGTGGAGACCCAATCAAATCCGGTAGAGGGTTTGCATACTTCGGATCTGATTGCAGCTTTTCAGAAGGCACTGCGTAAGGCAGAGAAGCGTACGACGGTTACACGAATTCAGCGCGATGAGATCTCGGTGAAGGATCGAATACGCGATGTGATTGGGGCGCTGGAGAGTATGGGGCCGGGAGGAAGGTTGTTATTTTCCAAATTGCTGGATGATCAGATTTATCGGCATGAGATTGTTGTCACATTTCTGGCCGTACTGGAACTGATGAAGATGAAACAGATCGTTTGTTACCAGGAGCGGATGTTTGAGGATATCGTTATGGAGTGGAGAGGGGAAGCAAGGAATCATGGATTTTCCGAAATTGAAGTCGATTATTGAGGGGCTGCTCTTTTTGTCCGGAGAGGAAGGTCTAAGCATCAAACAAATTGCCGAGATCGTGGATCAGCGGGTGGAACTGGTGTCTGATGCAGTGGAGGAGATGATCGCTGACTTCATGAACCAGGGGCGAGGCGTTCAAATCCTCAAAATTGCGGGAGTGGTCCAGTTGGGGACGTTGCCGGAGCATGCTGCTTATTTTGAAAAGCTGGCATACTCTCCTGCGAGAACCTCGTTATCTCAGGCTGCGCTTGAAACACTGGCCATCGTGGCCTATCGTCAGCCGATTACACGGGTGGAGATCGAGGAGATTCGCGGTGTGAAATCCGAACGGGCCATCCATACACTGGTCAACAAGGATCTGATCGAAGAAGTAGGACGAGCCGAGGCAATTGGACGACCTATACTGTATGGAACAACCAAGTCGTTTCTCGACTATTTTGGCCTTGCTTCACTTAAAGATCTTCCGGAACCAGGCTTGTTTGAAGATTCTGAGAATCTGGAAGAAGAGACACAAATGCTGTTCAACAAACTGGATGGACAACAGGCGGACTTGGGAAGCACGGATCAGAATGATTTTGATCACGAAAATATGGACAACAACCATGCGGTTCATGATGAGGATTTGGACTCGTAAAAATCGAATCGTTATAAGAAACAGTGATAAACCGGTGCCTGATAAGGTGGCGGTTTTTTTTCATGCCATGATCCCTCAACAAAGCAGGGAATTCGAATTCTAGAATGGAATTTTCAGGTCAGCCGTGAATTTTTTCCTATATAGAGTGCCATACTAGACGTGTAAAGAATTGAGGGCTTGGAGGTAAGGCCTGTGTGGATTTGGCTTGGAGGAATCGGCTTGTTCGCCGCACTGCTGCTTGCCGCTGTTCTCATCTCGAATGTTCATGTGCATTTTACGTTCCGTAAACATAAAAGCGATGATTTCGCGCGGATTAACGTTCGTCTCCTCTACGGAATTGTACGAATTAACTATGAAATACCAAGTATCGTCTTTCGTAACATGAAAGAAGGTTTCCTGGTGAAAACCGAACAGCATGTCAATCATACGCACGGAGAAGCAGAGGGGCACGAGCGTGTAAACAAACGTAAAGTCAAAAAGTGGGCAAAAGACGTAAAGGTCATGATGAGGGCTACGGATGCACTCAAAATATGGGCTAAGGAAACGCTAAGCCGTGTACATATGACCCAGCTGTCCTGGTCCACCCGAATAGGCATCGGGGATGCCGCATACACGGCTATTCTCACAGGCTGGGTATGGAGCATCAAGTCGATTATTATCGGGTTCTTATCGTATCAGATCCGATTTAAGCGTACGCCCATGCTTGAAGTGGTTCCTGTTTGGGAAGATGAGATGGAGTTTCAAACGGAGCTGGATTGCAAAATGAAAATTCGTATTACGGCGGTTATGCTGGCTGGAGTGAGGCTGATGACACGGGTTCTTGAAGTGGATGGCGGATGGCGGATGTGGCTGAGAATATTACGGGAACAACGGCGCAGACACAAGCAAAAACTGAAAGGGCAACAAGGCTAAGGCTAATCGAGGATAAACGCAGTTATATACTGTATTTCGGTTGCTTTTGTTCTGAAATAGTAAAGTGTCTTCCAAGATGGTTGGGTGGTGTTTCCTTGATTGTACTGCACGGAGACTTACATAGTCTGCTCAGGTTTGGGGATGATATGGTTAGATCAAACCTAGTTCAAATTGAAACTGGAGGGAATTCAAATGTCAGATCATCCAATTCAAGGCTTAATGGAAACCGCAATGGAGAATATCAAGGCCATGGTGGATGTTAATACCATTGTTGGCGATGCGGTAGAAACACCAGACGGCACAGTTATTCTGCCTATCAGTAAAGTTGGTTTCGGATTTGCCGCTGGAGGCAGCGATTTTCATGTGAATGATGGAAAGAGCAAAGAAGGCAGCTCCGTTCCTGGTGCAAAGACGGAGAGTGCTCATTCGGCCAGTGTTGCTTCACCATTCGGTGGAGGCAGTGGGGGTGGCGTATCGATCCGCCCGATTGCCTTCCTTGTTGTTGGAAAACAAGGCGTGCACATCGTACCACTGGATAACTCTACTCATCTGTTTGAAAAACTCATTGATTCTACTCCTTATGTTCTCGACAGAATTCAGGGAATGTTCCAGCGTAATACATCGCAACAAGATAACTCTGGCGTACAAAATACACCGGATCATACCACTTACAGCTAAGCAGTTACATCTGGATCCCTTATCACAGAACCTTTGTGATAGGGATTTTTGCTGTTTTAAATGGATGGGACATACTTTAGGTTGTCCGAACATAAGCTAGTACAAGATTCCAGTGACCCGGAGGAATGAATTGATGCGAATGTTAAAGAAAGTAATGATTGGTTTGCTTGTACCCTTGCTTCTGCTGCCTTTTTCACAGGCTGTAGAAGCCCAAGGAACGATCCCTGGCCCATCAACCCATGCACAGAGTGCAGCGCTCATTGATGTGACTTCGGGACGAATCCTATACAGCAAGGACGGGGATAAGGAACTGCGCATAGCCAGTTTGACCAAAATCATGACTGCAATCGTCGCCATTGAGCAAGGAAAACTTGATGACAAAGTGAAAGTATCTCCAACCGCTTTTGCCAAGGAAGGGTCATCCCTGTATCTCAAATTGGGAGAAGAGATGACATTGGAAAACATGTTATACGGTTTGATGCTGAGATCAGGCAATGATGCCGCTTCTGCTATTGCCGAGCATGTGGGAGGTTCGGAAGAAGGTTTTGTATTGTTAATGAACAAAAAGGCAGAGGAAATCGGACTTGTCCATTCGCATTTTATGAATCCACACGGTCTTGATGCAGACGGACACTATTCCACAGCCAACGACTTGGCCCGTTTAACGGCTTATGCGCTGCACAATCCTGTATTTAAACGAATCGTTGCTACCGAGGACAAGTCGGCGCCTAATCCGAATGAGAGTTGGGAGTACTCATGGCACAATAAAAACAAAATGCTGCGTTTGTATGAAGGCGCAGATGGGGTGAAAACCGGGTATACCAAAAAGGCGTTCAGATGCCTGGTTAGCTCCGCAACCCGAAATGGACAGCAGCTTGCAGCCGTAACGCTGAATGATGGCAATGACTGGAATGATCATGCACGCATGCTCGATTTTGGTTTTGAGAATTTTCCTTTGGTGGAGGTAGCCAAAAAAGAGCAGCCCGTGGCTAACACGGACGTTGTTACTGGACGTGGATTTGCTTATCCACTTGCGGAGAGTGAGAAGTCTTCTGTAACCAAAAAGCTGGTGTTAATGACCAATCAAACAGAGGCCAGAAGCGATGAGACAGACGAGCAAATGGATCCGTCCTTCGGCCTCGCTGGGCGCATTGATATGGAGCTTAAAGGGGAATTTATTGGTTCAATCCCGGTGTATCGCAAAGGCAGCTACATTCCCCCTGAGCCGAAGACGGAAGATGAGGCATGGGGTGGCGTAGTAGGTGAAGTTTCCACATGGGCAACTGCATGGCGGGCGGTGCTCAGTCATTTGTTATCTCCATAATCATCAGGGAGCATAGTGCATTGTTAACGTGGTACATGATGCAAACTGTGCTTCCGGAGGAGGGTTAACGTCTTGATTAACGTAATCTGGCTTATGATGATTGTTGTCGGGTTTGGGTTTGCAGCGGCGAAAGGGAATATTGAAGTCGTTACCCAGGCGGCTTTTGATGGGGCAGCAACGGGTGTAACCGTATGTTTTGGATTAATTAGTGTGCTTGTGTTCTGGATGGGGATGATGAAAATGGCAGAGGATGCGGGGTTACTTGGCAAAATAGCCAAGCTGCTGGGTCCGGTCGTTGCCTTTTTGTTTCCCGATGTCCCCCGGAATCATCCGGCGATGGGCTATATTCTATCCAATATGAGTGCTAACCTGCTTGGTCTCGGAAATGCGGCAACTCCTATGGGAATTAAGGCCATGCAGCAGCTTCAGGAGCTTAATCCTGATAAACAAACGGCCTCTCCTGCCATGTGTACATTGCTTGCACTGAATACGGCAAGTATAACCATTATTCCGACAACCCTCATTGCCATTCGTTTGAACTACCATTCAGCCAATGCAACAGAGATTGTCGGCACCACACTGATGGCAACCATTATCGCCACACTCGCTGCAATAATGGCAGATCGCTGGTATAGGAACAGGACCTTAAACAGACCGCCACGTGTAGTGAAGAGTGGTAATTCCAGCATGAAAGGATGAGTCCATCATGTTAACCTTCATCAACTGGATTTCCGTCTGGGCCATTCCGGTTATTATCGCGTTCGTTCCATTATATGCGTTTACTAAAAAGGTTCCGGTGTATGAATCCTTTGTTGATGGAGCAAAAGATGGATTTTCCACGGCGATCAGCATTATTCCGCATCTGGTAGGCATGATGGTAGCGATCAGTGTTTTCCGGGCTTCTGGGGCGTTGGATTATGTAATCAGTCTGTTCGCTCCGCTTGTATCCTGGATGGGCGTTCCCGGAGAAGTGCTGCCACTTGGCATTTTACGTCCGCTAACCGGGACAGGCTCCCTTGCTTTTACAACCGATCTGATCAAAACATATGGCCCGGATTCCATGATCGGACGTATGGCTTCCACGATTCAGGGGAGTACAGATACGACATTATATGTTTTGACTGTATATTTTGGAGCCGTTGGTATACGAAATGGGAGATATGCACTCAAAGTCGGGTTGTTTTCCGACCTGGTTGGCTTTATCGCCGCTCTGGCCATTTGTTTGATTGTTTTTGGTTAAAACATAACGACTCTCCTTCCGATATACTAGATATGCTAGAATGGTAGCGGAGGAGGAGAGTGAGAAATGCATAAAAGGATAAAACAAATGCTCCGCTTAGGGATGTCAAGCATCATTGCCGTTTCTTTGCTTGCTGGACAGACAGGTATGGCAGCTGCTCAGGCAGTGAGTACGATCCATTTTACAGGTTACTTTGACAAACAACTGCGTGCACAGATGGCCGTCACGGCGGATTCATTTCCTGTGGTGAACGTTCGTCTGGTCAAACAGGATGAGCCGGATATGGTTTACTACGATGTGGGAACCTCCATACTGATCTCCAAGGATGAAGTCCTTACTAACTACCATGTTATTCAGGAGTTTGCTGAATTGAAGGATGGAGATGAAGGTACTTTAACCGTAGCGAGTCCAGGTCACTTGGAACGTCCCATTAAAGCAAAGATTATCAAGACAGACCCCGTAACGGACATGGCCTTACTGAAGCTGGACAAGGATATGGATGCAGAGCCGGTTACGTTCGCAAGCGCGAGGGATAACCAGATTGTATATACGATTGGATTCCCGAAAAATCCTGCTGGAGATCTTGTACTGCTTGACGAAGAATTTCCTTCAACCTATAATACGATTGCCAAAAGCCGGGTATACAGTAATCAAGCTTCGGATGTGCCGGGCAAAAAAGGGATTGGGAGTATTGTGAAAGCCATGGCACAAGGTAATTCTGGTGGTCCTGTTCTGGATCAGAATAATCGGGTCATTGGTATGATGACGTTTGTATATGGCGGGAAAACCTATTATATTACGTCGAAAACATTGCAGTCTTTTATCAAAGACACCACATCACCTGCCAAAAAACAAGTTGCAGTCGCAGGCAAAGTAACCAGTTAACCTGTGTCATTTCGCCAAGTGAATATACATATTCACAAAATTAAAAATGCTCATCTTCGTTGTTTCCTGTCAAGTTCAGGAAGTGGGAAGGTGGGCTTTTTTTACTTGAAAATGCACAAGAGAGCCGCAGAAAAAGGGTAATCTCGCCTCTTGTTTACATTTTCCTTGGATTATCCTTGTGATTTCCCGCCTTGATGGGTATCATTAGTGTGAGGTGACATGACAAACATGGAAAGATTACAAAAAATTATCGCACAGGCAGGTATTGCATCTCGCCGCAAGAGCGAGGAACTGATCCTGTCCGGCAAAGTGGAAGTTAACGGGGAGGTCGTAACCGAACTGGGTACAAAAGCGAACCCCGAAGAGGATATGATTACGGTTAATGGAAAGCCGATTCGCAGTGAAAAGAAAGTGTATTTGATGTTGAACAAACCCAAAGGTGTTATCACGAGTGCATCTGACCCAGAAGGACGGAAAATTGTATCCGACTATCTTAAAGGTGTCAAAGAGCGTGTATATCCGGTGGGACGACTGGACTATGACACAGAAGGTCTGCTCATTTTGACCAATGATGGTGAGTTCGCCCACTTGCTGACGCACCCGAAACACCATGTACCCAAAACGTACTTGGCAACGGTCAAAGGCGTTCCGCATGGTACCGCTCTGGAGAAATTAAAGACAGGCATTATGCTGGATGACGGGATGACGGCTCCGGCAGAAGTGGAGTATAAGGATGTGGACACAGCCAACAATGAAGCTGTCATTTCCATTACCATTTACGAAGGTCGTAACCGTCAGGTAAGACGTATGTTCGAGGCGATTAACCATCCGGTAACGCGCTTGAAACGGATCTCGTTTGGTGGCATTTTGCTGCAAAACCTGAAACGGGGACTGACTCGTAATCTGACCAAAGAGGAAGTCAACAACTTGATTACACTCGCAAAATCGGAACCCGCCAAAAAAATGAAAAAAAGGTAATGTGAGGACACATAATTTTCATAAAACCGCCGCAGTTTTGTGACGAAATTCGCTATAATTGTTCATAGGATGTTCACAGTTGGGAGAGACCATGAACAATTACGAGTCAGTCACTGCAAAGGGGAGCAGCACATGGGGAAATCAAGAAGAACGGTGCAAATCGTCATTTTGTTATTGATCCTGGTGTTGGGCGGATATGCGATCACCACATCGGTATCCGGCTCGAACGGCAAGCCGAAAGAAGGGGACAAGGCTCCTTCTTTCGAATTGCTGGGCCTGGATGGTCAAGTGCATACGTCTGAAGAATACAAAGGTAAGGCCATGGTAATCAATTTTTGGGGCACATGGTGCGAGCCCTGTGTGAAAGAGATGCCAGCGCTTCAAGCTCAAGCAGACAAGTGGAAAGATCAAGGTGTTCAATTTATCGGCATCAATGCTGGAGAAGATCAAATGACCGTGGATAACTTTGTTCGTCAGGTGGGCGTGGACTTTCCAATTATGCTCGACCGGGACAAAACTTCCATTCGGGATTACGGAATCTCTCCGATGCCTACAACATTCTTCGTATCCAATACTGGCAAAATCTCTACCATTCATATCGGCCAACTTGATTTGGACACGCTTGACGCTCAAATTTCACAACTGGCGAAGCAGCCCTGACAGGAGGTCTAGTCGTGTTCCAGAATACCAAATGTGAATGTGGACATCAGAACCCGGTCGGTACTGTACTGTGTGAAGCATGCGGTAAGCCGCTGCAGGAAGCTGAGGCTAAATCGAAAGAAGTTCTGGAAATGCGCTATGATGGCATGGCCCGTCGTTCTCAGCGCAGCAACCCGAATTTCATTGATCGTGTGTGGAACTTTTTTTCATCCGTGAAGATCGCGGTCTATCTGATTGTATTTACCCTTGTAGGTTCCATGCTGGGAACCATTTATCCTCAAGAGAGTACATTCCTTAACATTGATCCATCTGTGTATTACAAAGAAACCTATGGACAGTTGGGCCATATCTATTACTTGCTGGGTCTGTCCCATACATACGAATCCTGGTGGTTCATCCTATTGCTTGTCATGATCGGGGCTTCACTCGTCATATGCAGTCTAGACCGGGTGCTCCCGCTCTACAAAGCACTTAACAAGCAAAAAATCCGCAAACATATGCAGTTTCTAACGAGGCAGCGTCTGGTGTACCAAGGTCCCATTGAAGAGGGGGCTGAAGAATGGATTACGAAAGCGGTTACGCCCCTTAAGAAGAAAGGATATCGTGTGCATACGGAGGGAAATGCACTGCTGGCCGAGAAGCAACGATTCGCCAGGTGGGGACCCTATGTTATTCACATTGGTCTGATTATTTTTCTTCTGGCTGTTTTGGCCCGTGGTCTTCCCGGCCTGAATTTGGACGAACATGTTGCCTTTCCGGAAGGCGAGATTAAAAAAATCCCAAATACCTCTATGTATTTAAAAAATGAACAGTTTAATGTTGAATTTTATAGTGAAGAGGAAGTTCCCGAACAGTTTCGTAACTTGAATAAAATTGTTCCCAAATTGTTTGAAACCAAAGTCGTATTATATGAATGCACCGCCGATTGCTCTGATCTGTCGAAGAAACCTCAATTAAACGAGGTTGCCAGACATGATGTAAGGGTGAATCATCCATTGAATTATCATGGTTTGAAAGCGTATCAGTTCGATTATGACCTCACACCCACCATTCGTTCCGTAACTCCTGATTTGGTAAATGCCAGAACGGGAGAAAGGTACGGCTCAATCCAGATTGACATGGTGGATACAAAGCCCACCTTTGAGGTAGGTCCATATTCGCTTACCGTTAAAGAAAAGTTCATGGATTTCGGACTCGATGAGAATGGTCAGCCCAAATCCTTATCGCCTTCACCTAATGCACCAGCCTTTTTATTTGTGATTAAGGGACCTGAGCTGCCTGAAGAAGGAATTCAATATCTTTATTTTGCAAAACAGGTGGATAAACAGCGTTTTAGACAGGATGAGATTAACCAGCAGCTGGTAGGGGGAGAGACTCCTCTGCAACTTGAAGTCGACAGAATGGATAAAGTCGATATCATACAATCCGTAAGTTATCTGAATATCCGTGTAGATAAGGCAATGCCTTTTGTCTGGGTTGGAGCCGGTATTGTTATGCTGGGGCTGGTCATGGGCTTCTACTGGCATCACCGTCGTATCTGGATCCGAATTGATGATGGTCAGCTCACGCTGGGAGGACACACCAACAAAAACTGGTTCGGCTTTAGACGTGAAGTATCAGCCGTGTTAAAACAGATGAATCTGGAAGTGGATGAGAAGTCGTTGGATAACGGGGGGAACCAAGCATGAGTTTATTGGATTTCAGCAGCGACGCATTTATCGTATCTTTTTTTCTGTACTGTGCTGCATTTTTGTTATACGCTGTTGCTGTTATGGGCAAGAAGTGGAGCAATCGAGATCCTCAGGCTCATGTAGACAGATGGGGGAAAAGAGCATTTATAGCTTCGATCGTTGCACTCGCCGCGCATTTCGTTTTCTTTTTTACACGCTGGGCTGGAGCAGGTCACATCCCAGTCAGTAACATGTATGAATTCATGACTTTTTTATCCATGATGATCATGGTCGCATTCATTGTAGTATATGCCATCTACCGCAAGTCCTTGCTTGGACTGTTTGCATTACCACTTACAATTATTATCATGGCGTATGCCGCCGTATTCCCACAGGAAGTACAGCCTTTGATCCCTGCATTGCAGTCGATTTGGCTTAAAATCCATGTAACCCTTGCTGCCCTTGGTGAAGCATTCTTCGCCGTTGGCTTTGCAGCAGGCTTCATGTATTTGCTCCGTACCGTCGATTTCAGTGGCAAAGACAAATCGTCCAGACGCCAGCGCGGCTGGGTGGAGTTCACACTCATTACGATTGTCGTTGTAGTCGGTTTTATTGGAACAGTATTTGCCTTTCGTGCCTCGGGGTACGAGACGGTTTTTGTCCAGAAAACGGCCAGCATTGACACAGAGGTACAGGAAGATAGTACAATAGAGAAAGTGATTTATCGCATGCCTCCTATTTTTGCACCTTATCAGAGTGAAGTGGAGAGCATGACACCGTTTCTTGGGATGAAGGAACCTCTGCTTGAGACACCATCCTGGATGAACGGAGTTAACGCCGGACGCAAACTGAATACCGTAGTCTGGTCATTGATTGTAGGTTTGATTCTGTACGGAATTGTACGATTAATCGTAAGAAGACCGCTCGGACAAGCTCTACAGCCTATGCTGGACGGCATTGATGCTGATGATTTGGATGAAATCAGTTATCGTGCGATCGCCATCGGTTTCCCGATATTTACATTAGGGGCATTAATTTTTGCCATGATTTGGGCTCAGATTGCCTGGAGCCGTTTCTGGGGCTGGGACCCCAAAGAAGTGTGGGCACTGATTACATGGCTTTATTATAGTGTGTACCTGCATTTACGTTTATCCAGAGGGTGGCAGGGCCGAAAATCTGCTTGGCTTGCCGTGCTCGGATTCCTGGTTGTCATGTTTACGCTGGTAGGTGTGAACTTGATCATTGCCGGACTGCATTCTTATGCAGGAGCCGACTAGTTTAGGCAGTTTCGCCGAAGTTTTGGAGAAAATCCATGAAACCATGCGTTGCCCCTGCGTTAAAAGTGGGCATTCAAATATTGTTCGCCAGATCGAACATAATAGAAGTGATTGGAGTTATTGCAAAGGGGCTGGAGTGGAATGGCAGAACATGAGAACCGGATACTGGTCGTGGACGATGAGGAACGAATCCGCAGACTGTTGAAAATGTATCTTGAAAAAGAAGGCTATGAAATTGATGAAGCGGAAGACGGTGAGACGGCATTGCGAAAAGCAACAGCTGGAGACTATGGCCTGATTTTGCTTGATGTCATGCTGCCTGGCATGGACGGTGTAGAAGTGTGCACTCGTCTGCGCCAGGTGAAATCAACCCCGGTATTGATGCTGACTGCAAAAGGTGAAGAAATTAACCGTGTTCAGGGGTTTGAAGTAGGGGCAGATGACTATGTGGTGAAGCCTTTCAGTCCACGTGAAGTGATTTACCGGGTGAAGGCTATCCTGCGTCGTTCTTCTGCAACTGCATATCTGTCCAAAGAAAGCAATTCAAGCAACAATATCGTATTCCCTCACCTGGTTATTGAGCATGACGCTCACCGGGTAACTGCGGGCGGGGAAGAGATAAGTCTTACACCAAAAGAATACGAGTTGTTACATTACCTGGCGACCTCTCCAGACAAAGTGTTCTCCAGAGAGGAATTGCTCAAGGATGTTTGGAACTACGAGTTTTTCGGTGATCTCCGCACCGTGGATACGCACGTCAAGCGTCTTCGTGAAAAGTTGAACAAGGTGTCTCCTGAATCAGCGGCTATGATTACGACAGTGTGGGGTGTGGGTTATAAACTGGAAGTACCGAAATAGCTTCAATTTCTGGAGATCACTGGTCGGGAAGTTATGGATTACGATTATATGTCTCGTGGGCTGTGTGCTCATCGCGCTGGGTCTTTTTTTGCTACCGTATATTGATACCAATTTTGCGGAGTCGGAATCCAGGGACATCAAGCGTCTGTTCACATATGTCTGTATCATCGGGTTTAGTTTGACGACATTCTTCGCCCTCTTTCTGTTCACGAAGATCACTCAGCCGATGCAGCAGTTGATTCAGGCAGCCAATGCGATCCGCAAAGGAAACTATGGGACAAGGCTCTCTCTGGTGACTAGTGACGAGATTGGAGAACTGGCTAACACATTTAACCACATGGCTGCTCAACTGGAGGACAACATTCGGAACCTGAACCATGAGAAGGAACACTTGGCAAGCGTGCTTCGAAGTATGACCGATGCCGTGGTTACCTTTGATGGTGAAGGTAAAGTCATTCTGACGAATCCTCCAGGGGAGAAGATCATGCAGGCTTGGTGTGACCTCGATTGGGCCCAGGATGAAGAGGGGCAGGAAGTAAATAAGGGGGATGTGTCTTCCCGGGATGTTCCTGAACCGCTGGTTCCTTTGTTTAAACTGGTTATGGAGCATGGCGGCGATCAGAGCTCGAATGTACATGTACAGCAGGGAGTATGGTCTGTGCAGATGACGCCACTATATGCGGATAGCGTGGTTCGAGGTGCGGTTGCTGTTCTGCGTGATGTGACTGAAGAGGTTCGTCTGGAAAAAATGCGTCGTGATTTCGTTGCCAATGTATCTCATGAAATACGTACACCATTATCCATGATGCAAGGTTACAGTGAAGCTCTTCTGGATGGCATGGCAGCCTCTCCCGAGGAAAGTGAAGAATTGATTCAGGTCATTCATGATGAGTCACTCCGTATGGGCAGATTGGTCAAGGATCTCCTGGATCTGGCTCGGATGGAAGCAGGGCATACGGACATGGCAATGAAGGAAGTCGATCTAGTGGAACTTCTGGAGCGGGTGTATCGGAAATTTTCCGTACGTTCTAAAGAACAGGATATCCGGCTTCATTTTGAATGTAATCTGCCTACCATTATGCTTCAGCAGGCTGATGAGGATCGTCTTGAGCAGGTATTTACCAATCTGCTTGATAATGCATTTCGTCATACACCTCCCGACAAAAATGTCATTATTGCGGCCACATTGGCTGGAGATCATCGCACGTCCATTGCTAAAGTGTCGATTAAGGATGAGGGTGCCGGTATACCTACCTCCGATCTGCCATTTATCTTTGAAAGATTTTACAAAGCGGATAAGGCGCGGGTTCGTGGAGAAAGTGTGGGTACTGGACTGGGTCTGGCGATCGTGAAAAATATCGTTGATGCACATCATGGTATCATTCATGTAAACAGCACACTTGGGGAAGGTACAGAGTTTATATTACAATTTCCGGTGAATTCCCCGAAATAGCCTGATATCATACAAAAAATTGCGGAAACACCCTCCTCAGGAGGGTGTTTTTTTGTTGAAGTGTACCGTTTAATCTTGTTCAACGTGGAACAAATAAAATAAGAAGTTATTTCACAAAACAATTATAGTGTCCAAGATAATTTTCCCTCCAATGTGACATAAGCTTGAAAAACAAGGCAGTCAAAGGAGGATTGGATAACGCATGTCCGATAGGCGTAAACGGGTAAATATCAAAGCATTTCTGGAAGGTAGATCGTTCAGGGCGGGATCACCCTTCATTCCTATAACAACAGGTGAGCAGGAGCAGTTTGAAACATTACTTCAATCCTTGGCTATCACGATCCCCACTGCAGTTAGTCAGCCTACAGCTGCTAACATACTTGCATTGCAATCGGGATTACGGAATGTACTTACTTTTGTTAACGAGTCAGGTTTTCGTGCTGGCGTTAAGGCCGAACTTCAAGCCGTATTAGAATTAACCATTGCATCCTCCGAGGTTGTACCTGTTGCGTTAGTCAACTTGTCTGGCAACTTGCAGAATCTGCTGGATGATCTGTTGAGCGTGACTTTATTGCTCGAGGTGCCCCCGCCAGAAAAAGATAAACTGGTAGGATTAATTCGAAACATGTCCATATCTCTTAGCCGTGCAACGATTGGGATTGGTTCGTCCGGGATAACTGGACCTGCTGGTCCACCGGGAGTCCCTGGAGTACCAGGCGTGCCCGGAGTGCCTGGAGTGCAGGGACCGGCAGGGCCTCCAGGAGAGGTGGGCTTGGCGGGTCCAGCAGGTCCAGCAGGATCCGTGGGCCCAGTCGGTCCGATCGGTCCAGCCGGACCACAAGGTGCTCAGGGACCACCAGGAGCAACAGGCGTAGGGTTAAATAATGTAACGCCTTACGATCCGGCAGAGGGTCCAAGTTATTCTCAAGGCCAAGTAGTCAGTTATAATGGGAATTTTTATGTTGCTACGGTGAATAGCCCAACGGGTATCCCGGGAAGTTCGCCAGATTTCACATTGCTGTTATCGGGTGGAACAACGGGTGCTACGGGAGCAACTGGCGTAACTGGCGCAGGTTTAACAGGCATTGTTGCTTTTGATCCTGCGCTTGCCCCGTCGTATGCTTCCGGGCAAATTGTAACCTTTGCGGGTGGAACATATATTACGAATGTAGTCTCTCCGACAGGAACGCCAGGAAGTTCAGCGGATTATACATTACTTGCGAGTGCAGGAGCAACCGGCTCGACAGGAGCAACCGGCATAGGCTTGGAAGGATCGGTGCCATTTGATCCGGCCGTAGCTCAGACATATCCGGCCGGTCAGGTGGTTACGTTCAACGGCAGTACTTACATTACGAATGTGGCCTCTCCGATAGGAACGCCAAATACATCCCCGGATTATACACTGCTTGCGGGTGCGGGACCTACTGGTTCAGCAGGTTCAACGGGAGCGACAGGAATAGGTTTAACTGGGATTTTGCCATACGATCCGGCCGTGGCGCCAACATATCCAGCGGGTCAGGTGGTTACGTTTAACGGCAGCACGTATATCGCCACTGTTGCATCCCCAACGGGAACACCAGGAACGTCTCCTGACTACACGCTGCTTGCCGGAGCAGGGGCGACAGGAGTAACTGGTGCAACAGGCGTGAGTGTAACAGGAAGCACAGGAAGTCCAGGAGCTACAGGTCCAACAGGTCCAACAGGTCCAACAGGATCGACAGGAGTAGGACTAAGCGGAATTTTGCCCTTCGATCCAGCCGTAGCACCAACATATCTAGCGGGTCAGGTAGTTACGTTCAACGGCAGTACGTATATCGCGAATGTTGCGGCACCGACCGGGACACCCGGAACCTCTCCGGATTACACATTACTGGCTGGCGCAGGGGCAACGGGCGTTACCGGATTCACTGGAGTAACCGGAGCAACAGGGATCACGGGGATAACCGGAGCGACCGGGTTTACAGGCATCACAGGTTTTACAGGTGAAACCGGGGCAACAGGGGCAACAGGGATTACAGGTATCACAGGTATCACGGGTGCGACAGGTGTTGGTTTGAGTGGAGTGTTAGCATTTGATCCAGCCGTTGCACCAACATACCCAGCGGGTCAGGTAGTTACGTTTAACGGCGGTACGTATATTGCGAATGTTGCTGCACCAACGGGAACACCAGGAACATCTCCGGATTACACATTACTGGCGGGCGCAGGGGCAACAGGCGTTACCGGATCAACTGGGGCAACCGGAGTCACCGGTGATACTGGGGGAACAGGAGCAACGGGAACCACGGGTATAACGGGAGTGACCGGGGTTACAGGATTTACTGGTGTCACTGGTATAACAGGTGCCACCGGGGAAACTGGAGCAACAGGCATCACAGGTGCGACCGGTATTGGTTTGAGTGGAGTTGTACCATTCGATCCAGCTGTGGCTCCAACGTACCCAGCAGGTCAAGTAGTTACGTTCAATGGAAGTACGTATATTGCCAATGTTGCAGGGCCAACCGGAACACCAGGGACATCGCCAGATTACACATTACTGGCGGGTGCAGGGGCAACGGGTGTTACCGGATCAACTGGGGCAACCGGAGTCACCGGTGATACTGGGGGAACAGGAGCAACGGGAACCACGGGTATAACGGGAGTGACCGGGGTTACAGGATTTACTGGTGTCACTGGTATAACAGGTGCCACCGGGGAAACTGGAGCAACAGGGATTACAGGTATAACTGGAGCGACTGGAGTTACAGGGGTAACTGGTGATACGGGAGTGACCGGAGCAACGGGTATAACAGGAGCAACAGGCATTACAGGTGCGACCGGTATTGGTTTGAGCGGAGTTGTACCATTCGACCCAGCTGTGGCTCCAACGTACCCAGCAGGTCAAGTAGTTACGTTCAATGGAAGTACGTATATTGCCAATATTGCATCGCCGACCGGAACACCAGGGACATCGCCAGATTACACGTTACTGGCGGGTGCAGGGGCAACTGGTGTAACCGGATTAACTGGAGGCTCTGGCGTAACAGGTGCCACCGGGGATACTGGAGCAATAGGGATCACGGGTATAACTGGAGCGACTGGAGTTACAGGGGTAACCGGTGATACGGGAGTGACCGGAGCAACGGGTATAACAGGAGCAACAGGCATTACAGGTGCGACCGGTATTGGTTTGAGTGGAGTTGTTCCATTCGACCCAGCTGTGGCTCCGACGTACCCAGCAGGTCAAGTAGTTACGTTCAATGGAAGTACGTATATTGCCAATGTTGCAGGGCCAACCGGAACACCAGGGACATCGCCAGATTACACATTACTGGCGGGCGCAGGGGCAACTGGTGTAACCGGAGCAACAGGTATAACTGGAGTTACAGGGTTAACTGGTGATACGGGAGCAACTGGCATTACCGGGATTACGGGAGTGACCGGAGATACAGGAGTTACTGGTGTTACTGGAGCAACGGGTATAACTGGAGCAACTGGCATCACAGGTGCGACCGGTATTGGTTTGAGTGGAGTTGTACCATTCGATCCAGCTGTGGCTCCAACGTACCCAGCAGGTCAAGTAGTTACGTTCAATGGAAGTACGTATATTGCCAATGTTGCAGGGCCAACCGGAACACCAGGGACATCGCCAGATTACACATTACTGGCGGGTGCAGGGGCAACTGGTGTAACCGGATTAACAGGAGTCTCTGGCGTAACAGGTGCCACCGGGGATACTGGAGCAACAGGAATAACTGGAGTGACTGGGGTTACAGGGGTAACTGGTGATACGGGAGCAACTGGAATCACGGGAGTGACCGGAAATACAGGATCTACTGGTGTCACCGGAGAAACGGGTATAACGGGAGCGACTGGCGTAGGAGTAACAGGAAGTACAGGGGTTACTGGAACCACAGGTGCTACGGGAGTAACGGGTACAACTGGCATAACTGGAGAGACTGGTATAACCGGAGCAACGGGTGTAGGCATAACGGGAAGTACGGGAGTAACCGGGGCAACAGGTGCAACTGGGGAGACAGGTATAACAGGTGCCACCGGTGCAACTGGCATTACGGGGGCGACTGGTGTCGGATCCACTGGGGCTACTGGCGCCACAGGTGTAACAGGAACTTCGGTTACAGCAGCTTCCTCATACGCAGAGAATACAAATGGAACCATTCTGGTTATTTTGGGAGGTACATTAGTTCCACTCCCTGATAACCAAAATATAGGAACAGGCATCACAGTGAATGGAACCAGTGATACGTTTACTCTCGCTACCGCAGGACGTTATTATATTAGTTACAAAATCAATCTTACCGCAGCTCTCGCTGTCCAATCTCGGATATTGCTTAATGGTGCTGTAGTTCCACCAAGTGTAATCTCACCAGTACTTTCGCTTAGCCAGTTAGCAACCGACTTTATTATAACCGTCACAGCTGGATCAACCATTCAACTGCAATTGTTTGGCTTGATTGCAACAGCAGTACTGTCACCTCCGGGTGCAACACTTAATATCATTCGGTTAAGCTAATTACAGAAAAAGAGACGAACCCTTTGGGGATCGTCTCTTTTGACTAACTATGAACGATATAGCAACTATTCAAGAACAATTTCAACAGCTGTATTAAGCTCAGGCAGACCTGTAAGCTGGACAAGGACATCTTTCGGAACGGCTTTATCCACAGTCAGAATCATGATTGCAGCACCACCGATAATTTTACGTCCCACCTGCATGGAGGCAATGTTGACATCATTTTGACCAAGCAGAGTACCCACCCGTCCGATGATACCTGGCTTATCGTTATGGGAGATCAGAATTTGGTGACTTTCTGGAGCGATATCTACTGGGAATTTGTCCAGGCGTACGATCCGTTCTCCATAACCTGCAAGCAGCGTACCAGCTACACGACGCTCCTCTCCGTCCTGTGTCGTTACCAATGTGACTGTGATGAGATTGGTAAACCCTTTGGTTGCGGATGTTTGGCTTACAACCACATTCAGATCACGGGTTTTGGCCAGATGCATGGAGTTGACGATATTTGCCTCCCCGCCCAGATGTCTGGCGAGAATGCCCTTAACAATGTAACGAGTGAGTGGCGACGTATCTACTTCTGAAAGGTCACCTGCATAGTCAATTCGAATCTCTTGTACTGCATTTTGTGTAATTTGAGCTGCAAAGCTGCCCAGGGTTTCACCCAGCTTGAAATACGGCTGAAGTTTATTCATAACCGTTGGCGCAACTGCTGGCATGTTCACAGCGTTTTTGAACGGTTCATTCCGCAAAATATGAAGTACCTGCTCCGATACATCAATCGCTACATTTTCTTGTGCTTCCACGGTGGATGCACCCAGGTGAGGCGTTACGATAATGCTCGGGTGGTTCAGGAAAGGATGATCCTGTGCTGGTGGCTCGCTTTCAAATACGTCAAATGCAGCACCGGCAACAATACCTTCATCAATTGCTTCCACAAGAGCCATTTCATCAATGACTCCGCCACGAGCACAGTTGATGATGCGCATGCCTTTTTTCATGACTTCAAATTGTGCGCGGGAGATCATGTGACGAGTTTCAGGTGTCAATGGAGTGTGTACTGTCATAAAGTCGGCATTACGAATGATATCATCTACGCTGGCCAGTTTAACCTGAAGCTTCTCTGCACGTTCTTGGGTCAGAAACGGGTCATATGCGAGAATATCCATACCAAAGGCTTTGGCACGTTTAGCTACCTCGCTGCCGATCCGTCCCATCCCGAGTACGCCCAGTGTTTTGTTTCTGAGTTCCACACCCAGGAAGGTTTTACGATCCCATGTACCTTGAATGGTTTTGGCATATGCCTGTGGGATGTGACGTGCCAGTGCCATCATCATGGCAAATGTATGCTCACATGTCGTGATGGTGTTACCATCAGGGGCATTAATAACGATGATACCGCGTTGAGTGGCAGCCTCGAGGTCAATGTTATCCACCCCAACCCCTGCACGGCCAATGACCTTGAGATTTGTTCCAGCGGTCATAATACGATCTGTAACACGAGTTTGGCTTCGAACGAGAAGGGCGTCATAATTACCGATAATGGCTACAAGCTCATCTTCACTAAGACCGGTATTTTTCTCAACTACAACATCATTTGCATCCACCAGCTGCTGGATACCCAGATCACTGATTGGGTCCGATACTAACACTTTGTACATGGTTTCTTCCTCCTTAGTATGTGTATCTATATCGTCAAGGCCTTACCTCTGCAAAGAGGTGTTCCTTAAAACCGGGTATATCCTTCCGCCCAACAACGCGGTGTCGCAGCAGAGGAGAGGGGTGTAATAATAGAGTGGACCCCACGTCATATTCCTAGAAATAAATCAAAAAACTCTCAATCCACATACTGCTTGCGCAATAAGGGACGAGAGTTGTCGTGGTACCACCCTAATTCACTGCCGCTTCGCAACGACAGTCTTCGCGGTCAATAAAGACCGAAGAGGATAACGGGTCTAAACCGATTGCACCTACTCTAATTTCAATGCAATAACTCAGGAACGCTCAAGATCAATTGCCTGCCACCGATTTGCACCGTCCATCGGCTCTCTGTAAGAACAAAGCAACATCTTTTTTCCATCATCGTGTTTAACGTGACTAATTTTTTCATAATGTATCATGGCTAACATGACCATGTCAATAGGCATAAATGTTTTAATTCAAATGGGCTGGATCTCGTACATTTATCAGCGGTTCACTATGGAAGATGACTATATCATATAATAAAAAGTAGTGGATATTTCAGAGATTCAAAAAATCTTTTCAGAAGTCACGATGAGGCTAAAATTCGGATAACAAAGGATAGGAAACCAGGACTTGAGGCAGGTCTTGAACCAATTTGTTTTTTTGGCTATCATTTAGTATACTATCCGATTGGGCAGCCAAGTAGGTTATCCATCAAATATCTAGTAAGAGGACAGACGCAGGCGATGAAAAAATCAAAGTTTTCCAAGTTCAAGATTCAGAAGGCTGAACCACAGCAGCTTACCGAGCGCTTGCTTCTGATCAATCTATACTTTACACAAGGTTTAACTCTGATCATTGGAGTTATATGGATTTTAATGCAGAAGCGAAATCTGTTCGACGTGCTCGCTTGGCCTGAAAGTGTCCATTTTATTTGGTGGGGGCTTGGTCTTGCTGGTATTATGCTGGTCATGGATTTGGTACTTTCCCATGTCATTCCTCAGGAGAGCATGGATGACGGCGGAATTAACGATATGCTGTTCAGATCTCGCCCCATTTGGCATATCGTATGTATAGCGGCCATTGTCGCTATATGTGAAGAGTTGTTGTTTCGTGGAGCCATACAGCATGCAATTGGCCCTTACTGGACTAGCATTTTGTTTGCAGTAATTCATATTCGATATCTTCGCCACTGGATTCCTACAGGTTGGGTATTTGTTTCAAGCTATGGATTGGGTTGGATTTATTTGCAATCCGGCACATTGTGGGCGCCGATATTATGTCACTTTATTATTGATTTGGTGTCCGGATTAGCGATACGTTTTCGGAGGGGATCATGAACCAGCAATTAAGTAGAATGAAGACATATGGCAGTCAGCGCCACCGTCATTCGGACAAAACAGAGAAAACCGAGCGGACTTCGGCTCCTCAAGTGAACTTGGTTGCTGAACCGGCTGCTGCACTGGAGGGGACGGGGACGTCATTGTCCACGGTGTCCATACCAAGATCACAACGCAAGTCGTATGCATCAGCTCTGGAAAGCCCAGTGCTCCCCAGCCGGGCTCCAGCACGTTCCAAATCACCGCAAAAAGCGACCGATGAGACGGTCACGGAAGCAGGTTCACTTCCTACACGGACTGAGCTACACCCTTCACGCCGATTGCGGTTAAGTAAACGCTTTGTTAATTCACTCATCATTATTTTTGTTTTGCTCACGGTCAGCCTTGTTTGGTGGGGCATAAAAGGGGCTCCACCACTAAACACATTTCTTCCCTGGCCTTGGTAATGATGGTCTGGTTCGCTTCAGTGTTAATGTTGGTTTTCATATTAGTGGTTTATATGTGGCGCGAAGCGCAGCTTCATCGGGTCGTGGAGGATGAAGTTGAAGTAAACGGCCTACCCCTTTCATTTGATGGAAGCGTCATTTTGTATGTATCCGACCTTCATAAGAGACAATTGAAGCAGGAGGACCTTATGCCGCTATTGGGTCAGGTGGATTGGGTTCTCATAGGCGGAGATGTGGCTGAAAAAGGAATGTTATGGTCTATCGTCAGACGCAATATGCAATTGCTGACAGCGATTGCCCCTACTTTTGCGGTTTATGGAAATCATGACAAACTTGCGGGAACGACTCAGTTAGCACGGATTTTTCAGGAAACTGGCGTTCGGCTTCTGCAGGACCAGGTTGTGTCTCTTCAAAAGAGTGATTCCAGCATAAAACTCGCCGGAGCAGATTATCGGTCCCATGAGCTAAGCAATCACCTCACGGAAAAGGACAGGAATGAATGCTTGATTGTGTTAATTCACGATCCGCTTCAGGCGAAGCATGTACATGATTATGCTGATCTTATCTTGAGTGGACATACTCACGGGGGACAACTTGTTTTCCCGTTTCTTGGCCCGCTTTTTCTGAACAAAGCTTACCGGAATGTGTCGAACGGATGGTACACCTTGAAAAAGATGAACGGTGATCCCAATGGCAAAATGCTGGTCAGCAGAGGTTATGGAACGAATCATTTGCCGCTCAGATTATGCTGCTCCGCTGAGATGCACAAGATTACTTTAAAATCGGTAAATAATAAATAAAACAGCCTCGATCTATATGGATCAGGGCTGTTTTATTTATATTTTCACCTGGCTTCGAGCTCTATGGAACGTGGATCTACAAATGAATACCCCTTGTTCTCCAGCTTCGTTAACAAATCATCAAGTGCCCCTACAGTCCAAGGAAGTTCATGCATCAAGATATTACTTCCGGGATTTAACTGATCAAGCACATTCTGAACCACTTTTTCCGGTTTGTTCTGAGTGCTCTTGTCCCAGTCCAACGAACCGTTGGACCAAGTCATGTATAACATGCCATTTTTTTTGACGGCTTCTTTCAAAGCGTCATTGCCTGAGCCAAAGGGAGGACGGAAAAATTCCGGTTCCACACCAATCGTTTCTTTAACGATGTGTTGAACATCAGTTACCTGCTTGGCAGCTTCTGAAGCGGACATTTTCTTGAGATCCTCATGGTCCCAGGCGTGGTTCCCAATAATTTGTTCTCGCTCGTAAATGAGCTTTAACAATTCAGGATGACTTTTGACCCGGTATCCATTAACGAAAAATATGGCCTTGGCATGATGTTTGTCGAGCGTGTCAATTAGTCCATTAATCATTTCTTCTTCTTTTGGGCCGTCATCGAATGTCAAAAGAACGACCTTTTTTTTACCATTTTCATCATTGGGCTTGATGTAATAATTTTCATTCATATGATACGTTTTTTCAATCTGTTGTTCCTTCTTATCTTCGGTTTGTTCTTGTTCTTGTTGTTCCGTTTGCTCTAAGCTGTCCTGTGTTGATGTCTGATTATCTTTCATGTTTGAAGTGTTGCTCTCTTCACTTGGTACAGAAGAGACAGTTTCATTTTCAGGAGCTGTGTTTTCGGTAGTTGATGCTTCTTGCGTTCCGCATGCTGACAACAGGAGACTCGCGGCAATAAGGATTGCGGCAGTCGTTCTAAACATAATTTCAACTCACTTTCCTGTATTTATGCGGAATGAGATGTCGTGCTTCCGCAAACACTAGTTGTGATCTTAACATAAGAGGAGGTTGATGTAATGAAGGTGTCATCCTTTTTTTGGGGGATTGTAGTTGGCGTTGCAGCCAGTTCATATCTGTCCAAGGGCAAAATTCCCATGTTGTCTTCCCTCTCGCAAGGCAACATGATGGGTCAAGCCAAACACAAGATGATGGAAATGACTTTTCCAGGCATGGATGGATTCAGCTCCAAAAATAATGAGCATGGTGAATCCCACAAAAGTGCATTGAAAAAAACGGAAAGAGCCATTACCCCGCAGGAAAAAGAAGAAAACATGAACATGCTCAAAGATTTTATTCGCACCAATCCGGATGTTAAACATGAAGTTGAGCAAATTTTGACTAAAACAAACACAACAGTACCCGGTTTATAAACCAAAACTACTGGAATAGAATCAACCACAGTCTTGTATGATGTGGATTGATTCTTTTTTTGTCGATTTTACTTCGTGCATTTGCAGGTATAAAATGATAACATAACTACATAGATTTATTTTCAGCACATATTGTTTTGTGCTTCATAATCTGTTATAAGACTTGCTTATAAAGGGGAGATCCTGTATGAAAATAGAACGATTAAGTCACGATAAGATACGGATTTTCCTGACCTTTGACGATCTGAGCGAGCGCGGAATACAAAAAGAAGATATGTGGCAGGAAATACCTAAAGTTCATGAACTGTTCACTGAAATGATGGATCAGGCATATTCCGAACTTGGGTTCGATGCTACAGGTCCGCTTGCTGTCGAAGTATTCGCACTTCCCGCTCAAGGAATGGTTGTCATTGTTACGCGTGGGAAATATGATCCGCAACAATATGGTTCGGGCAACGAGGATGATCTGCCTGAAGAAGTATACGAAATGGAAGTCACCTTGGAGCAGAGCGATTCCATCGTATATGCCTTTAAGGATTTTGAAGTTTTGATTGAGGCTGCACATATGTTGCGTCAACATGTAACGAACGCGGGAAGACTCTATTCCTATAAAGACAAGTGGTTCCTGCATCTGGAGCCGGACGATGTCGATACCACCAAACATGCTGCGTTAATAGCGCTGCTTGCCGAATTTGGTGAGGGTTCTTCGGTTACGCCAGCGGTAATGGAAGAGTATGGTAAAGTCATTATCCCTGAACAGGCCATTGAAGTGATTTGCACTCATTTCAAACGTCAGGATTAAATTCAATTGCAAACGCGTCTTAGTCAGAGGAGGGAATTTCGGTGCTTTTGTTTTCGGTTTTAGCGGCAGCAGTAGCTCCGGGTCTCGCCTTGTTAACATATTTTTATCTGAAAGACCGTTATGATTCTGAGCCGCTTCATATGGTACTAAGAGTTTTCGTCATGGGTATTTTGATGGTGTTGCCCGTAATGATTATTCAGCGAGGTATGATGCTTTGGCTCGGAGATAACCCCTATGTTGAGTCCATTCTGATTTCGGGCGGGGTTGAGGAATTCGTCAAATGGTTTGTATTATACCATATCATTTATAACCACACGGAGTTTGATGAGCCATATGACGGCATTCTGTACGCTGTTGCGGTTTCACTTGGTTTTGCTACGGTGGAGAATGTTTTGTATGCCTTTGCGGGGAATGCATCCGTCTCAGCCATGTTTCTCCGTGCATTACTCCCTGTGTCAGGACACGCCATGTTTGCGGTCATTATGGGGTATTACATGGGGCGGGCCAAGTTTACGGATGGCAAGAAGAAACGTTGGTTCTTGATGCTCTCCTTGCTGCTTCCATTTTTCTGGCATGCGCTGTACGATGTCATTATGAACACGATGGCAAACTACTGGCTGTGGTTCATCGCACCGTTAATGGCGGGATTGTGGTATGGAGCCATGGGCAAAATTACGCGGGCTAACAACCGCTCTCCTTTTCGATTTGTGAAACGGGAGGAAGAGATTAAATTATAGAAATACGGACACACTGGTGGACATGGAGCGCTTACTGCGCCTGATGCCCCGGTGTGTTTTTTTGTTTTTATCCTATAAAATCCCCGGGGAATGAACAACAGAAACGGGGACAGCGTAATGAGAATAAAAATTAAAATCAGATGCAAACAGTGCGGAGAGCGGTTTACGCTGCGCGGTAAAAAAGAAAGAGGGCGGATTGAGACCGGATTTAAGCAGTGTCTGTGTGATAATCGGGATCAATTTGAAATTGAAGAAGACGGCGGTGCGTCATGGATTCAAATGAACTAAATGGCTCGTAAAGAGTCAAACATTGTGCCGGCTGGAAAACCGATGCATAAGAGGACTTTCTTCGATCCACAATATAGACAGTGGTTTAGATGAAAGGAGACTCTACCGATGTATAAACGTTTAAGTTCAGTCATGTTTCCGATATTTGCAGTACTGCTGATCGGTGCCCTTGTTTGGGGATACCAGGAGAACCAGGAGAAAAATGCGATCTTGATCAAAGCGGAGAATCAATATCAGCGTGCGTTTCATGATTTGTCCTTCCATATGGACAAGCTGCATTCCGAAATCGGCAATACACTGGCGGTGAACTCCACTTCCCAAGGGATGCACCGCAAAGGTCTGATGAATGTGTGGCGGCTTACCAGCGAGGCGCAAAATGAAATTAACCAATTGCCACTGACGATGCTGCCTTTTAACGAGACGGAGGAATTTCTTTCTCGAATCTCAAACTTTGCTTATCAGGCATCCATGCGTGATCTAACCAATGAACCACTAAGTGAGAAGGAAGTGGGCAACCTGAAAAGGCTGTACCAGAATTCCTCCGAGATCACTAAAAACCTGCAGGAAGTCCAGCAAAAAGTACTTTCTGACCGCTTGCGCTGGATGGATGCCGAAACGGCTATGGCGACTGAAGAAGAAACGATGGATAACACCATTGTCGATGGATTTCGCACGGTAAACAAAAAAGTACAGGAGTATCCTGAACTTGACTGGGGGCCTTCGGTATCCAGCATTTATGCAAAGCGTTCAGTCAAGAAGCTGGATGGCATTCCGGTGTCGAAAGAACAAATTCAAAGCAAAGCTGCCGAATTCTCGAATGCGGACAGCAATAAAATCCAGGTTCAGGAGAATGGTAAAGGTACAGATTGGGAGTCCTATACCGCTACGATCAATCAAGGCAAAGAAAGCAAATTGATGATGGACTTCACCCGCAATGGGGGCATGCTGATTTCCTACAGTGATACTAGACCGATCGGGGCGAAAAAGGTATCGCGTTCCGATGCCATGGCCAAAGCGGATCAATTTCTCGTCAATAAAGGCTACAAAGACATGAAAGCAGTAAACTACGATGAGTACGGTAACTTAGCAAATTTAACGTATGTTCGCAAACAAGGGGACACTCTGATCTATCCGGAGAAAATGTCTGTACGTGTTGGTCTGGATACCGGAGAGGTTACAGGCTTTCAGGCAAGTGATTATGTCTATGAGCATCAGAAACAACGGAAGATTCCGAAAGCGGCTCTTACCGAAGCACAGGCTCGCAAAAAGCTTAATCCTGAATTTGAGGAGAATTACGCACGTAAATCATTGATTGAGAATGATTACAGCAAGGAAGTATTGTGTTATGAATTCGGTGGACGTATCAACGGTACGAAATACCGAATTTATATCAACGCCGATACAGGGCTTGAAGAAGCAGTTGAGGAAATTAAACCCGTGAATGCGACTTCTTAGAATCCCAAGGAATAAACAAAACGCAACAAATTTTAGAGGAACAGACCACATCGTGGTCTGTTTTTTGTTATCCGCTATGAGAAAGGTCATGGTATAATAGTCCTTGTACATATGATGATTAATAGCTAAGGTGGCGGTGAATAGCTTGTATCCAAAAATTAATGAAATTTTACACATCCAAATTGCCTCACCCGATGAAAAAGAAGAGAGCAAGGAGTACAAATCCCGTATAGCGGACATGGATGATCACAGCTTTTTGATTGAAGTGCCTATGCAACAAGGTAGCAGTCGTTTAAAAAGATTGTACTTCGGCGAAGAATTGTCCATCTCTTATATCACTGAAGACGGCGTCAGACATTACTTCAACACGTACGTGACCGGATTTGAAGAAGATGTGGTAAGACTAGTGCGTATACGCAAGCCGCTGCCTGACGATATCTCTAAAATACAGCGACGCAGCTTCCTGCGTGTTCATGCAAATCTTGAATTAGCCATTCAAGCCGAAGACCTGACTCGTGCGGTGGGATTGACCGAGGATATAGGTGGCGGGGGATTATCTATCTATGGAGAACCAAACTTCCCGATCGCGGAAGGACAAAAATTGAATTGCTGGCTGCTTGTTCCCTACCGGAATTCCACGATTGAACATGTGGCTTTCGAAGCGGAAGTCGTTCGCATCAAAACCCTGGAGTCTGGCAGACAGCTCTGCATGTTGAAGTTTACCCAAATTACAGATTCGGAGCGTCAGAAAATCATTAAGTTTTGCTTTGAGCGGCAGTTGGATTATCGAACGAGGTAAGGATACTCTTTTTGAATAAAAAGGAAATGCGGCGGGAACCGTAATGGGAAAAGCGGAGGTGTTTGGGTATGAATCACCGACGTACATCCCAAAGATACGAGCGTCTTTACTACGTGTTTTCCAAACGGATGGAAAGAAGGCTTCTTCAACTAATTTCTGTTTTGTTCTTGTTGTTGGTGGTTTACCAATTGCTGCTTCAGGTTCCCTATTTCAAACGAAATGTGACCCAGATCGACCGAATGGAGGGAACACCAATTCATATGAAGCTTTCAACGGAAAAGGAACATTACTGAATTGGCTGTTTTTGCATCCATGTGTATAGTGTGGTATAATTTTCACGATGCAGGCAATGCCTGTTTTTTTATTGAGGCTTATCGTTTGAGGAGGAATGCCCCGTTGGCAAGCCAGAACACATCAGAGAACGGGAAGATGAACGTTGCAATTGACGGACCTGCTGGTGCCGGGAAAAGCACCGTGGCCCGATTGGTTGCAGAGGCGCTCGGGTATATTTACGTCGATACTGGCGCAATGTACCGTGCGGTAACCCTACACATGATTCGGAAAGGGATTTCTCCGGATAATGTAACAGAGGTGCTTCAAGAAGCCCACAAACTGGTCATTGATTTACAGCCGGACCCGGGCGGACAGAAAGTGTTCTGTAACGGGGAAGATGTTACCTCGGAAATCCGCTCCCGTGAAGTTACGGGGATCGTGTCCCGATATGCGCAAATCGAGGGGCTGCGTTCGCAATTAGTGGATACTCAGCGGCAAATGGCTTTGCGCAAGGGCGTCGTCATGGATGGACGCGATATCGGAACGACAGTATTGCCCGATGCGGAAGTGAAAATCTTCATGACTGCCAGTGTGGAAGAGCGCGCACTTCGCCGCTTCAAAGAACTGGACCCCTCTGAAGGACTGACGTTAATGCAATTAGAGCGAGACATTGCCACACGTGACAAATTGGATGAAGAGCGGGAGATATCCCCACTTCGCTGTGCCGAGGACGCAACCGTTCTTGATACAACCAAGATGAGTATTCATGAAGTGGTTGACAAAATCGTATCTTATTGCACAATGGTCAGAGGAGAGGTTGGTCTATGATTTACACATTTTGCAGCACATTACTGCGGATCATTTACACCATTCTTTTCCGCCTGGAAGCAGTTGGACGGGAGAATATCCCGCAAGAGGGCGGCGTACTTTTATGTTCCAATCATATCAGTAACTTTGATCCTCCAACGGTAGGTATTAAAATTCGCCGGCAGGTACGCTTTATGGCCAAAAGTGAATTGTTCGATGTTCCGGTATTGGGCAAGATCATTAAGGCTGTGGGCGCGTTTCCCGTTAAGCGTGGGGGCGTTAGCAAGGAATCCATCAAAACTTCACTAAACATTTTGCGTAACGGTGAAGTACTCGGCATATTCCCATCCGGGAGCCGGCACAACGATGGAGGCATCGGCAAAAAAGGTGCAGCGAGCTTCGCTCTTCGGAGTGGTGCCACCGTTATCCCTACTGCTATTATCGGCAACTACAAGCTTTTTCGTAAGATGAAAGTTGTGTATGGAGCACCGGTGAATTTGGACGAGTTTAAGGAAGATCCTTCCGGTGATGCACTGGAAAGAGCAACTGAAAAGATTATGTCCAAAATTAATGAAATGGTGAAAACGGGCGTACCGAGCAAATAATTTGCTCTTCGCCGAAAGTCTGAATGCATGTTTCCATTTTTTTGAGGGAAACTAATCCGAGCCATTCAGCGTTGAAAGTGTTTTGAACTCTGCTATAGGCAGGTTTGAATATAATGGGGTTTTTGAATTGAGGAGGGTATTTGACATGTCGGAAGAAATGAAAAATCAAGAAGCAACCCAAGATGAGTTGGATCAATTCGTTTCCTTGAAAAAAGGAGATACCGTAAAAGGAACCATCGTCAAATTGGAAGATAACCAAGCCTATGTGAGCATTGGATATAAATATGACGGTGTAATTCCAATTCGCGAACTGTCCTCATTGCATGTTGACAGCGCGTCTGATGCAGTAGAAGTTGGACAAGAAGTTGAAGCTAAAGTACTTAGCATCGACGATGAGAAAGAAAAACTCGTTTTGTCCAAACGTGCAATCGACAGCGAAAACGCTTGGGATCAATTGCAAAAGCATTTTGAAGACCAAGATGTATTCGAAGTTGTTGTAGCTGATGTGGTAAAAGGCGGTCTGGTAGCAGACGTGGGCGTACGCGGATTTATCCCGGCTTCCATGGTTGAGCGCCATTTCGTAGAAGACTTCAGTGACTACAAAGGACGCACACTGCGCGTTAAAGTGAAAGAGATCGATCGTGAGAACAACAAAGTGATCCTTTCCCAAAAAGACGTTCTGGAGCAAGAATTCGAAGCTAACAAAGCTGAGGTTATGGCTGGTCTGCAAGAAGGCCAAGTTATCGAAGGTACAGTACAACGTTTGACTCAATTTGGTGCATTCGTTGATGTAGGCGGAGTTGACGGTCTGGTTCACGTTTCCGAGCTCGCTTGGACTCATGTGGACAAACCATCCGACGTCCTTTCCGAAGGTGACAAAGTCAGCGTTAAAGTGCTGAAGGTTGACCCTGAAAAAGGTAAAATCAGCCTGAGCATGAAAGCTGTTCAACCAGGACCATGGGAAACAGCTGGCGAGAAATTCAACACTAGCGATATCGTAACAGGTGTTGTAAAACGTCTGGTTGATTTCGGTGCATTTGTTGAAATCGCTCCTGGTGTTGAGGGACTTGTGCACATCTCACAAATCTCCCACAAACACATCGGCACTCCACACGAAGTGTTGAAAGAAGGTCAGGAAGTTCAAGTTAAGATTCTCGACATGAACCCTGCTGAGCAACGTGTAAGCCTGAGCATCAAAGAAACAGAAGAAGCTCCTGCCCAAGCGCCAAAAGCTGAAAGACCTGCTAGAAACAACGCTCCGCGTGAAGAAATCAACAACCCGAACGTTTCCTTGAGCAATCAAGGTATGAGTATCACACTTGGCGAACGTTTCGGTGATAAACTCAGCAAATTCAAATAAGTTATTCATGCATGGTTCTTAGTTATACTGCATATTTTGCTGAACAATAAAAGCAAGATCGGCGAGCCCCAGCGGGTTCGCCGATTGTTGTTATTGTGAGCATTCTTGGCATGAAAGGTTAGCCAAGACATGTGTTTTTTGCTATGATGAGTAACGTAAGTATGGACAGGAGGAGTGGAATGTATGGCAAGACCCGTTGTGGCAATTGTCGGGCGACCGAACGTGGGTAAATCCACTATTTTTAATCGGATTATCGGCGACAGACTGGCCATTGTGGAAGACAAGCCGGGTATTACCCGTGACCGGATCTACGGAATCGGTGAATGGAACGGTAAACCATTCAGTATTATCGATACAGGTGGTATCGAAATCGACGGCGAGGATGTCATTCTTAAATCAATTCGGATGCAGGCAGAGCTCGCCATTGAAGAAGCGGATGTTATTGTATTCATGTGTGATGCAAAAGCAGGAATTACGCAATCTGACGAAGAAGTCGCAGAGATGTTGTACCGCTCAGGCAAGCCCATTGTTGTAGCCGTTAACAAAGTGGATAATATTGGGCGCAGTGAGCTCATTTATGAGTTTTATGGATTTGGATTCGGTGATCCCATCGGTGTATCCGGAAGTCATGGTACAGGTATAGGTGATTTGCTGGATGCCATCGTTGAAAAACTGCCGGAACTTGTGGAAGAGACATACGATGAAGATGTCATCCGTGTTGCTCTAATCGGACGTCCAAACGTAGGTAAATCTTCATTGGTGAATGCCATTTTGGGTGAGGAACGTGTTATCGTTAGTGATGTGGCTGGAACGACGCGCGATGCCATCGATACACCGTTCGAAAAAGATGGGCAGCGTTACGTGCTGATTGATACAGCAGGTATGCGTAAACGTGGTAAAGTGTATGAAACTACCGAGAAATACAGTGTTATGCGTGCTATGCGTGCCATTGAACGTGCTGATGTCGTTTTGATCGTAATTAACGGTGAGGAAGGCATCATTGAACAGGACAAGCATATTGCAGGTTATGCATTTGAAGCTGGTAAAGCTTCCTTGTTCGTTGTGAATAAGTGGGACGTGGTTGATAAAACGGATAAAACGATGAATGAGTTTGAGAAAAAAATTCGGGATCACTTCCTGTTTATGACTTATGCTCCCGTAGTCTTTTTGTCAGCCAAAACGAAACAACGCTTACAAAAATTGCTTCCTGTGGTAACACGTGTAGCTCAGCAGCATTCAATGCGTGTTCAGACGCACTTGCTTAATGATGTTGTATCGGATGCAGTGGCTATTAATCCGCCGCCTACAGACAAAGGACGCAGAATGCGGATTAACTACGTGACACAGGTTGCTGTTAAACCGCCCACCATGGTTATTTTTGTAAACGATCCGGAATTGATGCACTTCTCTTATGAGCGTTACCTGGAGAATAAAATCCGCGGAGCGTTTGATTTTGAAGGTACGCCAATTCGCATATTTACTCGGAGGAAGTCCGACGAAGGTTAGGGGAGAAGTTTGTGATTTTACCAATCGCAGCGATTGTACTGAGCTATTTACTCGGTTCAATCAGCTTTAGTGTCCTCCTTGCAAAGGCAATACGGGGGATCGACATTCGTCAGCATGGCAGCGGAAACGCAGGTGCTACCAATACATTGCGAATATTGGGTAAAGGCCCGGCTATTCTTGTCCTGCTCCTGGATGTCCTTAAAGGGATTGCAGCTGTATGGATTGGAGTGTGGCTCAGTGACGGTTCCGAGTGGATCCCTGCAATTTGTGGTATAGCAGCGATTGCAGGACATAACTGGCCGCTCTACTTCCGATTCCGTGGGGGAAAAGGAATTGCAACAGCAATTGGCGTACTCGCTACTCTTGCCATCGTTCCTGCAGTATCTGCCGGAATTATTGCAATCCTGTCCATCGTTTTGACACGTTACGTTTCACTGGGTTCTCTTATTTTCGTGGCTTTAACACCGATCTTCATCCTAGTGTTCCCGGGATATTCCATGAATTTATTCTGGGGAAGTCTGATTATTTGTCTGTTTGCTTTTTGGAGACATCGCACCAACATTGCGAAGCTTGCCAGTGGACAGGAAAATAAATTAGGATCGAACAAACCTGGGGGTGGAAAACGCGTTGTCTAAAAAAGTTGCCGTCCTGGTCGCAGGCAGTTGGGGGACCGCTCTCGCAAGTGTGCTGGCCGCCAATGGGCTGGAAGTGACGATGTGGACACGTGGTGAAGAGCAGGCCGCCGAAATTAACAACCAGCATCGGAACAGTCGTTTTCTTCCTGGTGCAGAGTTATCAACCCGCATTCAGGCCACGACAAATATGGGGGATGCGGTTCAGGGTGCTTCGGCTGTTTTAATTGTTGCGCCTTCCTCAGCCATGCGGTCGGTAGTCAACCAACTCAAGGCGTATTATACGCCCGACATGTTAATAATTCATGCAACCAAAGGATTTGAAACGGAAAGTCTCAAACGGATGTCGACGGTGATCTCCGAGGAACTTGAGTGCGAAGAAGGGCATATCGTTGTACTTTCGGGTCCGAGTCATGCTGAAGAAGTGGTCAAACGCTGTCCTACAACGGTGGTTGTGGCTTCACTGGACAAAGCTGCAGCAGATGCCGCTCAGGCATTATTCATGAATGCCTATTTCCGTGTGTATACGAATCGGGATATGCTTGGCGTGGAGTTGGCAGGTGCTTTTAAAAATATTATCGCACTTGGGGCAGGGATGTCGGATGGCCTGGACTTCGGAGATAATGCAAAAGCAGCTCTATTGACTCGCGGTTTGGCAGAAATCACACGGATTGGCGTGGAGATGGGAGCAAACCCGCTTACGTTTTCGGGCCTCGCAGGAATCGGTGACTTGGTCGTTACCGCGACGAGCCAACATAGCCGTAACTGGCGGGCGGGTTCCATGCTGGGGCAGGGACAAAAGCTTGAGGATGTGCTGAATTCCATGGGAATGGTGGTAGAAGGAATTCGTACGACAAAAGCAGCCTATTTTATCTCTCAAAAATACGGGGTGCAGATGCCGATTGCGGATCAACTGTACCATGTTCTCTTTCAGAATCGTGAGCCGCGTGATGCTGTTGAGGCACTTATGGGCCGAGATCCCAAGACCGAAATGGAAGTTATGAAACTGGAAACATGGGAGCAGTGGCATTCCTGATTCACGATTGCTTCACTCACTTGAGATCAAGAAGCTTATTCACCTTTTCACTGGTACACTCATACTATACACATGAGTATTGCCGGAGGAGGGGAGACGAATGGGTAACAACATTTCTAAGGATGCACTGAAAGCGATCAACAAAAAAACGGGCAAAACAATTACAGAAGGTGCTGTCAAGAAATTGGCGAGCACAGTAAAACCGTCCACCATGCAGAATGAAGCTCAGTTGCGCCAATTGATCAAACAAGTATCGGCCATGGCGAAAGTTCCGGTATCTGAAGATACGGTTCAGGATATTGTAAGTGCGGTCAAAAAGAGCGGACTGAATCCAAACAGTATGGAGTCATTAATGAAAATGATGATGAAAAAATAATAGATCGTTTTGCATCTGCAAGTGGGTATGTAAGATAAAAAGATGAGTCAGCTGTTGCTGGCTTTCTTTTTGTCTTTTTTTTGGAAAAGTCCTCTGAATTTCATGTTATAATAATTTCAATTGTCACCGTGTCAGTGATGAATAACGGATTGAAGGGGAGACTGCTGGATTATGAGCGCAATGGACAAGATGTGGCTGTCATTGGTTGCGATTCTGATTATGGGATTGTCTGTATTCCTGATAACCTTCGCAAGAGCCAAAACCAAAGGCATTGTACGAGGGATTCTGTCATTAATCGCGTTTTTGATTATGCTGATTGGTTTTTTCGGCGGAATTGCATCGCTCACTTGATCTTTTTCTTGCCTGTAGCATAACATCCGCATAAGTACACCATAAGAACTGACACAATGAAAACGGATGAAGGGAAGGTGAGCCGGGTGGGACCGCAGGAAACAGAGGGCCTTACAGGGCGCTATCCGGAATTGCACGCTGCGTTGCTGGAAACGGCAAAAACCTGGAATACAGTACCTTATACTTGGCTGCTTGGGGGAAGCTGCGGATTACTGTTGCAGCAGGTCGAGTTGCAGCAGGCTCCCAGAGATATTGACGTGTACGCTGATCTGGCTGCTGCGCATGGGCTGCATCAGTCCGCCCCAGGAATCGCACTGGACAAACCGGTGGTAGATCGAACGGGGCCTTATGCTTCTTTGCTGAGTCATTATCAAGTCGGAGAGTGTGCACTTGAACTCGTGGGCGGGTTTGAAGTCTGGTCTCGGCAGAGCTGGTACCGGATTGAGATTGAACAGCTCCTGGTTCACCATGCCCCTCAAGCTCAACTGGATACTTACACTTTACGATTGATGCCCCTTGCGCATGAGTTGCTTTTTAATCTTCTGAGAGGTCGAGCTGACCGTTATGAGCCTATTGCCGAAGCAATTCGGAAAGATCCACAGTTGCATCAACCCTTACTGGCTTCATTGGGTAAGCATAATGTGTGGACAAGCCAATTCTCAGCTGAGGTAAAAGCGTTGGTCGGTTTTGCATGGACTTCATAGGTGGGAGGAGGCAAAAGGATGGAGCACACGATTACATTTTTACCGCAAAATAAAAGCATCCGCATAAAAGCGGGAGTGAACCTGCTCAGTGCCGCACGTCGTGCTGGAGTGAAAATTCCAACCCGTTGCGACGGAAAAGCCGCTTGTCTAATGTGCAAGGTCAACGTAGATGATGATCAGCTGCAGGCTCTGCACCCTCCTACAGATGCTGAACAAAGGAAACTGGGTTCCCTGCTGGAAGCAGGAACTCGTCTTGCTTGTCAGGCCAAGGTGAGGGGATCAGTGTCTGTTCATGTTCCGGAAGATCCGCTCAAAGCTGCAATACGTAAGCAGTTGGAACGCCAGCAGCAGGAGAATGACGATTGGTTCTGAAACTAACCTGAATGGAGCTCCATTGGATAGGTTTCCCTTTGGACTCTTCAGATTCAAGGAGGATGCGGATGAACGAAGACAAAGATTGGCTCTTCATGAGTTCGGGGTGGAGGTACGGGATCCAGGGAGTCCGCTGTCTTCTGTTAATTTTAATGGTTGCTACAGTGAGTGGTTGCATGTATCCCTCCCAGAGTAATGATGATCCCAAAATCGCATACAGGGAGAGTGTGAATCGGATACAGAGTGCTGTAGAGGCATTTCAGAAGGATCAGGGCATTCTGCCCATGATTAATGCGGATATGGAGACGCCGAAATATGAAAAATTCAGAGTGGATCTACCGAAGTTGAAACAGCAAGGTTATCTGGACGAAATTCCAGGTACTGCTTTTGAAAGTGGTGGGAGCGCTTACTTCCTTATTCAAAATGAAGAGACAGCACCCACTGTAAAGGTGATGGACTTGCAGACAGTACAGAAGGTCAATGATGTACAGCGCATGGTTAATCAGTATAAATCAGTACATAACGGTAAACTGCCTGCCGCGGAGGAATTGTACACCGGTCTCTACGCTGTAGACATGAAACAAGCCGCTCAGGCAGGTGCTCCTGAGGTTACACTGAACAGTGTATATTCCGGTCAGGAGTTACCATTTATCATGGATGGTGAAGGCAAGGTGTATGTTGATTATGCCTTCGATATCATGCAAGCGGTGGAGAAATCGGATCGTTCTCCAGCAGAGGTTGATGATGTGCGCGAGTTTTTGCTGGAGCACTCCCATTTTGTTCCTGTAAAATCTGTCAGTTATACCTGGAAGAATAATGCTCCAGTGGCACAAGACAAACCTTAGATGAAATGAACCTAAGAAAGAGATACACCTCACCGAGGCGTATCTCTTTTTTTGGGTGCATATAAGCTCTCAGGAACTTGAGTAAACCGTTTGGAGTACCACGTCAGACCTCAACGTTGTAGTTCAACTTAAGTTCATCGCCGGTCATTCCGCGGATGCCCCAGTGAGCGCGTGGTGTTTCGAAAATGGTAATCTCCAAATCATGGACAGACAACATGAGTTTCTCATTGATTTGTTTACATAATTGCTGGATTAAATCTTTCTTTGTCTCAACAGATCTTCCTTCGAACATACTGATTTCAACAATGGTGTATGCTGCTGATCGATCTTGTGGGTACTGGAAATCCTCCGCATCCATGGGGAAGTAACGATGGAACCGTTTGGTCTCTGGCAGTCCCAGCACATCCATCAGAACGGAATGAATCACGTTAGAAAGCTGTTCTTTCATTGGATTTAACTGCTCACGTATGCCGAAAATTTTAATCTGTGCCATGCTCTTCTCACCTTTCTCATCTCGTTTTCAATCCATCTCAGCTCGGCTCTGTAATCATGGTTCCTTCATAGTATACCTATAACTCCAACGCACCGATACCCCAAATAGAAATGAATGAAACCAGCATAAATGCGACCCGGTGTTCATAAAGTAGATTGAAATAATGACGCGCAGTCCGAGAGCGGGGCAACTTCCCGGAGTTGAAGACCTGAGAAAAAAACAAAAAAACGCGTCATATTGCTGCATACGGATACATAAGATGATACTAGTCCAATTGCATGTACGAGTTAACGCCGCTTTCGCCGGTTTCATCAGAATGCAACGTTCGGCGGCGGACGACTTCCGGGCACTCACAAAGGCGGCTCTACCGTTGCAGGGATTTCAGTCTTCTGATTGAAAAAACGAAGCGGATGCTCTTTAGCATTTTTCCTTCGGAGTAATTTAGGGAGGGGATTTCATTGGAGAAAGTGGACATTTTTAAGGACATAGCTGAGCGGACCGGAGGGGATATCTATCTCGGGGTTGTCGGCGCAGTCCGGACGGGGAAATCAACATTTATTAAACGATTCATGGAAACGATCGTACTGCCAAACATCGCAAGCGAGGCTGATCGTGCCCGTGCAGTGGATGAACTTCCACAGAGTGCAGCAGGCAAAACGATTATGACCACCGAGCCGAAATTCGTACCGAATAACGCAGTCCAGATCAAAGTGGCTGAAGGGCTCGATGTAAATGTACGTTTGGTGGATTGTGTAGGGTACGCTGTGGAGGGTGCGAAGGGCTATGAGGATGAAAATGGTCCACGCATGATCTCCACGCCGTGGTTCGAAGAGCCAATCCCGTTCCAGGAAGCAGCGGAGATTGGCACGCGCAAAGTCATTCAGGAGCATTCCACACTGGGTGTTGTGGTTACTACAGATGGCACCATTGCCGAGATTGCCCGCAGTTCCTACGTGGAATCGGAAGAACGTGTCATTGCCGAACTGAAAGAGGTTGGCAAACCGTTCGTGCTGATCATCAACTCTACCCGTCCTCGCAGTGAAGAAGCTCTTCAATTGCGAAGTGAATTGGCAGCTAAATATGATATTCCGGTCATGACATTAAGCGCGGCCACGATGACGGAAGATGATGTGACAGGCGTGCTGCGTGAAGTCCTGTATGAGTTCCCTGTACATGAGGTTAATGTGAATCTGCCGAGCTGGGTTATGGTCTTGAATGAAACCCACTGGCTGCGCAACAACTATGAAAATTCCGTGCGTGACACGGTGAAAGACATTCGTAGACTGCGTGACGTGGACCGGGTGGTTTCCCAGTTCATGGAGTATGAGTTCATCGACCGCGCGGGACTCAGCGGCATGAACATGGGTCAAGGTGTGGCTGAGATTGATCTGTACGCTCCTGATGAATTATACGATCAGATCCTCGTGGAAGTGGTCGGCATTGAAATCAGAGGCAAAGATCATCTGCTGCAGTTGATGCAGGAATTCTCTCATGCCAAGCGGGAATATGATCGCTTCGCTGAAGCCTTGGAGATGGTCAAAACGACCGGCTACGGCATTGCGGCACCTTCGCTCGCCGAGATGGCGCTGGATGAACCGGAACTCATTCGCCAAGGTACCAAATTCGGCGTCCGTCTGAAAGCAACAGCACCTTCTATTCACATGATTCGGGTCGATGTGGAGTCCGAGTTTGCACCGATTATCGGCACGGAGAAGCAAAGTGAAGAATTGGTGAGGTACCTGATGCAGGACTTCGAGAACGATCCGATCAAAGTATGGGATTCAGATATGTTTGGTCGTTCGCTGCATTCCATCGTGCGCGAAGGTATTCAGGGCAAAATTGCTATGATGCCGGACAATGCAAGGTACAAATTGCAGGAGACTTTGGGACGGATCATAAACGAAGGTTCAGGCGGCTTAATTGCCATCATTCTGTAAAACAAAAGACCACAAGGCTCTCCTTGTGGTCTTTTTGCTATCCATTATTTACTTGAATATGGGACAACTGGATATATACCACATGATATTCGAAAAAAACTTAGCGAGTTTTAGCTTTAAATTGTTAAAACCCATTTACATACTAGGGATTAGCCGTTATATTAATACTCAACTATTGTGATCAAGGTCACAGAGAGTGCACGAATAGGGGGAGACAGAGATGAAAAAGAAAGATACGAAATGGGTATGGTTGAGTGTTCTGCTTGTATTTACATTGGCACTGTCCGCGTGCGGGATCAAAAAAGAACCGGCGGCAGCTCCAGCTTCCGGAGCATCAGAGGACAAGCCCAAGACAGAAGCGGTGACGGGCCCGCTGAGTGGCAAACGTATTGCTCTAATTATGGAATTTAACACGGGCACATTCTCGCAGCAATATGTACAAGGGGTAAAAGAAGAAATTGAAAAATTCGGCGGTGAGCTAACGACGTTTGTTGCCGATAATGATAAAGCCAAGATGGTATCTCTGCTGGACAGCGCAATTAACCAGAAGTTTGATGCGATCTTAACGGATCACGGGGACTCGCTTTTGGAACCGGGTGTGAAAAAAGCAGTGGAACAAAACATTCCAGTAGTTGTGTTCGATGCAGCCATCCAAGTACCGGGAGCAACCGTATTGTCTCAGGACGACCAGAAGATGGCGGAGCTTACACTGGAACAAATGAAAAAGGATATTAATGGCCAAGGGAATATTGTTAAAGTATGGGTGGCCGGATTCGCGCCTATGGAACGTCGCCAGATTGCTTACGGCGAATTCATGAAAGAGAATACAGACATCAAGGAAATTGCCACATTTGGCTCAGCACAAAACCCGGCTTTGGATACACAAGCCAAAATGGAGGCTATTCTGAAGCAATATCCGAAAGGCGAAATCACAGCCGTTTGGGCTGCTTGGGATGAGTTTGCCAAAGGGGCTGCACGCGCAATTCAGCAAGCGGGTCGCGACGAAATTAAAGTTTACGGTATCGATATGAGTGATGAGGATTTACAAATGATTCAGGATCCGAAAAATCCTTGGGTTGCTTCCGCAGCGGTAGACCCGACAGACATTGGACGTGTTCAGGTACGTTATGCCTACCAGAAACTGAATGGCGATGAGACTGAAGATCAGGTGGTCCTCAATCCGGTCTATGTTCAACGCGAAGCACTGCCAGAGACTCAAATCTCTACTTCCGAATTGTCCCAATATGTTGACGGTTGGGGAGGAAGTACACAGGGCATCAAGGATTGGATGGCGGAATACGGAATCACTGCTAAATAAAGCAGCGTTAGAGAGGCGCGCCGCGAGGTGCGCTTTTTTGCAGGCAGAAAAGTAAAACATCAGATTGTAAGGATAGCATGACTCCCTGGAGGAGGAATTGGAGGTCTACATCATGACAACCGCACCAATTTTGCTTCAAATGGAACATATTCATAAGCAGTTTGCAGGCATTCCTGCACTTAAAGACGTTGATTTCTCTGTAAAAGGTGGAGAGATTCATGCACTGCTAGGCGCCAATGGAGCAGGAAAAAGTACCTTGATGAAAATTCTGTCGGGTGCCTACCAACTGGATCAGGGCCTGATTCGTTTAAATGATCAGCATTTACGTCTAAATTCACCGGGGGACGCTAAGGCAAACGGGATTCACTGTGTCTATCAGGAGGTCGATGCTGCACTGGTACCGCAGCTGACGGCAGCTGAGAACATTATGCTGGACCAGCTGGCTTCACCAGTCGGTGGATGGTGGAAGAGCCCGCGTAAGCTCCAGCAGCGTGCGTTTGAAGCCCTTAAGGAATTGGGAGCAGACATTGCCGTTCAACAAAAGGTAGCGGACCTTACACTTGCAGAGAAACAGATGATTCTGCTGGCGCGCATCCTGATTCAGGAGGCCAAGGTGATTATATTTGATGAACCGACTGCTCCGCTGAGCCAGGAAGAAACCGATGCTTTTTTCCGAATCGTTCATCTGTTAAAAGAGCGAGGAGTAGCGTGCATATTTATTACCCACCGGCTAGCTGAGGTAACTGGGCATTGTGATCGAGTGACCGTCATGAGGGATGGACAGCATGTATTTACGGGTGAGGCGCGTGGACTTACCGTTAATGATCTGGTCACACAAATGCTGGGCAAGCCATTCGAAGAGGAATTTCCGAAGACAGAAGCACCTATTGGCGAAGTGATATTTGAAGCACGTGGACTGCACCGGGGAATCAAGGTCAAGGGAGTTGATTTGTCTGTACGCCGCGGTGAGGTCCTGGCTGTTGTCGGTCTGGTCGGTGCTGGCAAAACGGAATGCTCTCGTCTTCTGATTGGAGCAGACCAACTGGAGAAAGGGGATATCCGCTTAAACGAAAGGCCGCTTCGCTTCTCACAGCCCGCGGATGCTGCAGCTTCAGGCATTGTTTCCGTACCCGAAGAACGTCGCAAACAGGGGATTCTCATTCAGGAAAATGTGGAACGAAATCTGAGTTTGCCCTTGCTCGGACGTCTTAGTACATTCGGATTCGTGAGTCGCAAAAAGGAGCGGGAAAACGCGGAATCACTGGTTCAACAGCTCGGCATTAAAATGTCCTCGGTACGCCAGGAAGTGAAGTATCTAAGCGGAGGTAACCAGCAGAAGGTAGCAATCGGCAAATGGCTGAATGTGGACGCTGATGTCTTTATATTTGATGAACCCACCAAAGGGGTGGATATTGGAGCCAAAAGTGACATCTTCCGTATCATTAACGAGCTGGCTTTGGCAGGCAAGGCGGTCATCTATTTCACATGTGAGCTGGACGAGGGACTTGGTATTGGAGACCGGATTGCAGTGATGTGTGAAGGGAAAATCGTAAAAGAATTCAAGCGTGGCGAGACTAACCAAGAACAGCTGCTATACTACGCAAGCGGTGGACAAGAGGTGCAGGGATGAAGGACAAATCAATGGATTTTGCGTTCCGTTACGGGGCGATTATCGTTATCATCGGAGTTATTGCTTTTTTTGGCATCAAATTGCCTTACTTTTTTACCTACAGCAATCTGACTGACATTTTGGGGTCGATATCCATCGTGACCTTTGTTGCTATCGGTGTGACGTTATCTCTCATTGTGGATGGATTTGATCTCTCGGTAGGAGCTACCGTCTCACTGACGACCGTTGTAACTGCCTCATTAATGATCTGGTATCAGCAACCACTCGCTGTTGTCATCATTGTTCCGCTGGTAATTGGGGCAGTTATTGGTCTGCTGAATGCCTTGTTGATTGTAAAACTGCGGATTCCCGATCTGCTGGCCACGCTGGCGACCATGTACATTATCGGAGGTATTCACAAAACGTACGCACAAGGCTATACCATTTATAATCATATGCAATTTCCAGATGGCAGCAAGGCAGCCGGAGAGATGGACCCTACGTTCTTGCTGATTGGTCAGGGGAAATGGCTCGGCATGCCCATATCGGTTATCCTTCTTCTCATTGCAGTCATCGGTGTTCATATCTTTTTGACGTATACGAAATACGGACGCCAGATGTACGTTACAGGCGGCAATGAAGAGGCTGCGCGCTTGTCCGGAATCAAGGTGAAAAAAGTGCGGACGCTTGCCTATGTGGCAGCTGGTGTGTTTGCTGCAATAGGCGGGATTATCTATGCCTCCAAGGTCGGATCGGGACAGATTGATGCAGGATCTCCGTTGTTAATGGAATCGGTAGCAGCTGTGTTTGTAGGGTTCTCTGTCTTTGGTGCGGGGAAACCAAATGTTATCGGAACCTTCATTGGGTCGGTCCTGATTGGTGTACTGGTGAACGGTTTAACCATGATGAATGTCCAGTATTTTACTCATGACATTGTAAAAGGTGGCGTCCTCGTTCTTGCTCTGGCGGTGACATTTTACGTGCTAAACCGCAACCGCACTTGAAATTGTGTGCTGTCTGTATTAGTATAAAATTTGTTCCGCGTCTGGAACGCGCTTGGTTTCAGGCGGCATTCTGCCGGAAATGACTGTTGACCGCAGGCGGAGAATTGTGTTCATCACGCTCAAGATGTACGTAGATTTTTTGCGTATGAACGTATATTTCGCTATAAAACGGAAACACAGTATAACATTCAGGACATTGATTCAGGAGGTGAAAACAAATGAACAAATCAGACTTGATTACACACGTGTCTGAAGCGACTGAATTGTCCAAAAAGGATGTAACGAAAGCGGTTGATGCCGTATTCGAAGCAATCTCTGAGGCTCTTCAAAGCGGAGACAAAGTACAATTGGTTGGTTTTGGGAACTTCGAAGTTCGCGAGCGTTCTGCACGCAAAGGACGTAACCCGCAAACAGGTGAAGAAATCGAAATTCCTGCGAGCAAAATTCCTGCATTCAAACCAGGTAAAGCGCTCAAAGACGGAATTAAATAAGATTTCTACATATTCCATATGTCAAAGAGAAGACCGTGACTCGTTCACGGCCTTTTCTTTTGTCTTCTAACGATGTGCCCCGCTATTTTTTGTGTCCCCAGGGGCATCCGATTGCTTGGTATAAGCAATCAATATCAAATCTTCTCCTGCTGCTTCCGAAAGGTGCTGTTCAATTTCCTGTAGCTGATGAATGTGCTCGTCTGTCAAGGTTGCAGGGGTGTACTTCATGTAGAGGCTCCTTTCTATGCCATGTCTCCTGTAGTATGACCCGGTTCCCATAGATTATTGCAGCTTTGCCAAGCAAAACTCAGTTGACAAATGAATCAATCTTAATCATCATTAACGCTATTGAACAATTAGGAGAGGGGACGTTACGTAAATGGACCATCCAACCGGCAGTGATTACATTGTCATTAAAGCAGAGGAAAATGGAGTTCAAGTCATCGGTTTGACGCGAGGTCAGGACACGCGTTTTCATCATACCGAGAAGTTGGACAAGGGTGAAGTCATGATTGCCCAGTTTACCAATCATACCTCCGCGATCAAAATCCGCGGTAAGGCTACAATGATCACGAAGCATGGCCAGATTGAATCGGAATAAAAAATGAAAGACGGGTTTTGACTCCTTGCATGGGAGCACTACATCGTCTTGCGGAAATCTCCTGCCTGTTTAGGAAGTGGATTCGAGTAGGGCCAATACTTTTGGTATTAATGAAAAATGCAGGCATAGCCTGCTTTTTTTCATTGTACAATGAGGTATGAGCCTTTACCGGACAGACTACACTAACAAGTAAAGGCAGGGAGGCATTTATGAAACCGCGGATGATCGTGACGGCTACGCTGCTGGCAACGGTTGCAGCAGTTTTCCTGTTGGTAGCTGTGCAAACCTTACATATGCGAACATTGGGCGGAGAGCGGGCACAGCCGGTTTCTGCAGCTGAGCAAAAACAGGAACTTTCGGACGAGAATCTGGTAGACGTGCTGAGCTCCATGCATCTAACTACACCGATTGCAAAAGTGGAGTGGAAACAGTCCATTTTGAAACTGGATCTGAAAGTGACGGGTACCAAAACGAGTTACACTGAAATTTATGACAATATGGCAACAGTCGCCGAGCTAGGATTTCACAGTCTTGATAATGTGGAACAAATACTGCTTCGTATAATGGCAGAAGATGAGTGGCTGCACAAAAGGCATCTGCTGCTTGCTGCTGATATTCGAAGGAATGAGTGGCCAACAGATGCAATCGATACGCTGCGAAATTGGAAAAGCCCTGTCATATCCGGTGAAATAAAAGAGTGGTTTCACATTATGGAGACTGATCTGTGGAAGAAGCAATTCGAATTGTTGAACGAAGGTTAATAGAATAGCAGGATTCAGTGCGTGACCGTTCAACATATGCTATAATATATAAGATTGTAGTGCAGAAATGGTTTAACAATGCAAAGGCTCGGAGGCTGAGAATGAATTCATATCGCGTACCCCAACTAGCAAAAAAATATACGGATTACGACATGATTCGACAACATACGGAAATACCACCGTTTCCGGATAGCCGGGCTCGTCTGCTGCAGGCGTTTGTGGGCCGTACAGATGAAAAGGAGCATGATGAGCTCTATACTCTTGCTACCTCGCTCGTCCAGCTGGCCATGGATACGCATGATCGAATCGATACGATCTCCGGGGATCGGAAAGAGCAGGAGATGCGCTCACGTCAGTTGAACGTTCTTGCTGGTGATTACTTGAGCAGTCGCTTTTATCAGCTTCTTGCCCATGCTGGTCGTATTGAGATGATCGGCAAGCTCAGCGGTGCCGTAGCTGAAGTCAACGTGCGCAAGATGACTCTGTATGATCGGATGAAAAAGCTTCTCGTTTCGGCTGAAGAATACTTGCGTGAAACGGTACAGCTGAAGATGCAGCTGTTTCTTTCTTTTGCGGACATGATTGGATTACAGGAACAAAAGCTATGGGAGAGTCTTCTTGCTGAATTCAGCTTGTGCGAGACCGTTGTGGAAGAGCTGCTGCGAATGAATGACGAGAAGAGATTCAGCCATAGTTATGCTTTCTGGCACATATACGAACAAGGTACCGGAGACGAGCGGAACTTGATTTGCCAGCCAGATCTGGATATGCGGGCATGTGGCGCTATGGTAATCAAGTATCAAATGGATGGGCTTTTGCTGGACAGGCTTCGTGAAAGTACAAACCGCATTAAGCTGTTGCTGCAGGATGAAAAAGACCAGCGGGGATTAGTTGAGGTGCATGCCATCTTGGAAACCTATTTGGGGTATCTGGAGCCTTCACACGCAGCAGTAAGGGAAGATTGAGGGGGAGACAAATGGGGAGCGCAGAGACGAAACCGAAAGAAGAGTTCGTACATTCGGTGTTTCAGAGTATAGCCGGGAAATATGATGTCATGAATGACATCCTGAGTTTCCGCAGGCATAAAGCCTGGCGCAAATTCACAATGAAGAAAATGAACATGTCCAAAGGGGATACAGGACTTGATTTGTGTTGTGGCACCTGTGACTGGACGCTTGCGATGGCAGAAGCAAGTGAAACGGGTCACATGCATGGACTGGACTTTAGCAGCAACATGCTTGAAGTCGGGCAGAACAAGGTTAATGCCGTAAACAGACAAAAGCAGATTACGCTTGTTCAGGGGAATGCCATGTCACTTCCTTTTGAAGATAACTCATTTGATTATGTAACCATTGGGTTTGGCCTTCGTAACGTGCCTGATCTGAGACAGGTGTTGTCGGAAATGAAGCGCGTAGTAAAACCAGGTGGCATGGTTGTGTGTCTGGAACTGTCCAAGCCGACCTGGCAACCGTTTAAAGGCATTTATTATTTTTATTTTGAACAAGTACTGCCAAGGCTTGCCAAATTGTTTGCCAAACGTTATGAACAGTACAAGTGGCTGCCGGATTCACTGGCATTATTTCCGGGAAGGAAGGAACTGGCTACCATTTTCGAAGAAACCGGATTGAAGCAAGTGCAGGCCTATCCTCTGACCGGAGGCATCGCGGCACTGCATATTGGAACCAAGGAGAATCAGCATGTTTAGGAAAATTCGCATCTTTTTAGAAATGATTAAGATTGAACACACGCTTTTTGCTTTACCTTTTGCATTTATGGGTGCCATTCTCGGCTCCATGGTCGTGAACGATACGTTCCCAACCTGGATGCAGATCATGTGGGTACTGCTGGCCATGGTTGGTGCACGCAGTGCAGCATTTGGACTTAATCGGATGATTGACCAAGCGATCGACGGTAAAAATCCGCGGACGGCTATGCGTGCCATCCCAGCGGGCCTGCTCAAAAACGGCGAGGTCGTTATCTTTATTATCGTCTCGTTTGTATTGTTATTCTGGGCTTCATCCAATCTTAATGTGTTATCCATGCAATTGCTGCCAATCGCAGTGTTTATGCTGGTATTGTATTCATACACCAAACGATTCACATGGCTCTGCCATGTTGTTCTAGGAATGACGATTGGCCTTGCTCCACTTGGAGGCTGGGTTGCTGTAACGGGGTCCATGGATTGGACAGCCATTGTGCTGTACGTTACGATTGTGTTCTGGACTGCGGGCTTTGATATTATTTATGCATGTCAGGATCTGGAGTTTGATCAGGAAGAGGGGCTTCATTCCATTCCTTCCCGATTCGGACTTATTAAGTCGCTGAACATAGCCAAGTTCTTTCACATTATTACGGCCATCGGATTTTTGGCGCTTCTGTTGATGACGGATCTGAGCTGGTGGTATGGTGCAGGTATGCTGATCACATATGGTATTCTTTTCTATGAGCACTATATTGTATCGCCTAATGATATGAGTCGTGTACAGACGGCTTTCTTTACTATGAATAGTGTTCTGAGTCTGGTCGTATTTACGTTTACTCTGATTGATCTGGCGGTGAAATAAACATGCAGCAGCCGGACAATAAACGACTTGTGGTCGGAATTACCGGAGCCAGCGGAAGTATTTATGGCATAAGACTTATTGAAACGCTGCTGGGCCTGGATTTCACGGTTCATCTGGTGATATCTAATGCTGGCTGGCGGGTTTTAAAAGAAGAAATGGATTGGGATGTCACGAATCGTGAAGGCGTGCTGGAAGAGAAATTCGGCGGCCTCGGCGGTTCACTGATCTATCATCCCGTTAGTGATATAGGCGCTTCAATTGCAAGCGGATCTTACCTGGCTGATGGCATGATTATCATGCCATGCTCTATGGGAACGCTCTCCTCCATTGCACAGGGGTCTTCAGATAATCTGATGTCCCGTGCTGCGGATGTCATGATGAAGGAGGCAAGACCGCTAATTCTGGTACCCAGGGAGACACCGCTGCATGCGATCCATCTGGAGAATATGCTCAAGCTCTCTCGTTTGGGAGTTCGGATGATTCCGGCCATGCCGGCGTTTTATCACAAACCTCAGACGATGGAAGAATTGATTTTGTTTTTGGTAGGTAAAGTACTGGATAGTCTGCGCATTCAACATCAACTGTTTGCAAGATGGGGAGAACCGGATCAACGGGGCTAGCAGGGGTGTTTTCTATAACTTTTTAAAACTCAAATGTGTAGGTTATATAACCGGCTAGCCCCCGGCATCCCGGGGTATTGGTGAGCGCTGATGGTAGAGTTTTAATGTAACCACAGCCTTGACCCATGCTCCGGCAACTTCTGGATTTGTTTCAGAACAAGTCGAAGAGTTTAATTCCCGGATGTCAGCCATGACATTCGAAGAAGTGTGGTACGACATAGAAGAACACAAGCAGGAACGGCAAGCCCTGGTTTTTCGTTATGCCTGCAGGCCCGACTTGCTGGAGGGGAAGGTAAGCATGGATTTTTGGACTGATAATACGCTGACACGGGTGAACGAATGAAACTATTGGATATTTTCGGGTTGTTAAAAAAAGACATGGATTACATTGAAAAAGAATTGTATCGCAGTGTGCAGGGAGATCAGAAGCTGCTAAGTGAAACTTCACTTCATCTGCTCAAAGCTGGTGGGAAACGTTTACGTCCAGTATTTGTATTGCTCGGCGGGAAATATGGTACATATGACATTGAACGCCTGAAGTTGATTGCGGTACCGCTGGAATTGATTCATTCCGCTTCCCTGGTACATGACGATGTTATTGACAATGCGGAGACACGTAGAGGCAAACCTACGGTGAAGTCCAAATGGGACAACCGGATTGCCATGTACACCGGGGATTATATCTATGGAAAGGCACTTCAGATGACGGCAGGCCTGTCCGAGCCAGACATCCATCGTATCCTGGCTAAGGCGATGGTGCAGATGTCTATCGGTGAGATGGAGCAGATTCGCGACTTTTTCAATACAGGGCAGAGTGTTCGTAATTACTTGCTGCGGATTCGTCGTAAAACGGCGCTTCTGATTGCGGTCAGCTGCCAGCTTGGAGCTCTAGCCACACGCGCACCAAAACAAGTTTCTTCGCTGCTCTATACTTACGGATATAACGTGGGTATGGCCTTTCAGATTCAGGACGACGTCCTTGATCTGGTTGGAACGGAGAAGCAATTGGGCAAGCCCCCAGGTAGCGATATGAAACAGGGGAATATTACGCTGCCAGTCCTGTACGCTCTGCAGGAGCGTGATCTGCGTGAGCCATTGCTTAACGAGATATCACGTGTTCAGCGTGAAGAAGGACAGGCAAGTGCTTCGGATGCAATTGGAATGATTCGCCAAAGTCAAGGAATCGCTAAAGCTGAAGCACTGGCTGACCGATATATGAAGAAAGCGCTCGATGCTCTGGATCAGCTGCCCAATATCAAAACCAGCAAAAATTTACGCGATATTGCACATTTTGTTGTCAAGCGCACTCATTAAAATGCATTGAGATGATCATGCTGCATGTTGCTCGGGTTACTCCAATGACATAGATGTGAGATTCCTCATTGGGAGGAAATGGACATGTATGTTACAATCAAAGTGATTGCGTCTACATAATGAACTAACTTTGAACCGTGAGTGAGGAGTGAGCGTATGGATCGTACATTTTTGATGGTGAAGCCGGATGGTGTGCAGCGTGGTTTGATTGGGCGTATCGTTAGCCGTCTGGAAGACAAGGGGTTTAAAATGGTGGCTGGGAAACTGGTTCAGATGACGGAGGATCAGGCCAAGCGCCATTATGCGGAACATGAAGGGAAGCCGTTCTTCGATGATCTGGTGCAGTTTATCACATCCGGGCCTGTATTTGCCATGGTTTGGGAAGGTGATGACATTGTGGCACTTGCTCGAATCGTTATCGGCAAAACCAATGTGAAGGAAGCTGCTCCGGGTACAATCCGCGGAGACTTTGCGAGCCACACACCGCATAACCTGATTCATGGAGCCGATTCACCGGAGTCTGCTTCTCGTGAAGCAGCGAACTTCTTTACTTCAGATGAATTGGTAACGTACGACAAGAGCATCGCAGCCTGGTTGTAATTTATTAGCCAGAAGGGTGATACGATGCTGGAGCAGGAACAACTAGACCCGGATTATGCCGGTTTTATTCGGAAAATCAAAGAGAGCACAGGCATTGATCTTGCTCAATACAAGGAAGGCCAGATGAAAAGACGGCTGACCACACTTCGAAACAAAAACGGGTTTCATACATTTTCTAATTTTTTTGATGCCATGCAAAAGGATAAGTCGCTGTTTTACGAATTTCTTGATCGGATGACGATTAACGTTTCGGAATTTTGGCGAAATCCTAACCGCTGGGAAGTGCTCCGTGACGAGATACTTCCTGAATTGATTGGTCCTAAACGCCGGGTGAAGGTATGGAGTGCAGCTTGTTCAACTGGCGAAGAGCCTTATACACTTGCGATGATTTTGGATACGATGGGAATTCTTAAGGACAGTTCCATTACAGCGAGTGATCTGGACGAAGGTGCACTGGCCAAAGCCAAGGAAGGGCGTTATATGGAACGCTCGCTCAAGGATGTTCCAAAAGAGACAGCCAGTCGCTATTTCAAACAGGATGGCCTGGTTTATCGAATCGATGATAAGCTCAAAAGCTCAATCAAGTTTATGAAGCAGAATCTGCTGCTGGATCGATTTGATGATGGGTATGATCTGATTGTGTGCCGGAATGTAATGATCTATTTTACCGAGGAAGCCAAAAACGTGTTGTATCATAAATTTGCAGCGAGTTTACGACCAGGCGGCATTTTATTCGTAGGCAGCACAGAGCAGATCTTTTCACCTGGACAATACGGTCTGGAGACAGCGGAAACATTCTTCTATCGCAAAAAATAAGGTTAACGGATTGGATGACCGTCTGGATACACATGAACATGTGGCCAGACGGTTATTTGCTTTTCCGGGTACAGGAAAGCGTAATTAACAAGTCTGAATTGTGGCAGCACGAGCTGACCGAAATTTCGATTTTGGGCAGGAAACGACGGGCTTTCTTGTCAAAGCGGGTCAGCTATACTATAATGAGCAAAGAAATTATGGGATTTTAGCAATGTGCAGTTTAACAGTTTAAAGGGGGAACGTACTATGAGTTTACGTTATTTAACCGCAGGGGAAACGCACGGACCCCAATTGACCGCAATAATTGAAGGATTGCCAAGCAATCTGAATATTGATTTTGAAGAACTGAACTTCCAGCTCCACCGTAGACAAAAAGGATATGGCCGTGGACGCCGGATGCAGATTGAGAAAGATCAGGCCAATTTCGTGGGCGGCATCCGTCATGGATATACAACTGGGGCTCCGGTAGCTCTGGTCGTTCAAAATAATGACTGGAAACACTGGCAGAATATTATGAATATCGAGCCTATTGAAGGCAGTGATGAAGAGAAACGCCGCGTTCATCGTCCTCGTCCTGGACATGCCGATCTGAATGGCGGACTTAAATATAACCTGAAAGATCTGCGCAACGTCTTGGAGCGTTCCAGTGCGCGTGAAACAACGGTACGTGTAGCTTGTGGAGCGATCGCTCGTCAATTCCTAGCAGAGTTTGGGATTAAGGTGGCGGGGCGTGTACTGCGTATCGGAGAGATTGAGGCCCCTTACCAAGACCTGCCAATCGATGAGCTGATTGAAGTAACAGAAGCTTCCTCGGTTCGAGTAACCGATGCAGAGACGGAGAAGAAGATGGAAGCCTACATTGATCAGATCAAGCAGGAAGGCGACTCCATCGGAGGAATCGTGGAATGCATTGTTGAAGGTGTGCCTATCGGTCTCGGAAGCCATGTGCAGTATGATCGCAAATTGGATGCACGGATTGCTCAGGGTGTTATGTCCATCAATGCATTTAAAGGTGTGGAAATCGGTATCGGATTTGAAGCAGGAACGATTCGCGGTTCTCAGGTGCATGATGAGATTCTTCACACGGAAGAACGTGGTTACCACCGCGCAACGAATCGTTTGGGTGGATTTGAAGGCGGAATGACTAATGGCATGCCGGTTGTGGTTCGTGGGGTTATGAAACCTATTCCGACACTGTACAAACCGCTTCAAAGTGTTGATATTGATACCAAAGAAGCCTTTACTGCTCAAGTCGAACGTTCTGATGCATGTGCTGTTCCAGCAGCAAGCGTAGTCATGGAACATGTGGTGGCATGGGAGATTGCCAAGGCATTCCTTGAGAAGTTCGGCGGAGATTCCATGGAGGAAATTCGCGCGAACTATAACAATTACAATGCTCAACTGGAGAACTACTAATATGCGTCAGCTGACAGTTCAGTTGGAGGAACGCTCGTACCCCATTTTGATCGGCAGTGGTCTGCTCGCTGAGGCGCCGCGGTTCTTTGAACAGTATGGTTTAACAAAAAAAAGTCCGCTGCTCATTATTACGGATGAGAACGTGGCTCCCAAGTATTTGGCTAGTCTTGAACAGACACTCCGGGCGGCCGACTATACAGTCGTCTCGGCAGTGGTTCCTTCGGGAGAGACATCCAAATCCCTTTCGGTTTACCAGGACATGATGACAGTTGCCATCGAGGGTAAACTGGACCGTAGTTCCGCCATTATTGCATTAGGCGGAGGCGTTGTGGGAGATCTCGCTGGATTCGTGGCTGCTACATATATGCGTGGAATCAAGTTTGTACAAGTCCCTACAACCATTCTTGCACATGACAGCAGTGTAGGTGGCAAAGTGGCCGTTAACCATCCATTGGCCAAAAATATGATTGGTGCATTCCATCAGCCTGAGCTTGTGCTCTATGATGTGGATACACTTCAATCCTTGCCGCCGCGGGATGTTTCAGCCGGATTATCGGAAATGCTGAAGCACGGACTGATTCGCGACGAAGCTTTTGCACATTGGTGTGAAGAGCATGCGGAAGAGTTGCTTGCACTTGATCCGGAAGCGCTCGGATACGGACTCGAACGCGGATGTGGCATCAAGGCTGACATTGTGTCTCGTGATGAGCGGGAAAACGGAGAGCGTGCACTTTTGAATTTGGGTCACACCATTGGTCATGCGATTGAAGCGATTGCTGGATACGGTGAGTTTTTGCATGGAGAAGCCATCTCGATCGGGATGGCCGGATCGGCTTTGCTAGGTGAGAAGCTTGGTGCACCTGCAGGTCTGTATGACGATACAGTGCGTATGCTTCGTTCCCTGCGGTTACCGGTCACAATGCCGAAACATTTGGATACGGATGCTTTGATGGATGCAATGATGCATGACAAGAAATTCCGTGAAGGACATATGGTCTTCATTATTCCGGATCGAATTGGAGCAGCGAGAATTGTGAAAGACGTGCCCGTATCGGCAGTTCGGGATGTCATTGAATTGCTTAAGAAGGGAGCTGAATAGCGATGGCAACACGAGGAATTCGCGGGGCTACAACAGTCACGCAAAATAACGAAGAACTGATTTTGAAGGAAACAGCGGTATTGCTGCAGGAGATTGTGGACCGCAACGATATTAAGCCGGAAGATATCTGCAGCGTCTGGATTACGATGACTGGTGATTTGGATGCAGCCTTTCCAGCGAAGGCCATTCGTCAACTGGATGGCTGGGAACTGGTGCCTCTGATGTGTGCGCTGGAAGTACCCGTTAAGGGGGCCTTGCCGCAATGCATTCGTTTCATGGTCCATGTGAACACGACCAAAGACCAGCATGAAATTAATCATGTGTACCTGAATGGGGCGCAATCCTTACGGCCTGATTTGGCTGCACCTTCGAATTCATAAGAAATAGAGTGGTTGTCAAACCATTCTGAATGCTGTATAGTGAGAACCAGTTGAGTAGAGTATGAGTTGAGCTGAGAGCAGCTGAGATAGTGGAGTATATAGCAGAGTCCAGCGGGTGGTAGCCGGAGTAACAAGGTCGGCCAACTGATTCGCGGTACGTCGTGCTACAGGATTGGAAGGAACAGAACCTCATCGTGAAACGTGTCCAGTGACACCGTTTTGTTTTTGGTATATGCTCGTCGTTGTTTGCTGAAAGCCATTACGAATTTGTGATGGTAGCGTGCAAGCACGAAGAGTTAGTAAACCCATATTCAAGACGTGCAGGTTGGTGGATGTATGACGTTTATTCGTGAGACTGGTCTGATGATCCGGCGTGAATGTATAGGGACTTGTTATTTATGAAGCACCAACCTGTTGATTACAGCTTATAAACCAGAACCTCTACCTGATGGTAGAGGTTTTTTTTGTTGTATATAACCCATGACTTTCTTCTACCTAATCTGAAAGGACGTGATCTGATGATAACGCCAAACGTTAATCAAGTACTGAAAATGTCGAATGAATATAATCTGATTCCGGTAGTCAAACGGATTTTGGCTGATATGGAAACCCCCATCCGGATTTTCCGCCGTTATGCTGACAATGACCGGGCATTCCTGCTGGAAAGTGTGGAGGGCGGTATTCAATGGGCAAGATATTCCTTCATTGGTACGGATCCGTTTTTGATGATTTCGGCCAAAAAGGGCCGGATTGAAGTGGAAGAAGCTGGACAGAAGCGTGAACTGCCAGGCAAACCGATTGAAGAACTAAAAGCGCTGCTGCGCAAGTATCGTAGTCCCAAAGATGACGAACTGCCGCCATTTACAGGCGGGGCGATTGGTTTTTTTGGATATGATCTGCTGCAATATTATGAGAAGCTTCCGGCTCATGCGCTGGATGATCTGAATATGGATGATATTCGCTTCATGTTCTGTGACCAAATTATTGTGTTTGACCATGTGAAGCAGCAAATGCTGCTTGTCGGAAACGTTCATGTCAAAGAGGGAGCAACGGATGAGGATATCAGGAAGGCTTATGCAGTGACGTCAGAGAAGCTTGAGCAGGCCGCTGAGCGCTTGCAGCAGCAAGGACCTGGGGAAAACCTGAATCCGCGATCCATTCCTGGAGACGTTGATCTGGGGGATATTCGTTCCAACCTAACAAAGGAACAGTTTATCGGCAATGTGGAGCAAGCCAAAGAATATATACGTGCAGGTGATATTTTTCAGGTCGTGCTGTCACAACGCTTCCACATCGATACCGAAGTTTCCCCTTTACATGTATATCGTGTACTTCGGACGCTGAATCCGTCACCCTATATGTATTATCTGAAAATGGATGATGAAATTATTGTCGGGACCTCACCAGAGGCGCTGGTGAAGGTGGACGGGAATCGTGTGGAGACACGGCCAATTGCTGGTACACGCCCAAGAGGTGCGACGGAAGCGGAAGATCGTGCACTTGCTGCCGATCTGCTGCAGGATGAGAAGGAACGGGCGGAACATCTCATGCTGGTTGATCTGGGCCGCAATGATCTCGGCCGGGTATCGAAATTTGGCAGTGTGAAATGTGACATGTTCATGGAGATTGAGCGTTATTCCCACGTCATGCACATGGTTTCGAATGTGACAGGCGAGCTCAGAGAAGACAAGGATTTCTTCGATGCATTCCTCTCTTGTCTCCCAGCTGGAACAGTATCCGGCGCACCGAAGCTGCGCGCGATGGAGATTATTGCGGAGCTGGAAAAAGAAGCGCGCGGTGCTTACGCAGGCGCTATCGGATATCTCGGGTTTTCCGGTAACATGGATGCCTGCATTACGATTCGAACCATCATTTTCAAAAAAGGAAAAGCGTACGTGCAGGCGGGGGCAGGCATCGTATGGGATTCGGTACCTGAAAGTGAATACGAGGAGACGGTCAACAAGGCGAAAGCATTGCTTACAGCGATCCGTACAGCGGAAGCCATGTTCCCTCCTAAGGGAAAAGATAACCACCTGACACTTGCTAATGCAGATTATTTTGTGACACCAGCCACGGCTGTACAGAACTGAGAGAGGAGAGACCGAATATGAATATGAACCCTGTGATGAATGAAGATTCCAAGAAATCCACATCTGTCGTTAGCCAGAACGAAGGGATGAAGGGCGGCCTAGCCAAAATTTTGGAGGGCAACCACCTCGAGCAGGCGGAAGCACGTAACTTGATGTACTCCATCATGAGAGGTGAAGCGACTCCGGCTCAGATCGGCGGGCTGCTTATGGCTCTCCGAATGAAGGGGGAAACGGTGGACGAAATCACCGGTTTTGCCGAGGCTATGCGCGGACAGGGCGGCCGGATTCTTACGGATGGCAGCGGACTGCTGGATACTTGCGGGACCGGCGGATCGGGAATTCACAAGTTTAATATCTCAACAGCCTCAGCAATCATTGCGGCAGCAGTCTCTGTTCGTGTGGCGAAACATGGCAATCGATCTGCTTCTGGTAAAGCAGGCAGTGCGGATGTGCTTGAAGCTCTGGGGGTTAACATTCATCTCGATGGAGAACAGGCGAGACAATGTCTGGATGAGATCGGAATCTGCTTCTGCTTTGCTCAGGTGTACCACCCTTCCATGAAACATGCGGCTGCACCACGCAAAGAGCTGGGTGTACGTACGATTTTCAATATGCTTGGTCCTCTCACCAATCCTGCAGGGGCGGATCGCCAGCTCCTCGGTCTGTATGACCGCAGTCGCACGCCGATGATTGCCGAGGTCCTCAATCGTCTCGGTCTAAAGAGAGCGCTCGTCGTCGCAAGTCATGATGGACTGGATGAAATCAGCATATCCGCACCTACTCAGGTATCTGAACTGCGTAATGGTGAAGTTCAGACGTATGATATTGATCCGCGTGATGTGGGCTTATCAATGCATCCGCTTGAAGCGGTTCTTGGAGGAGATGCTCTTCAGAATGCCGAAATTATAAAACGAATCTTCCGCGGAGAACGGAGCGCGTACCGTGATGTCGTCCTGTTAAATGCAGGAGCGTGCATCTACCTTTCGGGTCTTGCTGAGACCATTGCGGAAGGGGTGACCATGGCCGCGGAGGCTGTGGATTCCGGAAAAGCAGCGATGAAATTGGAACAGCTAATACACACAACGGAGGCGTACAGTCATGTATCTTGATCGAATCGTAGCAACGAAACAGCAAGAGGTTGAAGCATTGGCCCAAACCTTTCAGATGGAAGAGGCGTTGAAACAGATTGAAACATTGCCAGCTACCCGCGGGTTTGAACGGGCATTATCGAAGGATCGTAACCGGAGCCTCGGTCTTATTGCAGAAGTGAAAAAAGCATCCCCGTCCAAAGGGCTCATACGTCCCGACTTTCATCCGGTAGAAATTGCATTAGCCTACGAACGGGCAGGAGCAGATTGTATTTCTGTATTGACGGACGTCTCCTACTTTCAAGGCAGCGGAGAATATCTGCAGGCCATTCATCAGGCTGTGAATATCCCGCTTTTGCGTAAGGATTTTATTATCGATGAGCGCCAGATCGCTGAAGCAAGATTGCTTGGTGCAGATGCCATTTTGCTGATTGCAAGCATCCTGTCACCGGAGCAGATCCGTCAGTATCTGTCATTTGCCAAAAGTATAGGACTGGATGTCTTAATTGAAGTCCATGACCGAACGGAACTGGAGCAAGTACTGGAGATTCCACAGGCAACCCTTGTTGGAATCAACAACCGTAATCTGAAGACGTTCGAGACCAGCTTAAGCACAACCCTTGATCTGATGAAGTTGATTCCGGATGGGGTAACTTTAATCAGTGAGAGCGGCATTGACGGTCCAGAGCGTTTGGAATCCTTAATAGAGGCTGGAGTACAGGGTATCCTCGTCGGTGAACATCTGATGCGTAAGGAAGATGTGGAAGCTGCCGTTTACGAACTGATGGGGCCAAGAGGATGAATAAACTCATGAATGACGGTACAGGCGGAAGAGATAACAAGCTGCTTAGGGAATCGGCAGTGGCAGTAAAAATATGTGGACTTCAGGACGTTGAAGTGCTAAAATCGATGATAAACTTGCCGATTGATTACATTGGTGTTGTCTTTGCCGATTCCCGACGACAAATTGAAGCTGATAAGGCTGCCGAGTTAAGAGCGGTTCTAATGGACTGGACCGCACCTAATCGTCCGAAACTGGCGGGAGTATTTGTGAATCCCTCAATGACAGAGCTCGAAAGTGTCATGGAAGTAGCTCATCTGGATGTTATTCAGCTGCATGGACAGGAGTCTCCGGAATTTTGCGGACTGGTGAAGCAGCGTTTCGGCACCGAGGTGTTCAAGGCTCTTTCTTTTCCAAAAGATGAAACAGCTACAGAAGTGAATGATGCTGCTAAGATACTTGATCCTTATCAAAACGTTGTGGATGCCATATTACTGGATACCTATGATCCTCTATACGGGGGAGGTTCCGGTAAAACGTTTGCGTGGGATCGTATTCCCGCTTATGCCGAATGGGCAATTCAACATGGAATTGCTTTGTTCGTAGCAGGGGGACTACAGCCCGATAATGTAGAGCAACTAATACAGAACTATGCACCAGACGGCGTCGATGTATCCAGTGGCGTGGAGTCTGATGGCGTGAAAGATATTGCAAAAATCACAGCATTTGTAGAAAGGGTGAAGCAGGCATGACACATCAATTGCCGGATCAACATGGGCGTTTCGGTCCCTTCGGAGGCCGCTTTGTACCTGAGACACTAATGAACGCTCTAATCGAATTGGAAGAGGCATATGATCGTTATTCTCAAGACGAGGAATTCAATAAGGAGTTAAATTATTTGCTGAGTGAGTATTCCGGACGGGAGACGCCGCTGTATCATGCGGAACAGTTGTCTCGCCATCTGGGAGGACCGAAGATCTATCTGAAACGTGAAGATTTGAATCACACGGGTGCACATAAAATTAACAATGCGATCGGACAAGGCTTACTTGCCAAACGTATGGGTAAAAATAAAGTCATCGCCGAAACGGGGGCAGGACAGCATGGCGTTGCAACTGCAACCGTTGCTGCTTTGCTTGGTCTTGAATGCAAAGTATTCATGGGCGAGGAAGATACAGAGCGTCAACAACTGAACGTATTCCGTATGAAACTGCTAGGGGCGGAAGTGATTCCCGTGACATCGGGTACGCGGACACTGAAGGACGCAGGGAATGAGGCTCTTCGTTACTGGGTCAGCAACGTGGAGGATACATTCTATGTGCTTGGATCAGTCGTTGGTCCTCATCCATATCCCATGATGGTGCGTAACTTTCAACGAATTATTGGAGATGAGACGCGCAGACAGATTCAGGATATCGAAGGACGTCTTCCTGATGTGATCGTTGCGGCTGTCGGTGGCGGAAGCAATGCAATCGGCATGTTTTACCCGTTTATCGGGGATCAGGATGTGAAGCTTGTTGGTGTTGAAGCTGCCGGCAAAGGTGTGGACACTGAATTCCATGCAGCCACGATGAGTAAAGGAACACATGGCGTTTTTCAGGGTTCCATGAGTTATTTGCTTCAGGATGAGTATGGACAGGTCCAACCTGCACATTCCATCTCGGCGGGTCTTGATTATCCTGGCGTTGGTCCGGAGCATTCCTATCTGAAGGATATTGAACGTGCGAAGTATGTACCGATTACGGATCAGGAGGCGCTGGATGCTTTGCAGCTGCTCAGCCGTACGGAAGGCATCATTCCTGCACTGGAGTCTGCACATGCCGTCGCTCAGGTCGTTAAGCTTGCTCCTGAACTTACAGCAGACGATATCGTTGTCATCTGCCTGTCGGGTCGGGGAGACAAAGATGTCGAATCCATTATGAAATATACGGGAGGGAACTTGTCATGAATCTAATGGACCAGACCTTCCAGCGTTTAAAGGAACAAAATCGTACAGCACTTATTCCGTTTCTGACCGTTGGGGATCCCGACGTGGAGACGACAATTGATATTATCAAGGAGCTTGAACAGGCAGGAGCAGACATCCTGGAGCTTGGGGTTCCCTATTCCGATCCGCTTGCGGATGGTCCTGTTATCCAGCGTGCATCCGAGCGTGCACTGAAAAGCCAGATCTCCATTCGCACCTGCATGGAAACGGCCGCCAAAGCACGCGAGGCTGGAGTACAGCTGCCGTTTGTACTCTTTACGTATTACAACCCTGTACTACAAACGGGACTTGATTTGTTCTTTGATGAACTTGTCAAACACGATATTAGCGGCATGATTATTCCCGATCTTCCTATTGAGGAATCAGAAGATATGCGCCGCAGGGCTGACGCCGCGGGCGTGCATCTGGTTCCGCTGGTAGCTCCTACGTCCAACGCGCGGATTGAGCGTATCGTTACAGGGGCTCGAGGCTTTATCTACTGCGTATCTTCACTCGGTGTAACAGGAGAGAGAGCTTCCTTCTTTGACGGAGTAGAGAGCTTTATTGAGACTGTGAAAAGTCTGACAGATATTCCGGTAGCGGTAGGGTTTGGTATATCCAGCCATGAGCAAGTAGAGCGTTTTTCCCGCATCTGTGACGGAGTGGTTGTAGGGAGCGCCATTGTTCGTCAGGTTGAAGAGGCGATTCCTCTTCTTGAAAATCCAGATACCCGTGAGGCGGGGCTGTTGCAAATTCGCAACTTTGTGGCACAATTAAAAGGATAGGGAGATCACGACGCGTTATTTCCCCCGCATGTTTCGGCATGTATTTATAACTTAACTACAGGAGGCGGTCGGGTTGAAACCGAAATCCCAGATTGTCAATCTGCCTGTGTACCAACCGGGCAAACCGATTGAAGAAGTGAAACGTGAACTGGGGCTTGAGCAAGTGATCAAGCTGGCCTCCAACGAAAACCCATACGGCAGCTCTCCTGCCGTACTGGAAGCCATTACGAAAGAGTTGGCCCATGTTAGTCTGTATCCTGACGGCAGCGCGGTTGAGCTGACAGGAGTGCTGGCGAAGCATTTGGGTGTGGAACGGAGCAACATTATTTTTGGCTGTGGATCGGACGAGATTATTGCCCTGATTACCCGTGCGTTCTTCCTTCCCGGAGATGAGACGATCATGGCGGATCAGACGTTCTCCGTCTACAAAAGCAATGCGGACATTGAGGGCGCTGTGACAATTGAGGTTCCTCTTAAGGATGGGACGCATGACCTGTCCTCCATGCTCGCGCAAATTAGCGATAGAACCAAAGTCGTATGGGTATGTAACCCGAATAACCCAACAGGAACAATTATCTCTGAACAGGAGCTCGTATCATTTATGGATCGGGTACCTGCTCATGTTATGGTTGTGCTGGACGAGGCCTATTATGAGTTTGTAACGGATGCGGCTTATCCACAAAGTATTTCAATGCTTGATCGATATCCAAACCTGGTCATTTTGCGGACTTTCTCCAAAATCTATGGCCTTGCTTCACTACGAATTGGATATGGCATTGCACGTCCGGAGGTCATCGACCTGATTAACCGTGTACGCGAACCGTTCAACACATCGCGTTTCGGTCAGGTGGCAGCAACGGCTGCACTTTTGGACCAACCATTTGTCCAGGAATGTGCGAAGCAGAATGCATCTGAACGTGATTTTCTCCAAAACGAGTTTACGCGTCTTGGATTGCCGTTTTTCGCGTCGCAAGGAAACTTTATCATGGTCGATTTGGATATGCCGTCCAAGGATGCGTTCCAATCCTTGCTCAAAAAAGGGATCATTGTCCGCCCTGGATTCCAAGTCTATCCAACATACATCCGTGTGTCCGTAGGCACGCCAGAGCAGAACCGTACATTTGTGACGGCATTGGAGAACACGCTGGCTGAGAAGGCGACAACAAGCCACTAAAACCGGCGATGAAAGAGTGAGGTCTCATGAAATTAAAAATTGCAATGATAGGTGTGGGGCTCATCGGTGGATCTCTCGCGCTTTGCTTCAAAGGCAAGCCGGGAGTATCTGTGATGGGCTATGCACATCTGCCTGAACTGAAAGACAAGTACATAGCGAGTGGTGTAGTGGATGACGCTACACTCTCTCTGGAAGAAGCGGTGCAGGATGCCGACTTTATTTTTTTGTGCGTTCCGGTAGGTTTGCTTGAAACGTATTTTCAACAATTGGCGAAGCTGCCCTTGAAAAAGGGGTGTATCATCACGGATGTTGGCAGCACCAAAGCTTCGATCGCTGCCTGTGCAGAGCATGTGCGTATGACTGATGCCTACTTCATTGGCGGTCATCCGATGGCCGGATCTGAGCGTGCTGGCGTTGATGCGGCTTCGGCTGTACTTTTTGAAAATGCGTACTACGTTTTGACTCCATCTGCACATGTGCCTGAAGAGGCATATGATAGGCTATCTGAGCTTCTTGCGCATACGCGGGCACAGATCGTCCGGGTTGAGCCTCTATTACATGATGATATTGTGGGCGCAATCAGCCATTTGCCACATGTCATTGCGGTAGCGCTCGTCAATCAGGTGCGTGAATATAATGAATCCAATCCGCTGTATAAAATGCTGGCCGCAGGCGGATTCCGCGATATTACACGTATTGCATCCAGTGATGCGATTGTATGGCGGGATATCCTGCTCAGCAATCGTGAAGTCCTCCTTGGTCTATTGAAGGACTGGAATAGCCAAATGTCTGCTTTTACGGAAATGCTGGAGAACCAGAACGGCCCAGGCATCGAAGAAGCATTCCGTCAGGCCCGTGACTTCCGCAGCGTTCTGCCTGAACGCCGCAAAGGCATGATCTCACCGCTGTTCGATTTGTATACAGATGTGCAGGATGCGCCGGGCATGATTGGTAAGATTGCAACAGAGCTCGGGACACATGATATTAACTTAAGCAACCTCGAGATTATCGAGAACCGGGTCGATGTACCAGGCATCATGCGTTTGTCATTCCGTCAGGAAGAGGATATGGAACGTGCGAAGTCTTTATTGGATTCCCTGGGATATCAGGTTTGGGTGTGAGGATAGAAAGAGAGGGCGAAAGCCCTCTTTTTCTGTGTTGATAAACAGTTGTTACGATACGTCCTTAAAAAAGGGCAAAAAAAAGACCGCTTACATAAGCGGCCATTGCTCACGTGGAGCAATACAGTTATTGGATAGGAGTGGAGAGAAACCATACTGTACTTTTATTATATGTATACGTTTTCATTTTGTCAACACTTTATAAAAAATTGTTAAAAATAATTATAACTTACGTATATTCATGAAATAAAATCCTTCAATCGAAGGGTATGGAATAAAAAAAGATTAAAATTTTGAAACCTTTTTGAATCTCCCTACGTCTAATGAGTGTGCAATGTGCATTTTTGCCAAAAAGGGTTCTAATGCCGTCATACTCGTGAAATAAGAGGCATATGAATGACAGGTCGGGCTTTTGTGTATCGTAGAGGATTTGCCAGGAGGCTGCTGACCGTTGTACAATAAATACTGTTAATGTAGAAACGTTGGGGAAATTGCCATTACATAGGGGAATTTGGCGTAAAGGCCTGATATGGCGATACGCTGTTTTATGCGGTGAGAACCGCAACTTTTTTGTGCCTGTTCGGTAATACATGGATAGAGTCGAACGGGGAGAAGCACATGGATGGGCGAGGAGGGGTCGCACTCAAATGACGGATTCCCAGTTGATTCGAGAGATCAAGGAAGGTAACCTGGAGTTATATTCCGAGCTGATGCGTCGTTATCAGCGTAAAATACTGGCTTTCGTATATCATATGTTGAAAAGTTCCAATATGGAGCTGCTTGCGGAAGATCTCTGTTCTGAGACTTTCTATAAGGCGTTCCGCAGTTTACACTCATTCCGCGAGGTGGATGCCTCATTCTCGACGTGGTTATATACCATTGCAAGAAATACGGTACTGAGTGAGCTGCGCAAACAGCGCAGTGGCAGTGTTCCTCTAGAAGAGAGTGGGATTGTACCCATTGCGCCTTCCGAGAACGCGCCAGAGCATGCTGTACTGCGCAGTGAGCGGGTCATGCTGGTTAGAGATGCCATTAACAACTTACCGGAGAAGCAGCGTTCTGCCATCATACTGCGTGAATATGACCAACTAGACTACCAGGAGATTGCGAATATTCTTGGGCAGAGCGTCAGTTCTGTAAAATCGTTATTGTTCAGAGCAAGATCAAGCGTAAAAACTCAATTGGAACCTTATTTCTTCGAACCGGTGTACGAGCCATATGAAGGGATGAAGAACCGATGAATTGCATTGAAGCCCAGGACTTGTTTGCACTGATCTGGGACTTGCCGGCAAATCATCCGCAGCGGCTTGCTTTTCATGCTCATCTGGATGGTTGTGAGGAGTGCTCGCAGCAGTTTGAAGTTTGGGAAGAAGCCCAGGTTCTGCTGCACAGCATACCGGAACCAGTGACAGAGCAGCAGGCGGAGAGAGTCAATCGCAACGTAATGGACCGCATTTATGCGGAGTCCCCGTGGCTCTTGCCTGAAGAGGCAAAAGTGAACCGATTCTCTGCTGCGATCCGCAAGCACATGACGTTGTGGATTGCTGCGTTTCTGGCGATTTTTTTATGCAGTTTCTTATACATGGCAATGTTTAAGCCAGATGTATCAGAAGCTGAGCAGCAAACTGTGGTTTCTACGGGGATTCTCGAAACAGCTGTTGCGGGAAGCGATCTGACTGCTTCAAGCATGTACCAGTACAACATGCCAGGTGCGGACAGGGGAAGCATTATCGAACCCTTTGTTGTAAGTATGGGACCTGCGTATCCGGGATACTGGATGGCATTGTCGCTGCTTGCCATTGGCATGGCTTTGTTTTCGCTGGGGCGTATGCATCGAACGACGAACAAACGTAAACAAGGTGCGCGTGCATAGTTAACCTAGCGTTCACTGTATAGAGAAATGAGGGATGAGATGCGAATTGGGCTTATTCGTCACGGTCTTACCGATTGGAACGCTGCAGGGCGTATTCAAGGGCAGACAGACATACCATTGAATGCCGAAGGGCGTCAGCAGGCAGAACGTCTGGGAAACCGTCTGTTGAAAGAGAATTATCAATGGGATTATATCATTACCAGTGGTTTATCCCGAGCCCAGGAGACAGGAGAGATTATCTCTGGATTGCTAGATGTGCCTATGCTTGAGCCGGATGCACGTTTGAAAGAAAGAGGTTTCGGTCAGATCGAGGGTTTGACCTCGGATGAACGAATCACCCGCTGGGGGATGGACTGGGAGACACTGGATCTGGGACAGGAGCAGATTATCGATACACAGACTCGCGCTTTAGCGTTCCTGGAAGATTTATGGGCTGCATATCAGGACAAAAATGTATTGATTGTGACTCATGGCGCTTTTCTCGCCAACCTGTTGTCTGCCTTGTTCAAAGACCGCTATACGGAACGAATCGGAAACTTGTCGCTTACGATCCTGGAAAAAGAACAGGGTGACTGGAGTCCCTTGTTATATAACTGCACACGACATCTATCATTGGATTCGGCTAAACAATCTGAGTAATTGGACTCAGGTTGTTTTTTTTTGTTTTGAAACAGCGAAACTGTCGGTTGCTATCATTCCGTGCCTCTCATTTTTCTTCTGAGCAGACAAGTTGGGGCATAGGATGAATAAAAAGATAAAAGATTTGGTAAATGAGGTTTAGATCATGGGAATTCCGTCAAACATGTTTACAAAACCAAACTACTCCGGCCCCGAATTAGTAGCCAAACAGTAGTTAACGGCGAGGCGATGGACCCATGAATCTAGCGGATATGCTAACTTTTGCCGATATCGGCCAGCTTAATCGAATAGCAGACTATTACCAATGTGAGTGCAAACCCAATTCCAAACATGAACTCATCCAGAGTATTCTCACAACGTTGGGCAGTAGACGATTTTTTGAGCAACAGGTCAGCGAACTAAATGTGGCACATCTGCGTTTTCTGAACAACCTGCTATTTGATCCCCGGCAATACTTTGGCATGGAAGAACTTGTCGCCATTGCCCGTCAGTCGATGGACAAAAAAGAAAGCGAGTCCGGCGCCAGTCCGCGCGATCTTATTGTTCGGTTCACCAAGAGCGGATGGTTGTTTAACGGAACGACACAGCATACGAAGTATTTGTATCAGGTACCTCAGGATTTGAAAATGAGATTCCGGGATGTGTTATCCGCTCACCTGAAGGCAGGTATTCAAACGACAAATGAACCACCGATGTACAGGGATGAATACCATCTGCTTGTAGACGACCTTAAGTTATTCCTGCGATTTGTTCAGCAGCATGAAATCACTTTGAACGCTGAAGGCATGATGTACCGGCGTTCCCAGCAGCAGGTGATGGACCATCTTCATGTCAGTGAAACATTGGTTGGAAAAGCGGGATGGAGGTTTGGCTACGGTCGTTCCTTCAAGGATTACCCTGACCGTTTTGCATTTCTATACGACTATGCATTTCACCACCGGCTTGTTCGGGAAGAACAGGGACTGCTGAAAGTGACTGCATTCGGCGAAGAAAAACTAGGTGCAGAGAATACAGCCGAGATGATACAGCTATTTCGGTTTTGGTTAAGACTTTATAAAGGTGCTATTCCAAACTTGTCCTCCATCGTGTACTGGACAGGGGAATGTGCACCCGGCTGGTCCACAGCAGAGTCTTTGTTCCGACAAATTGGTCCGTTAATACAGCCGTTTTATTACGACACGCCGGAGACCATCTATGAAACGAGAGTTCTCAAAATGATGCTGCATCTGGGGATGCTTCGCATTGGAGAGCAGGAGGGTAAGAGTACCGTGCAAATGACAGCCTGGGGATTACGCCTCGCTGCAACCTGCCGATCGTTGTCTGGTGATACGACTCCTGTGGTGTTTGACATTTAGGGGACAAGTTGTTAAAATCACTCCCAAATTAAGGAGTGATACTGATGATAATCCCATTCAAGGGTCAACAACCGCAGCTTCATTCTTCGGTATATGTAGCTGAAGGGGCCAAACTTATAGGCGACCTGAAGTTAGGCGCAGATTCAACGGTCTGGTTCAATGCCGTATTACGGGCCGATTTGGCGCCAATATGGATAGGACAACGTTGTAACATTCAGGACAATGCTGTAGGACATGTGAATACGAATCAACCTTTGATTCTGGGAGATGACGTTTCAGTCGGACATGCTGCGATTATTCATGGTTGTCACATTGGAACAGGCTCACTGATTGGTATGGGAGCCATCCTTCTGAATGGAGCCGAAATTGGTGAATATGCACTGATTGGGGCCGGTTCTGTTGTAACTGAAAATACTAAAATTCCGCCCTATACCCTGGCTCTGGGAACACCAGCCAAAGTGATCCGTGAATTGACGGATGCCGACCTTGAGCGGATGTCGAGGACTTCACTTGGTTATGTTGCCAAAGGTAAGGAATATAGGAGCTCTTAAATCCGTTTTGGAGGTGCATCCTATTGGATAAAATGAAAGTTACGTATGAAGTCATGTTGGGGCTGGCTGCTGAGATGGTGTGGGACGAAGCGCTTCGTAAACAGCGTAGCGAGAAGCTGTATATGGAAATCGACAAGGCGTTGGCTACCGGAGACGAAGTAGCTTTCCGGAGTCTGACGGATGAACTGAAAACCATAAACTGATAAATGATGATCAAACATATAAAAAAGGAAATGCGTGATTACGCATTTCTTTTTGTGTTTTTTAGGAAAGGTTTTACTAATAACTCTATGGATTTACATCGATTGCTCGTATATAATATGGGAATAAAATGGATAGAGAGGGGAAATAGGGAATTGAAATTCAGTGAGATGACTCAAGACAGCTGGGCTGAACTGCAACTCTATCTGGATACATGCCTTATTCCATTCACCGGTCTTACGGGTAATCAGTCGCCGGCAGAAGCCACGGAAGCGTTAGAGAGGCTTAGAGATTTTTTGGATCTGATTGAAGTTCCATTTAAAGGGCGGGTCATGACGTATCCGGCATTTCATTTCGCTTTTCCGGAAAAGTCAATGGCATTAAACACCATATGCGAGCAGCTTAAGCAGTCTGGGTTCAAATATGTGGTGATCATGACATCCGATGGTTTTTTGAAGAAGGATGAAATTTCATCTGCAGATCTTGTTTTTAATCGTTCCCAATTGGTTGAGGAAATAGAAGAAGGGAAAATAGCAGGGTATATTGGGGAAAAAGTACGCGAGATGTGGAAAAATTAACTTCTTGCTGAAATTGTGACAATTTATCAACAGTTTTTTAATAACGCTTACAATTGAACCTTAAAAATGTGTGACAAATTCTTGACGGTGTTCTAGGGCTACTATATGATTATGTATGTTCTAGTAAGTCGTGGAATTTCTGATAATGAAAACGTATGAGAGAGTTGGCTGAAAAAGGGGGGTGGAGACAGTATGAGCAGTGAGCATGACCAGCATGAAGCCTCGAACAAACCACCAAGCCGGAGGGAAATGTCACGCAGGCAGTTTTTAACGTACACGCTTGGTGGAGCTACAGCCTATATGGCCGCCGGTGCAATTCTTCCCATGGTCCGTTTTGCGGTGGACCCCATTTTGCAGCACAAGGGAGAAGGCACTTCTGTCAAAGTAGCTGAAATCAGCAAAATTACGAACGAACCTCAAGAATTCACATTTGAACTGCAGCAGCAAGATGGTTGGTACCTGAGTAATGCTTCGCTCGTGGCATGGATTCGAAAGGATGAACAGGGTAAAATTTATGCGCTTTCACCAATCTGTAAACATTTGGGATGTACAGTAGGCTGGAACAGTGACAAAAATTATCCTGATGAGTATCATTGCCCCTGCCATGGCGCGCACTATGACAAGGAAGGGAAAAATCTTGCCGTAGCCCCGAAACCGCTGGATGAATATGTGGTCAAGGAGGATCAGGGCTGGGTATATCTGGGCGAGATTGTTCCGAACACCCGAGTGAAATAGGAGGCGTGAACGCAGATGTTTAAAAATGTCTATGACTGGATTGACGAGCGTCTCGATATCACGCCAATCTGGAGGGACGTTGCGGATCATGAGGTTCCAGAGCACGTAAACCCGGCTCACCACTTTTCCGCATTCGTCTACTGCTTTGGTGGATTGACGTTCTTTATTACCGTAATTCAGATTCTCTCAGGAATGTTTCTTACGATGTATTATGTGCCTGATATCATCAATGCCTATGCCAGTGTCGAGTATCTGCAGACCAAAGTAGCCTTCGGCCAAATTGTGCGCGGCATGCACCACTGGGGAGCCAGTCTGGTAATCGTAATGATGTTTTTACATACGATGCGTGTATTCTTTACAGGCTCTTATAAAGCACCCCGTGAGATGAACTGGGTCGTCGGCATGTTGATCTTTTTCGTCATGCTGGGTCTGGGATTAACAGGGTACCTGCTGCCATGGGATAACAAAGCCTATTTTGCAACCAAAGTTACCCTGGAAATTGCCAATACGGTCCCTTGGTTGGGACCAATCATTAAAGAATTCCTGCAAGGTGGAACCATTGTAGGTGCACAGACGCTAACGCGATTCTTTGCCCTGCACGTCTTCTTCCTCCCCGCTGTGCTTCTGGTGCTTCTGGTCGGACACTTCATCATGATCCGCAGACAGGGCATTTCGGGACCACTATAATTTGAGAAGGGAGGAATCGCTATGGCTCACGGACACAAGCCTGATGATCAGGAGAAGATTATCTTTGTCGGTGATTCACGCGTCCGTAAAGGAGCAGGATTTATTACCCCGCCGGACTATACGGCGTATCCAGGCAAATCCGAAGCATTTATACCTAACTTTCTGCTAAAGGAATGGATGGTTGGTGTTGTGGTGCTGGTGGGCATCCTGGTGCTGACGATCTCTGAACCTGCACCACTTGGTTATCCGGCCAATCCAAGTGCATCCGTTATTCCGATGCCGGACTGGTATTTCCTTTTTCTGTACCAATATCTAAAATATCCATACGCTTCAGGCGATTATGTCCTGCTCGGTGTTCTGGGTGTCAGTGGGGTTGCTTTTGGAGCGTTGCTGCTGGCCCCGTTCCTGGATACAGGCAAGGAGCGACGGTTTTACAGACGTCCGATTGCATCATCCCTGATGGTTCTGTCGATCCTATCCGTATTTTATCTCACGAATGTAGCTTGGACGCACTACAAGCACGAGCTTGAAGCGACAGGTCAGAAGCCTGAGCACATTCAGCGTGAGGAAGAGGCGCTTGAGAAGCATGAACAAGGTCTGCCGACTTCCAATGCGCCGGGTCAACAACAAGAAGTGGCCATCGTCGAGAAGGATGATCCTGCAATGGAAACGTTTAAGAAGGCGGGATGTGTGGCATGTCATGCTGCAGATATGAAGGGTGCTGGTGGCCCTTCCCTTCGCGGTGTTGGTGATAAACACAGCCAGGAAGAGATCTTGACGATTATCAAAGAAGGATACAATAGCATGCCACCTCAGTATGATCAAGCCATCGCCCAAGGTTTGACAGATGACGATATCAATCACCTGGCGGAATGGCTTGCGAAACAGAAGGCAGAACAGTAAAATCGAATTAAGCCAAAAACCTGACTGTTGTTGCGGTCAGGTTTTTTTTTGAGGTGTTTTACCAATCAATGCATAATGAGTTCATAGAAACTGTAAGAAGGAAGGGGCAGTGAACGTGTCTTTATCGTTTTTCTGGAGCCGGGAGTTTCTGACCAATCGGTATTTCCTGTGGCTTCTGTTTTGGTGTAATGCAGTGGGTACGGTGTATGGGTACATATGGTACGGAGATCAGCTGGAATTAACACTGGCCGAACAGCCGCTTTGGCAGGTTGTATTTGTTCCGGACAGTCCAACAGCGAGTTTATTTTTTACCCTTGGACTTTTATGGGTGTTATATAAACCGAAGTCGGCTGTACTCAACCGAATCGGACATGTTATTCAAGCTCTCGCTGTGGTTACATCGGTGAAATATGGGGTGTGGGCCGTATCGATTATTTTTGCGGGCTGGATGCAGGGAGGGTCGCCGCATTGGCAGGACTGGATGCTGATCGCCTCACACAGTGCCATGGCCATTGAAGCATTGATCTATGTGAGATTTTTTGGGTTTAAATGGGTGGCGCTGCTAATCGCCAGCCTGTGGACGTTATTAAATGATACGATGGATTATACATATGATATTTTCCCTTGGCTGCCTAGTGCTCTCTACGAGCATCTGGATGGTGTACGCAATTTCACTTTCGGACTTACCCTGATCAGCATTCTGTGTGCGTGGCTGGCATTAAGGCAGGCTAAACGAGCCTGATTTCGTAAGCTTGTTCTAAGCGGCCGTGCCCTGCCATACATTGGTATGGGGGGGATGTCCATGAAGAAAATGTTCTGGAACAAAACCGGATTAATGGTAGTATCGTTCATGGCACTGTTGTTTTGGACGAACTTGTCATACAGTGTATCTGCACAAAGCGAAGGGAATGCAGGGGAAGCGGATCAGCAAGCTCTCGTCAATAGTTCCATTCAACAGCTTAATCAGGAAGCAACTTCGCTCTACAGACATGCCTTGGAACATAATATCGAGGAAGTCAGAAACAGTATTATGCGGATTAGCGAACGGTTGGAGCATATCTCGTTTGAAGGTCAGACAACGGTCGAAGGCATTCATGCTTTATCCGAAACGATTGTTGAGGTCAAACAAGCAGCTGTCCGCGTCAAAAGTGATGACACCAGTCTTCAGCAGGCTTCAGCCAAACTGCGACTCGCTGCTGACAGTCTTGCTAATCCATCCAAACCATTATGGCTCCAATATTATAAAATTGTAAAAGATGACCTTCAGGCCATATCAACCGCTGTGAGTCAGCATGAGAAAGCAGCAGCACTCTCCAGCCGATATGCCTTGCTTGAAGAGCACTATGAAACTATTCGACCGGCAGCGATGATTCGCCGTGAACCCTACGAGATCGCTCAGCTGGATGCCTGGTTGTCCCACACCAAAGGACTGACTGGAGCCAAACAGCCTGATATCACTCAGCTGCAAAGCATGGTATCCCAAGGTGAAGAACTGGTAAATCAATTGTTTGGACGCGAGAAGGATGAGAGTGCATTTGTCCCGTTTGTTCAGGGTCCGAACCGGAGAGCGGCAGGGTTATTCATCACATCCGTGATTGTAGCCGCACTAAGTTATGCGGGATATCGTAAGTATCGTGCACAGCAGCAGGGCATATTTCCATTCCGGCGCTGATGATCTGCCTCGAAATCTAAAAAACCTCGATCCGCAATGCAGCCAATTGGCCGTTCTCGGGAAAGAGGTTTTTTGCATGTAATTGATTTGATTTCAGGATTCCTTGAAGCCTTCTCCATGAACGTCATGAACATCACTGATGATAACAAAGGCACGGGGATCAACAGATCTGACAATGGTTTGCAGGCGCCTGAATTCCTGACGTGAAATAACGCAGTAAGCCACATGTTTGGCTTGTTTGGAGTAGGCGCCGATGGCTGGAATAAGAGTTACACCGCGATCCATTTCCCGGGTAATCAGATCAGCGATTTCAGGAGCATGGTCACTAATGATCATGAATGCCCGAGCGGAATAAGCCCCTTCCTGAATGAAGTCAATGACCTTGGAAGCGATAAAGACGGCAACCAGCGTATACAGTATTTTTTCTTTTGGAATGTAGATCAGAGAGATGCCAATAATAATGAAATCGATACCGAGCAAAATCCGGCCCATGCTCCATCCATATTTCCGGTTGAGAATCCTCGCGATGATATCAGAACCACCTGTCGTACCGCCTGAGCGAAATACGATGCCCAGACCAGCACCGAGAGTGACACCTGCATAAAGTGCTGCCAGCAAGAGATCGTTCTCCGTATGCAGCGGCTCAATCCATCCCGAGTGGATCATTTTCTCAAACAGCCACAGAAACACGGTAAGGGCCCCAATCCCCACCCCTGTGTAGATCATCTGTCTGCCGCCCAGGATCTTGAGCCCGACCAGAAATAGCGGGACGTTGATAATAAGGGTTGTCAGGGAAGGAGAGAGGTCGAATGCATACTTCAACAGCACGGTAACCCCGGTGACGCCGCCCTCCATCAGCTGATTAGGGATAATGAAGTACAGCAGTCCAAAAGCATACAATGCAGTACCTAGCAGAATAGGGAGAATCAGTTTGATTTGAATCCAAGTTTTGGCAGTGCTCATTAGATCCCTCTCCATATGTAAATTAATGATGAAGCAATACTTGCCATCTTAGTATACCTATTTATTGATTCTTTAAAAATGATTTGTGCCTCAGGATGGTGGAAGTCAAACTAAATAACTGATATATTAGGAACAAATACGACACAATTTCAAAAGGAGAATCCGTTCTCATGGAGAAAAGCATCGCAGAAATGCAGCGCGAGGTTGACCTCTACATTTCCCAGTTCAAAGAAGGCTACTTCAGTCCGCTGGCCATGCTGGCCCGTATGTCTGAAGAGGTGGGAGAGCTAGCTCGGGAAGTCAATCACGAGTTCGGTGAAAAGCCGAAAAAGGCTTCCGAAGCAGACAATTCCATTGAGCTGGAGCTTGGGGATATTTTGTTTATCACGATTTGTTTTGCCAATTCGCTCGGGATTGATCTGGCGCAGGCACACGACAAAGTCATGCATAAATTTAATACACGCGATGCAAATCGGTGGACTCCAAAAAACACCGATTAGGCGTAGATTACATATGCTGTACCATCACCCGATCGGGGAGGGACAGCTTGGATGATGAAGCCGGAAGATTATATGCAGCAGGCTTACCGCTGTATTTTGCAAAATGATTTTGAGCAGGCAATCCGTTGGTTCGAATCGGCCATTCTGGCTTACCCGGATCATGCGGAGCTCCACTATCGCTGTTCCATTACGCATGCCCGCAGCCAGCACCTTGGTCCGGCACTGGAACATGCCCGTAAGGCAGCTCAGCTGTCTGGCGGTACAGAAGAATATGTTCTGCATCTGCAGACATTGGAAGCCAAACAGCTAAGTACACAGGCGAAGGCTTTGCTTGAACAGGCAGGTAACGGCACACACGAACGTTATGTTTCGGCAGCTGCACTGTTGAAAGAGGCGGTTAAGCTTGATCCGCTGTCTGTCGAAGCGCATGTGATGCTTGGACTGGCGTATAGCGATCTGAATGAATTCGATCGTGCAATCAAGGCGGTTCGTGATGCGATATCGTTGGATCCGCAAAACGGGCAGTTGCATCAAATGTACCAACAAATCAAGCAGCGTAAGAATTCCATTCAATAAGAAATTCATTGATCTGAAGCGAATGCTGACGAAATGAATTTTCAAATGACTGAACCAACATACAGTGAGGAGATGCAGCCAAGATGAGTGAAGTAATAAGAGTTGCCGTAATCGGAGCGGCTGGCCGGATGGGCCGGGAAGTGGTGAAGCTGGTTCTTCAAGACCCGGAACTGGAGCTTGCTGCCGCGGTTAACCGCTCCGGCGCAGGTATTGATGCCGGAACCCTGGTCGGCCTTCCCGAATGCGGAGTACTTGTAACCGATGATATCGAAATGGCTTTTGCAGAGACGAAACCGCAGGTCATGGTTGATTTTACAATACCTCAATATGCTTTCGCTCATACAGAACTTGCGATCCGTTATGGAGTCAGACCCGTCATGGGCGTTACCGGCTTCACGACGGAGCAGATTGAACAACTGGACAAGCAGTGTCAGGACAAAGGAATCGGAGGTTTGATTGCCCCGAACTTTTCCATTGGTGCCATTTTGATGATGAGATTTGCGGCACAAGCGGCCAAACATATGCCAAACGTTGAAATCATTGAGTACCATGGGGATCAAAAACTGGATGCGCCTTCAGGCACAGCGATTAAAACGGCTGAACTGATTGCAGCCAACCGTGAGGAACTCCGCCAGGGTAACCCGAATGAAGAGGAAACCATTGATGGCTCTCGCGGAGGGTATTACAACGGATTCCGGATTCACAGTGTTCGTTTACCAGGTGTGTTTGCGCAGCAGGAAGTGGTATTCGGTGATTTTGGTCAAACGCTCAAAATTCGTCATGATTCTTACGAACGTGCAGGTTACATGCCTGGTGTTAAAATCGGTGTACAGAAGGTTATGGAATATACAGGACTCATCTATGGATTTGATCACTTTATCGACTAAAGGAGATTGTCATGTTGAAAATTGCATTTATTGCCCATGATCGCAAAAAAGAAGAGATGGTTAACTTTGTGACAGCATATGAACCCGTGTTTACAGACCACCAATTGTATTCGACAGGCACTACCGGACTTCGCATTATGGAAGGAACGTCCTTGAAGATTCACCGGTTTGAATCAGGTCCTCTTGGGGGAGACCAGCAGATTGGTGCTTTGGTTGCGCAGAATGAGATGGATCTGATTATTTTCCTGCGTGATCCGCTGATGGCTCAGCCACATGAACCGGATATTAATGCATTGCTTCGTCTGTGTGATGTACAGGGCATTCCGCTCGCAACCAATATTGCAACGGCTGAAATTCTGGTTAAAGCATTGGATCGCGGCGATTTTGGGTGGAGAGAGCTCGTTCATAAATACAAACCGGAAGCCGGAGTTAATTCGGGTGATTCCGAATGAGTCTCGATATTCTGATTTTCGGGGCACACGCAGACGATGCGGAGATTGGAATGGCGGGAACGATCGCCAAACATACTGCAGCAGGAATGAAAGTCGGCGTGTGTGATCTGACAAAAGCAGAAATGTCGTCCAACGGAACTGTAGAGCGCAGAGCCGAGGAAGCGGAGGAAGCCTCCCGCGTCCTCGGTCTTTCGTGTCGAACCAATCTGGGTTTGCCAGATCGTGGTTTATACATAACGCCTGAACACATTCAGGCTGTAACGGCTGAGATTCGTCGGCATGCCCCCAAAATTGTATTTGCACCCTATTGGGAAGACCGTCATCCGGATCATGTGATGTGCAGCAAGCTTGTGCAGGAAGCGGTATTCAATGCCAAGCTGCGTAATTATATGCCGGAGATGCCTGCTACCCCAGTGAAGGAACTGTATTTTTACTTCATTAACGATATCGGTCCGGTGGATTTGATTGTGGATATTACGGAACACTATGAGCAAAAGGAACAATCGCTGCTCAGTTATCGTTCCCAATTTGAGGTAGGGGCAGGAACGGTGTCTACCCCGTTAAATCAGGGGTATATTGAACGTGTAAGAGCTCGGGACTCCTTGCTGGGTCAGCGGAGCCTGATTCCCTTTGCAGAAGGGTTTGCGAGTAATACACCTTATGTCGTTGGGCAGTTTGGTGCAGCATTCAGATAATACCTTGCTGCGCTTGCTCTTATCATAATAATATATATGTTGAATTCCGTTGCATTACATCAACTCGCACACGCGGGAGATTAAAGGAGCGTCCACCGGATGGATCATAAGCTAAAGATTGGTATCACCTGTTATCCGTCCCTCGGAGGGTCTGGCGTTGTCGCAACGGAGCTCGGCAAATTGCTTGCCGAACAGGGGCATCAGGTTCATTTTATTGCGAATAGTATTCCGTTCCGATTGGGTACTTTTCAGAAAAATATTTTTTACCATGAAGTTGAAGTTAACGATTATTATGTATTTCGCTATCCACCATACGATCTGTCCCTGGCAACCAAGATGGCTCAAGTGGCCAAAGCCCAGCAGCTTGATCTGCTGCATGTGCATTATGCAGTTCCGCACGCCGTATGTGCCTTTTTGGCCAAACAAATGGTGGGCGAAGATCTGAAGGTTGTTACTACTCTGCATGGTACAGACATTACTGTACTTGCACAGGATGAATCCCTCAAAGATCTCATTCGGCTTGCAATCAACGAAAGTGATGCTGTAACTGCAGTTTCACAGGATTTGATTCGGGAAACGGTTGAGCTTCTGGACATTCAGCGTCCGATTGATTTGACATACAATTTTATCGATAAACGAATTTATTATCCTCGGGATGCGGCCAGCCTGCGCCGAGATTTTGCAGCACCGAATGAGAAAATATTGATGCATATCTCCAACTTCCGCCCGGTGAAGCGAACACAGGACGTTGTAGAAGTTTTCCGTCAGGTTCAGGAGCAGGTTCCAGCCAAATTGCTGTTTGTTGGAGAAGGACCGGATTTGCCTAAGATCCAATGGAAAATCAATGATATGGGCTTGAATGACAAAGTTCATTTTCTGGGCAAGCAGGATGACATCGCACAAGTCATTTCCATGGCAGACATCCTTATGCTTCCTTCCGAGAAAGAGAGCTTCGGGCTTGTGGCCCTGGAAGCGATGGCATGCGGTGTGCCGACCGTCGGATCACAGGCAGGAGGAATTCCTGAACTCGTATTACACGGGAAAACCGGGTATTTATCGCCGATCGGCGATACACAGTCCATGGCTGAAAACGCCATTCGGTTGTTGACTGACGATCGACTGGCAGCTGATTTCAGGGAAGCCTGTCTTCATAGGGCACATCATGATTTTTGCAATGATGCCATCCGTCATGAATATGAACAAATATACTATCGGGTGCTGGGAAGAGAAGTTCCCGATCTAAAACCCGTTTGCGGCTGAGCTGCCATATATACGATAGAAGCAGCGATACAGAATGATTAAGCAACAGGCAAGTAATGAGGTGATTGGTTTGGTGCAATGGACAAAGGTAGATCTCGAAATGGCTGAGCAGAGTGAACAGGTGCTTCTCAAGTTGAACGAGGAGGGCTATGATGCCTTTTGGGTTGGTGGCTGTGTTCGGGATGAGCTGCTGGGACGCAATGTAGATGATATGGATATTACAACCTCGGCATCTCCCGAACAAGTGATGGAACTGTTTGCGGATTGTATTCCGACAGGACTTCAGCACGGGACGGTTACCGTACGTTCAGGCGGTTATTATTTCGAAGTCACAACATTTCGCACGGAATCGGAATACAAAGACAATCGAAGACCGTCTGAGGTTCAGTTTGTCAAGGATATCAAAGAAGACCTGCAGCGTCGTGATTTTACGATGAATGCTCTTGCCATGGACAGAAACGGCACAATCGTTGATCCGTTTGGCGGGCAGGTGGATATTCGTGAAGAACGGGTTAGATGTGTGGGTGCAGCGAGTGAGCGATTCGGTGAAGATGCACTTCGCATGCTTCGGTGTGTTCGGTTTGCTTCGGTTTTTGACTTCAATATTGCCTATAACACGTGGAAAGGTCTCGTGAGGCAGAGAGACTTGCTACAACATATCGCCATGGAACGAGTCCGTACCGAGATGGTGAAAATGATGGCTGGTCCTCATCCGCTGAGAGGTTTGGAATTGCTGCTGCGCAGCAATACACTGGAATATGTCAAGGCTCCCGTTCAAGGTAGCCGCTTCAACCAAAATCTCCTGCCCCAAATTGGTGATTTGATAGAAGATGATGTCTTGCTGCGCTGGTCGCTGCTGCTAATCGCAGGTCAGTACACGAAGGATGAAGCCGATGCGTTACTGCGAAAGTGGACATTTTCCAACGATGATCGTTCGCGGATTACAGGGGTTCTTCAGGTTGAGGAGTTAATAAAGACGGTGGTGCAGGAAGATAAGGACCAAGTAGCATTACGGTCTGAGTGGATTGTAGCCGTATTGACATGCGGACGTCGGGCCGCTGCGGACTGGCTCAAGATCCAACCTCTTCTTCCTTCCGGTATCCTCCATTCAGCGTCAGCAGAGAAGTCATACCAACAGATTCTTGCTAACGCAGCCGAGTGGAGTCGATCCATGCCGGTGCATGAGCTGAAGGATCTCCAGATTACCGGGGAGAATGTTCTTGGACAGCTCCAGCGCAAGGGTGGGCCTTGGCTGGGGCAGTTGATGAAGTACTTGTTACGTGAAACAGCGATCGGAAATATAGCGAATCAGCATGAAGCGCTGACCGCTGAAGTGAAGCGGGTGGCTGCAGATGACCAAGCATGAAGAACTGTTACATATGTTGCTGAATGCGGATGGGCAATTTGTGTCAGGCGAAGAAATCAGCCGGAACCTATCCATTAGCAGAACGGCAGTCTGGAAACATGTGAACAAACTACGCGATCTTGGGTACGAATTTGAGGCTGTCTCCCGTAAAGGATACCGCCTCCTTACGAAACCTGACAGCATTGATGCCGCAGGCCTTCAACTGGCTCTGCAAACGTCTGTCTTTGGGCGTAAGACACTTATCTTAGATTCAACCTTGTCTACGCAAGGCGATGTTCAGCAAATGGCTGAACAGGGACAGGCAGAAGGTGCCGTAGTCCTTGCCGAGGAACAAACGGGCGGACGGGGGAGATTCGGTCGCAAATGGTATTCACCGCCTGGCAAGGGCATATGGATGAGCATATTGCTGCGTCCGGAGCAGCCGCTACGGAATACGCCGCAGCTGACATTACTGACCGGTGTAGCCGTCTGCCGGGCCGTCCGTGCCCACACAGGGGCAGATGCAGGCATCAAATGGCCGAATGACCTTTTGATTAACGGTCGCAAAATGTGTGGCATCTTGCTTGAGTCTGCGGTTGAAGATCATGAACTGCGATACTGCATTGCAGGCATCGGGGTGGATGTTAACTTTGAACTGTCGGATTACCCGGAAGATCTGACTTCCATTGCGACTTCGATCAAAGTCGAGACTGGGCAGCAGGTGGATCGGACGAAGTTGACCGCTGCGATTTTGAATGAAATGGAACATCTTTACGATTTGTATCAAAGGGAAGGTTTTGGTGTAATCGCATCATTGTGGGAAGCCCTCTCCGTTTCGATTCATCGGGAAGTTAAGGTTTCGAATCCTCAGGGAGATATTGAGGGAACAGCCATTGGGCTGGATCCTTCAGGGGCATTGATTGTAGAGAAAAGCAGCGGCGAACGCGTAATCGTGGTATCGGGAGAAATATCTTTGATGGATTGAGGAAATTGTCGAATTTCCACTAAAATAATGAACATAATACGTGAAGTTTGAGCTGATCTTTGGTATACTGTGTTCGTGAGGCGATATCGGCTATTGCAGACCGAATTGCACTCCGGCAACAGTATGCCTTATTGGCTTGATGATGAACAGATGCATAGCAAAATGGAAGATGTGTTAAGTGAGTTGTTGGATTCTGCTCTGAGCCGAAGAGGACCGAGACAGAAGGGACGATCGCAAGTGACTCTTTTTTGACTTTTCGGGACCTTTTTAGTGGAAAACTAAAAGGTTTTTTTGTTGCGTTTTGAATTGAAAAGGAGAAAGGAGCCATGACGAAAATGGCTAACAAACAAGCGTTGAATATTGTGAAAATGAAAAAATATAAACAGGATGGTGTGCCGCTGAGCATGATTACGGCTTACGATTATCCAACGGCTCTGCTGGCGGAGGAAGCAGGCATTGACATGATCTTGGTCGGGGATTCACTCGGCAACGTCGTGCTGGGATATGATTCCACTCTGCCTGTAACCATAGACGATATGGTATATCATACTCGCTCCGTTGTACGAGGAGCAGGCAGTACATTCATCGTAGCGGATATGCCTTTCATGACCTATCACGGCAGTGTCGATGAAACGCTGAAGGGTGTTCGTCGTCTGATGCAGGAAGGTCATGCGCATGCAGTCAAAATGGAAGGCGGCGTGGAAATCGCGGAAACCGTCAAAGCTGTGGTGCAAGCGGGCGTACCTGTTCTGGGACACATCGGACTGACCCCGCAATCGGTGAATCAGATCGGGGGGTACCGGATTCAGGGTAAGGATTCAGCGGATGCCAGAAGATTAATGGATGAAGCGAAGGCACTCGAAGCAGCGGGAGCCTTTGGCATTGTGCTTGAACTTGTTACCGAAGAAGTGGCAAGAGCTATTTCGGAGGAGCTCTCGATTCCTACAATTGGTATTGGAGCTGGACGAGGATGTGACGGCCAGGTTTTAGTATTCCACGATGTGGTTCAGTATGCATCTCCTTACATGCCGAAACGCTTTGTCAAAACATATGGAGATGTGGGCACTCTGATCCGGAACAGCATTGGAGCTTATGTTAAGGAAGTCAAAGATCGTTCCTTCCCTGCGGAGGAGCATGTGTTTACCGCCGCAGACGGCGTTGTGGATCAGCTGTATGGACATCGCAAAGAAAAGGTGGAGAGCAACTCATGAAAGTGATTCGGACCATCGCTGAACTAAGACAGGAGCTTGGTTTGAAGCGTCAAACCATTCAATCCAAAGAGTCCATTGTAGGCTTGGTGCCTACGATGGGATACCTTCATGAAGGTCATGCAAGCCTGATGCAAACTGCCAAACAACAGAGTGATATCGTCGTATTGAGTATTTTTGTGAATCCGATTCAGTTTGGACCAAATGAAGACTTTGACAGCTACCCTCGGGATGAAGCCAGGGATGTGGAAACGGCACGTGCGCAGGGAGTGGATATCGTATTTATTCCCTCCGTTGAGGAGATGTATCCACAGCCAACACAAACGACGGTATCCGTGTCACGTTTGACTAACCGGCTGTGCGGTGCTTCGCGTCCAGGACATTTTGATGGCGTGACAACAGTAGTATCGAAGCTGTTCAACATCGTGCAGCCACAGCGAGCATTTTTCGGAATGAAAGACGCACAGCAGGTAGCAGTCATCCAACAAATGGTCAATGATTTGAATATGCCTGTTGAGATTGTTCCATGTCCGATTGTACGGGAGCAGGATGGCTTGGCACTTAGTTCACGTAATGTCTATTTGAGTGCTGAAGATCGCCTGGAAGCTCTGGTCTTGTCCAAGGCCCTGCGTGTGGCTCAAGAAGCAGTAGATACAAGTGCTGACACGACTGCTGCGGATATACGGCGTATTCTGCGTGAGAACATCGGGCGTTCGTCCCGTGCTGTTATTGATTATGCCGAGATTCAGGCTTTTCCGAGTCTGGAGCCGCTTGCTGATCAGGAAAAAGTGCATGGACGAGATGATATCCTGATTGCGCTGGCTGTGAAATTTGGCAAAACGAGACTGATAGATAATACAAGATTGCAAAGAGCGGAGGTACTGTCCCATGTTTAGAACATTGATGAAATCCAAAATTCACCGTGCCACCGTTACGGAAGCCAACCTGAATTATGTGGGGAGCATTACCATTGATGAAGATCTGATGGAAACGTCTGATCTGATGGAAAATGAAAAAGTACAAATTGTAAACAACAACAATGGTGCACGGCTCGAGACCTATGTAATCCCCGGACCACGAGGCAGCGGAGTAATCTGTCTGAATGGTGCAGCTGCACGTCTTGTGCAGCCAGGAGACACGGTTATTATCATTTCTTATGCAATGATGTCTCAGGAAGAAGCTAATTCGCACAAGCCAACAGTGGTTTTTGTGGATGGTCAAAACAAACCAGTGCAGACGATGAAGCAGGAAGTTCACGCGACAATTATGTAATCCACTGGTAAGGGGAATGAAATCGGTCCACCTTGCAAAAAATGAGTACAGGTCACGCACTAATCCATTTTTTCAAGGGTGGGGATGCATCGATGTTCCAGCATGTTTTCGCCGAAATGAACGACATGTTAGATGAAATTATCAAGCGCTACCCTTCCGCTGAGGGTCTGAACAAACAGGAACTGCTGCAAAAGTGGAACTTGCTGAAGCGGATGAGTGACGGGATGATTGATGAGTGGCTGATGTTTGAGGAGAAGATGAGTCAGGTCAGGGATTTGGAACAACCGGTGACGCTCCAACCGGAACAGGAAGCAGTCACGGCTCTGCCTGAAGTCCATTTGGAATCCTTTAGCCGCGGTCAAGGATATTTCAAGTTACAAATGTATCCGCAGGCGATTGTGCAATTTTCACAAATTATTGCCGAATATCCGGACAGTGCACTGACGCGGTACTATCTGGGACTTGCGCATATGAACCTCAATCAAACCACGGAAGCGGGAAGTCACCTGCGGCTAATCGTGCACCTGAATGGTTCTCCGAGGCTAAAGGGGCTAGCCTGCAATGCTCTGGGCTGCCTCGAAGCCAAGCTGGCGAATCCCAAAGGAGCATGTTCCCTGTTTGCACAGGCACTCCAGCATGACCCGACGTTGACCGAACCGTTGTATAACATGGAAGCCTGCAGGCTGAACAGCGGACAACTGCAATATGGAATAAGCTGACCTTACTTCAAATTGAAGTGTAGTGCAGCGGCATCAAGACGGTGTTTTCTCCTTATATATCTTGGAGGAAACACCGCCTTTTTTGTCAGTTAATTTTCAAATGCCCGTTTTTTTGCTATGCTGTAACATAGACTGGAATGGAAGGGACTTGTACATTGCAATGAAATTTGCCGTATTGGATTTCGAAACAACCGGCACGCAGTCCGACGGTGAGATTATACAAGCCGGACTTGCCATTATAGATCATGACTACAGCATAACTCAAATATATAGTTCTTATGTAAACCCTGGTGTGTCTATTCCTCCGTTTATTACGGGATTAACCGGGATTACGGACGAAGATGTGGCGAACGCTCCCTCACTCGAAGAGATGATGATGGAGATGGTTCCGCTGCTAGACGATGTTGTCCTTGTGGGACACAACGTGGCTTTTGATTTTCATTTCCTTCAGAATGCACTCGATCGATGCGGCTACTTGCCATTCACCGGACGCATTCTGGATACCATTGATTTTCTTAAAATTTCATTTCCTTCACTTGGTTCTTATCAACTGGGGTATGTATCTTCAGAATTCGGATTCCAGCATGACCGTCCTCATCAGGCAGACAGTGACGCCCTGGCAACAGCCTATGTGCTCCTGAAGTGTTTGGACGAATTGCGTCAATTGCCATTGATTACGATACAGCGTCTCAGCGACCTGTTTGCACCTGAGGACAGCGATCTGGGCTGGTTCTTCGACGGCATGCGCAGTGAGAAGGAAGCAGAGCCCATACAGGATCTAGATGGACATACGTATTACCGCCAATTGGCCTTGAATGTGAGTGACTGGACCGAGATCGGTGCTCCACGCGATGAACGTGAAGGTAATCCGCTTGAAGGTGTAAGTTTTGAGCAGTATATGGATCAGGTCCGGGCCAATCTGCAGGATACACTGGATCACTATGAAGAACGCGAGGCACAGACACAGATGTTCAGCAGTGTAAGGCAAGCGCTGGACGAAGAAAAGCATTTGTTAATTGAAGCAGGTACGGGTACAGGGAAATCCCTGGGGTACTTGCTGCCGGCGATATATGAAAGTGTGAAGCAGGAACGAAAAGTAATGGTTAGCACGCATACAATCAACCTGCAGGAACAGCTTCGGGAGCGTGATATCCCGCTGCTGACCAAAGTGGTTCCTTTTCCGTTTAAGGCTGCCGTGTTCAAAGGTCGGGGACACTACCTGTGTCTGAGGAAGTTTGAGCACAAGATCAACAAACGTGAGTTTGCTACACCGAAAGAAGATTATTTTACAGCCGCTCAAATGATTGTGTGGCTCACCCAGACAGAGACTGGAGATGATGAGGAGCTTAACCTCAGTGCACGCGGTGGGGACTTCTGGGAAACGGTACAGAGTGAATCGGAATCCTGTCTGGGACGTTCCTGTCCGTGGTTCAGGAAGTGCTTCTACCACCGGGCGAAGCATGAAGCAGGATTGTCTGATATCGTCATTACGAATCATTCCAAACTGTTTACGGATGTAAAAGCAGCTCATCAGCTGCTCCCTGCTTACGATAGTCTTGTCATTGACGAGGCTCATCATCTCGAGGATGTGGCGGGTAAGCACTTGGGTCTACACATGAAATATTTCACGTTGGTTCATACCCTGACCCGATTGTTTAAGGATAGTCGGAACGGTCAGCTTCCCATGCTGCGTACACAACTGGCGGGTCATGAGAATTCGGTGCAGTGGGGCTCAGTCATTGACCAGATGTTCCCGCTTGCTGTTGAAGTCAAAGAGATGTGGGATCGTTTGAGCGATGCCTTGTTTAGCTTGCTGCCTGAGCGGAGTGATGCTTCTCCGGGTGAAACGGGGCAATTTTCCCTCAGACTGAAGCCTTCAATGAAACCGGCGAAGTGGCAGGAGCTGCAGGATTACGAAAACCAGATTTATGTCACACTGGGGGACTTGATCCGTAAGGGAGACAAGCTGCTTCTTGAAGTCAAAGAAGACCAGGACGATTATCAATCGGATAGCTTGATCACGGACATTACAGGTCTGCTTAAGGATTTGGCAACGCTCAAAGAGAACCTTCGATTCTTCATGCGAATGGATGATGCCAAAACGGTATACTGGATGGAGGCGAGCGGCCAATTCCGCAGCAAATCACTGCAGCTCTATGCGGTTCCTGTTGATGTTAGTGCACAGCTGAAGGACATGTTCTTCGATAAAAAGAAAAGCGTTGTCCTTACTTCGGCTACGCTCTCTGTCGATAAGTCATTTCAGTTCATGATCGAACAGCTTGGCTTGCAGGAAGCGGCTGACAATAACCGTTTGCTGACGTCCATGCTGCCGTCACCATTCCGATACAGGGATCAGGCACTGCTGGTGATACCTCGTGATTTCCCAAGCGTAAAGGGCAGTGTTGGTGATGCTCACTTTGTCGACATGCTCGTAAGATCTCTGGCTGAAACGGCTATTGCGACACGAGGACGCATGATGGTGCTCTTTACTTCATACAGAATGCTGCGGCAGGTGTATGACCCATTAAAAGAGGCACTGTCGGGTAACGATATTTCGCTGCTCGGTCAAGGTGTGGACAGTGGCAGTCGTTCCAAGTTAACCCGCAGGTTTCAGGATGCGAAAGCAACGGTACTGCTCGGCACCAGCAGTTTCTGGGAAGGGGTCGATATCCCTGGAGAGGCGCTAACCTGTCTGGCCATTGTCAGATTGCCCTTCCAGCCACCGAACCATCCTCTTGTCGAAGCGAAGAGTGAACTGCTGCAGGAACAGAAAAAGAATCCGTTTATGAAGCTGTCTGTTCCACAGGCCGTAATTCGTTTCAAGCAGGGATTCGGAAGACTTGTCCGTACGGCAAAGGATCGAGGCATTGTCATCGTTTACGACACACGGGTGATTGAGTCTTATTACGGAAAGTATTTCTTATATTCATTACCGGGTCCCAAAATGGAGCATATGCTGACGGAACAGATGGTTCCCCGGATTAGCGAGTGGCTGGAAACACCAGCACAGGACCAATCTACTGTAAATTAGGTATGACGTCGTTGCGCAATAAGGGCTTCTCGCTGTAAACTTTATTAGAGTGTGGATCATCCTTGGAGCACTTTTAATTTTATATTTCATAAGGCATCTTGCATGATTTCATTCGGAGACGAAAACGGTTATGCGGGATGCTACATTTTTATTTATCTATCGTGGCCTTGGTAAGGGGGAGCAATGTAATGAAATCAGATAAAATTTCGGAAGCTGTGGTACGCAGATTGCCTGTTTACTTACGTTATTTGAGTGAACTGCATCAACGTGAGGTAGGCACGGTGTCATCACAGGAACTGGGACTACGCCTGGATCTTAATCCTGCCCAGATTCGCAAAGACCTTGCATACTTTGGGGACTTCGGTCGCAAAGGCATTGGATATGACGTATCGTATCTAATCGAAAAAATCCGTCATATCTTGAAAATTGATCAGCAAATCAATGTTGCTCTGGTCGGGGCGGGTAACTTGGGACATGCATTATCCAATTACAATGCCTATCTGAAAGACAACATGAAAATTGTTGCTGTTTTCGATGCATACGGCCCTAAGATCGGCAGTCAGATTAACAGCTTGAAGGTACAGCCCATGAATGAACTAACGGATTCGGTCAAAAAAGATAATATTCGTATTGGCATCATTACCGTTCCGGATACCGAAGCTCAGAACGTAGCCGATCAGCTCGTGGAATCCGGCATTGAAGCGATTCTGAACTTTGCACCAACCATCTTGAAAACACCACCGCACGTCCGTATTCATCATGCTGATTTTACAACGGATCTGCTTAGCCTGGCTTATTATCTGGAGAACGGAAAGGACGACGAGGAAGATGACGACAAATAGATGGGTAATTCATAACGGCAAATTTGCTGTGAATCAGGGTACGGAATGGACTGTGGTTCAAGGATATATGGTCGTTGAAGACGACAAGATTGTGCATATTGGTGAGACACTGCAAGATGGAGATGAGAACCTGCCGAAGGTTGATGGCAAAGGACTGGTCTTTTTGCCGGGTCTGATCAATACGCATGGTCACGCAGCCATGTCGCTTCTGAGAGGTCATGGGGACGATCTGGCCCTGCAAGTATGGCTTCAGGAGAAAATGTGGCCTATGGAGGCGAAAATGACGTCTGAGGACGTGTATTGGGGTACCTCCCTTTCTGTATTAGAAATGCTGAAAGGCGGAACGACTGCATTTCTGGATATGTATGACCATATGGACCAGGTGGCGAAGGTGGTTGAACAATCCGGTATCCGGGCCGCATTGGCACGTGGTGTTATTGGTCTCTGTTCTGAAGAAGAGCAATTGCGCAAACTGCAGGAATCGGCTGCGTTTGCACGCGAGTGGAACGGACAAGCTGGTGGTCGAATTACGACGATCATCTCACCGCATGCGCCGTATACTTGCCCTCCGGATTACATAGAGAAGCTGGTACAGGTTGCACATGATCTGGATCTGCCGCTGCACACCCATATGTCGGAAACCCTTCGCGAAGTCGAACAGAATGTAACGGATTATGGTCTGCGTCCAGTAGCACATTTGGAAAAGCTCGGTTTCTTCTCTCGTCCTTCTCTCGTAGCTCACGCTGTGCATTTGAATGATGAGGAGATTGAAATTCTGGCACGCCATGATGTAGCGGTCTCTCACAATCCGGGAAGCAACCTGAAGCTTGCTTCGGGTGTTGCGCGAGTTCCGGATCTGCTGAAAGCTGGAGTAACCGTATCTCTGGGAACAGACGGACCTGCAAGCAACAACAACCTGGATATGTTTGAAGAGATGAGACTGGCTGCTTTGATTCATAAGGGCGTATCCGGTGACCCAACAGCGGTACCAGCGGGGGAAGCGCTGCTGCTCGGAACGGGGTATGGTGCCAAATCCATCTTCCTGAACAATACGGGAGTACTCCAAGTAGGCATGAAGGCTGATTTCATTGCGCTAAATATTGAACAAGCACACTTCTATCCGCACACGGATCTGATCTCTCATACCATTTACTCCGCTTCAGCCAAAGATGTGGAGCATGTGTGGGTCGACGGCAAGCAGCTGGTGAAACATGGCGAATGTCTTACTATGGATGAAGAGCGCATTCTGCGCGAGTCTCAACTTGCATTTGACGGACTGCTCGCCCGTTAATTTCAGAATAGCAGCAGCGTCATAGGGGAAAGGAAGTACCGCTTTTGAAAAGAAAAAAGAAATGGATATGGATTTCGCTGCTCATCCTGATTTTGATTCTGTTTGGACTTCAGCGCTTTTATATCTATATTACCCAAGACCAGCGCAATGAAGAAGCACTAGCTATTCAAGCCGCACAGGAGCAGCTCGGGATAACTTCTTATGACGATCTCCGAAAATACGTCTGGGGTCAAAAAGAAGGCGAAGACAACATTTACTGGACGATGATGGCCAAAAATAAAGATAATCAAGACATCGCAGTTTGGGTCAAGTTTGATGCAAGCAATAAACCGGTCACAGGTAGTAATGCTGTGCACAGTGAATTGTTGCAGAACGGGTTGTCGGAAGCACAAGTTCGCAATCGATTCAGCACAGAAGTACCTGGCGGAGAGATCAAACGAATTATGCCTGGTGTCGTCAATGGCATCTATGTCTGGCAAGTTTATTACAATGACGACACACATAACTATTATCGATTCTATCGCTTCAGTAATGGAGAACAGGTTGATTTGGTCTATACTATTCCAAACAGCTAAACATATATTAAGAGGACTTTTTAGGTAAATTCTTCAAAGAACCGGCAGACGGAACCCCGTCTGATCCGGTTTTTTGGCGTATCTCAAAAATTATTCTGGATTTGAATAGTTAAAATTAATAATTTATTCATATTTTCGCCTTCGAAATTGTATATACGATGTGATATACTCAAATATGTATTCAAGAATACATTAAACAGGAATAAAACCTGTTGGGCACATCACAGGTCATTCGTACACAATTCATATTATGCCTATAAGCTATAGGGATGAGCCAAAATTTGGGAGGGGAAACTCACTTGAAGCTAAAAGTATTGCCTATTGCTTTAACTGCCGTCATTTCAGCCGTTGTGTTGTTTGGAGGTTGGTTTGTGTATCGTCAGGTGGCCATGCAGAATCCGATTGAAAAAATGGTGACCCAGTATGAAGGGGTTAATGATGTTCAGTTAACTATTAACCGTAATGATGTACAATTGAAACTTGATTTGCAACCAAATGTAGATTTGGGCAGATTGGTTCAATATATTCAGAAAGAAGGACAAACCCTGATCGGCTCCCGCGCATTGAAACTTGACGTGGTCGATCATTCGAACGAAGCCCTGGAGAACTGGTGGGGCGATGCCATGTTTACCGTTGCTCAAGCCATGGAGAACAAGCAATACACCGAAATTACACCTACATTATCCAAGATGGCGACCAATGGGATTCAAGTGAATACAGCCATGGATGACAATAACGTATATGTAAGTCTTAGAGACGGAGATGCCAGCAAGTTTATTATTCTGCCGCGTGTACCCGGCCAGATAGGAGTGTGGCCTAATGCCTAAATGGACGAAGGAAGTTGCCATTGGATTTGTCCCTGTGTTGATTATCTTTCTTGCTTTTATTGGCGTGAATATTTTCCCGATTCTGATCGCAGCAGCAGTTGTAGGCGGATTGCTGCTTATGATGCAGATGCGTGGTGGTATTACGGTTGGAGCAGGTCAGGAACGCAAGCGGAAGAAAAAAGGACCTTCCAAACTGACATTTGAGGAAATCGGCGGCCAGGAAAGTGCCAAGCAGGAGCTGCGTGAAGCGCTTGATTTTCTCATCCGACATGAAGAAATCCAGAAGTTCGGTATTCGCCCATTGAAAGGTATCCTGCTTACAGGACCTCCAGGAACAGGGAAAACACTGATGGCCAAAGCGGCTGCGCATTACACAGATTCCGTATTTGTTGCAGCTTCAGGCAGTGAGTTTGTTGAAATGTATGTCGGTGTCGGCGCAGGAAGAATTCGTGATTTATTTCGTGATGCTAGAACGCGTGCGGCCAAAGAAAATAAAGAGAATGCCATTATCTTCATCGATGAGATTGATGTTATTGGCGGTAAACGTGAAGGCGGTCAGCAGCGTGAGTATGATCAGACGCTCAATCAGCTGTTGACGGAAATGGACGGAATTTATACATCCGAAACACCTCGCATCCTCGTTATCGCAGCAACAAACCGTAAGGAAATGCTGGACAGTGCCTTAACCCGTCCGGGACGTTTTGACCGTCATATCCAGGTTGACCTGCCTGACAAGAAAGGTAGAAAGCACATTTTGGAGCTCCATGCAGTAAATAAACCTCTGATGGAGGGTGTGAGCCTGGAGAAAACAGCGGAGGAATCCTACGGCTTCTCGGGTGCACAGCTGGAAAGTGTCATGAATGAAGCGGCAATCTACGCGATGAGAGATGGGCTGCTCAACATTGAACAGCGCCACTTGTCTCTGGCGATTGATAAAGTCATGATGGGTGAGAAAACGGATCGTGAATCCAGTGTCGAAGAGAAAAAACGGGTAGCTATTCACGAATTGGGACATGCCATCATGGCAGAACTCGTTCGTCCGGGCAGCGTGAGCCAGGTTGCTCTCAGCCCGCGTGGACAGGCACTCGGTTATGTACGTCACAATCCGCAGCAGGAGCAATTCCTATACACCAAGCGCTTCCTGGAAGAACAGATTATGATCGCACTTGGCGGTGCAGCAGCTGAGGAAATGTACTATGGTGGTCGCAGTACTGGTTCACGCAATGACTTCGAACAGGCAACCAATGTAGTACAGACGATGATGGCATCTGGTCTAACTTCGCTCGGTATAGTAAACATGGATATGGTTACAACGGAAGAGCTTATGCGCGAAAATAAAATGATACTACAGGATCTGATGGATCAGACCAAACATCTGCTTGAAGAACAACGGACAATTTTCGACAATTCATTGGATACGCTGATGAGAGAAGAAGTTTTGTCTGGCGAGCAATTTCGTTGTCAATTTCGTGACAGCGCCCTTTTACCGGCATAATTTATTTATGCCGGTTATTTTTTTTTACATTTCACTCGTGCTAAGATATTATTATATGTTGGGTCGAAATTTGTAATTTTCGGCGAACAGGGTACAATAGAGAAATAGAGAACCGAAAGGATGGAGCAGAACCATGTTTTTTAAAAAAATAGGAGTTGTCGGCGGCGGCACCATGGGACAAGGCATTTCCCAAATGCTTGCAGCCAAAGGACTTGATGTGCTTCTGGTGGAGCACACGGCCGAGAAGCTTAACCATGCATACGACATGATTGAAACAAACCTCGATAAGCAATTGGAGAAATGGGCTATCACCAAAGCCGAGAAAAAATTGATTCTTTCCCGTATTACCAAAGTAGCTCATCTGGCAGAACTGGGATCATGCGATATGGTTATCGAAACGATCTCGGAAGACCTGGAAGCCAAAAAGGCGGTTTTCGGCCAATTGGATCAAGTTTGCCCGAGCAACGTTATTCTTGCAAGTAACACATCCACGCTGAGTTTGACCGAGCTTGCAAGCTCGACCAAATACCCAGAGCGTGTTATTGGTATGCACTTTATTCACCCGGTTTCCCGGGTTGACCTTGTAGAGATTATTCGTGGTTTGAAAACATCTGATTCCACTTTCGATGAAACAAGAAGATTTGTGGAAGAGGTTGTAGATAAAAAAGGCGTAATGATCTATGAATCCCCTGGTTTCGTTACTTCCAGACTGATTTGCCTTTTGATCAATGAAGCTCTTCACGTTCTTCAGGAAGGCGTTGCTTCTGCTGAAGATATCGATGATGCAATGCGTATCGGATACAACTTCCAGCATGGCCCGCTTGAAATGGCTGACCGTTTCGGATTGGATTCCGTTGAAGCTGCACTGGAAAGAATGTTCCGTGAATTCGGAGAGCTCAAATATCGTCCTTCTACTGTATTGAAGAAAATGGTACGTGCAGGACATCTCGGTGTTAAGACGGGCGAAGGATTCTTCAAGTACGACAAGGATGGTGACCGGCTGTGAAAATACTCGTAATCAACGCGGGGAGCTCCTCGCTTAAATATCAATTGTATGACATGACGGATGAGTCCGTACTCGCTAAAGGACTGGTTGAACGGATCGGGATGGATTCCTCCATTCTTACGCACAAACCGACTGGCCGTGAGGATGTTACAGAAGTCAGTGAAATTTTGGAGCATACAACGGCAATTCGTAAAGTTATCGATATTTTGACAGATAAAGAAAACGGCGTGCTCGGTTCAGTCGATGAGATTCAGGCTGTTGGACACCGTGTCGTTCACGGCGGGGAAGCCTTCAAGGAATCCGCACTGGTTGACGATGCAGCGAAGGCTGAAATTCGCCGCTTGTTCGATTTGGCACCACTTCACAACCCAGCAGCAATGATGGGTATTCGTGCGGCTGAACTTAATATGCCAGGTGTACCTCAGGTCATGGTATTTGATACAGCATTCCATCAAACGATGCCTGAAAAAGCATATCTGTATGCGATCCCTCGTGTACTATACAAAAAATACAAAGTGCGTCGTTACGGTGCCCATGGTACCTCCCATGATTACGTGAGCAAGACTGCGGCAGAGTATCTGGGACGTCCGGTAGAAGATCTTAAAATCATCACTTGCCACGTGGGTAACGGAGGCAGTGTAACGGCAGTTAAAGGCGGCGTGTCTGTGGATACTTCCATGGGTATGACTCCGCTTGAAGGTCTGATGATGGGAACACGCAGTGGTGACCTTGATCCGGCTATCGTACCTTATGTGATGAACAAGGAAGAACTGAGCGTGAGCGAAGTGAACTCCATGTTGAACAAACACAGCGGACTGCTGGCCATCTCCGGCATCAGCAGTGACATGCGTGAGATTACAGAAGGAATGGAGAACGGTGATGCGAACTCCACCCTTGCATTCGAAATGTACGAATATCGTTTGCGTAAATACATCGGTTCGTATGCGGCTGCTATGAATGGTGTGGATGTGATCGTATTTACTGCAGGTGTTGGCGAGAACTCCGTAGTGCTTCGTCAAAAAGTATGCGAACAGCTTACTTACCTGGGTGTTGAAGTAGATGAAGCACTCAATGCCATCCGCTCCGGTGAACCGCGCCGGATCACAACAGCAAACTCCAAGGTGGAGGTTCTCGTTGTACCTACCAATGAAGAATTGGTGATTGCACGCGATACACACCGAATCGTATTGAATTCTAAGTAATCTAATTGTAAAGTGAATATAGCATGTCAAGGAAGTGCAGGGGACAGGCTGAGGCCTGCCCGCTGCATTTTCAAATTTAGGAACCAAGGGGAGATATGGGCATGAGTACGGATTGTGTAATTCGTAATGTGAATGAGCATGTGGGCGAAACCGTGAAGATCGGTGCCTGGATTAATAACAAACGTTCCAGCGGCAAAATTCAATTTTTGCAGCTGCGTGATGGAACCGGATATATTCAAGGGGTAGTCGTAAAAAGTGAAGTTAGCGAAGAGGTATGGAATGATGCCAAAAGCCTGACGCAAGAAAGTTCCCTGTATGTAACGGGAATTATTCGTGAAGAACCGCGCAGCGCATCCGGATATGAAATGACGGTTACGGGCGTCGAGATCATTCATTTGACTGAAAACTATCCGATTACACCGAAAGAGCATGGTGTTGATTTCTTGATGGATCATCGTCATTTATGGCTCCGTTCCACGAAACAACGTGCGGTTATGGTGATTCGTGCAGAGATCATCCGTGCAGTTCAGCAGTTTTTTGATGGTAACGGATTCACACAGGTTGACCCACCGATCCTGACACCTTCGTCCGCTGAGGGCACGACGAACCTGTTCCACATCAAATACTTTGATGAAGATGCTTATCTTACTCAAAGTGGACAATTGTACATGGAAGCGGCAGCCATGGCGCTGGGTAAAGTATATTCCTTCGGACCAACGTTCCGTGCCGAGAAATCCAAAACACGCCGCCATCTGATCGAGTTCTGGATGATTGAGCCGGAAATGGCATTTGTGGATCACGAAGAAAGTTTGCGAGTACAAGAGAAGTTCATTGCACACGTCGTTCAGTCTGTCGTGAAAAACTGCCGGGCAGAACTGGAATCCATCGGGCGTGACGTATCCAAACTCGAAGGTATCGTAGCTCCATTCCCGCGTATTACGTATGATGAGGCAATTGAGTTCCTGAATGGACAAGGCTTCGATATTCCTTGGGGAGAAGATTTCGGTGCTCCTCACGAGACGGCCATTGCGGAGAAGTATAATACACCTGTATTTATTACACATTACCCGGCTGGGATCAAGGCATTTTACATGAAACCGGATCCGAATCGTCCGGAAGTGGTACTCTGTGCTGACATGATCGCACCAGAGGGTTATGGAGAAATCATTGGTGGATCCCAACGTATCGATGATCCGGAGTTGATGCAGCAGCGCTTTGAAGAGCACAAGTTGTCCGACGAGGCGTATCAATGGTACTTGGACCTTCGCAAATACGGATCGGTACCTCACTCCGGATTCGGTCTGGGATTGGAGCGGACAGTAGCATGGATCTGCGGATTGGATCATGTACGTGAGACAATTGCATTCCCTCGTATGCTCTACCGTCTGTACCCTTAATGATTAATCGCGAGTCTATGGAAGAAACCGGCTCCAAAGCGTGGCTCAGTGGCGTAGCTTACGGGTTAACATCTGGGACAGCACAGCTCCCGTATGCTTTGTTGCGTTTTTATCACCAACTCGGATTGACAGATTCCGAAGTTCTTCTGCTGATTCAACTGCTTGGCTACCGTCAGGCTGAATTCAATGAGTTTCCTACCCTGGAAGAGCTAGCCGGTCGTATGGGGATAGGCCCTGAAGGCATCGCCAAAATGCTCCAGCGCTTAATGCGGGATGGGTATATTTCCATTGATGAGCATCGGGACGAAGAGCGGGATATTCAGTATGAGCGTTACGACCTGCATGGATTGTATGCCAAACTTGCGACGTGTGTGGCTGAAGATGCCGCAGTAGCAAGGCAGCAGCAACTGAGCATGACTGCACGTCCGAATTCGAACAGTGTTCAAATAGAAGAAGAACGTAATATGTTTTCCATCTTCGAAAAAGAATTTGGTCGTCCGCTTTCACCCATGGAATGCGAAACGATCTCCAGTTGGCTCGATCAGGACCGGTATCAGGAAGAACTGATTTTGATGGCCCTGAAGGAAGCCGTATTTGCCGGCAAAGTGCATTTCCGCTATATTGACCGCATTTTGCTGGAGTGGAGTCGTAACCGGGTGAAGAATGTTCAGGACGCGAAGGCATACACGCAGCGGTTTCGCAGCGGCGGACGCTAGTCCACCGTGCAAAGGAGAATCAAGGAACAGGCCAGAAGTTATTCTGAGCCTGTTTTTTGTATTTTTGGAAGGTACTAAACATGATTATAATAAAGTGATGGATGACCGCATCATCTTTTCAGACAATGCTATGATATTAAATTTTAAAAAATTTAATAAATACGCAGGGGTAGCCCAGAACGTTGTCGTCTATTGTAGTGGAGAGGAGGGGAGAGTCATTGACGAAGCGCGCATAATCGAACAAATCCGTCAAGGGGATGCATCCAAGTTTCGCTTGTTGATCGATAAGTACAGCCAGCATGTATACCATGTGGCATATTCCGTATTAAGGAACGATCAGGAAGCGCAGGATGCAGCTCAGGAGGCGTTCATTCAGATGTATAAATCTCTCCCCGACTACCGTTCCGAAGGCTTCAAAACGTGGCTTACCCGAATTGCCTTTCACAAAGCCATTGATGCAAAACGCAGGTTAGGCCGGCGAAGCAGTGAAGATCTGGGTGGAGAAGAACGAATAATCAACCTGCCTGGAAGCGAAGAAGATATTCTGGCCCGTCTCGTTCGGGAAGAACGCAAAGAAACACTGCGTGAACGAATCAATCAACTGCCTGCCCAGCATAGGGACATTATTACTGCGTATTACTTAAGCGAAAAAAATTATGAGCAGATCGCACATGATGCCCAGGTGGCTGTCAAAACCGTGGAATCCCGTTTGTACCGTGCCCGGCAGTGGATCAGAAGTCATTGGAAGGAGGATGAGTGGCGTGAGTAAAAATGAGATGTACAGTGTGCAGAACTGGACGGACTATATTGAAGGACGAATTACCGGGGACCAAGCGATAGGCATGGAAAAGGCAATGATGGAAGATCCGAAAGCCATGGATAACTATCTGGAAGCGATGGGTATTCATCAATCGTTGCCACAACTGGACAACCCGGCCCACTTCGCTGATTCCATCATGGAGCGTATTACGGATGTGGACCTTTCAGGACGCAAGCGCATATCACGTTCGGGACGGAGCAGACGCTGGCTGGAGCACAAGGTGTTTCATTATGCTGTAGCGGCTTGCCTGACGCTGATCTTCCTCTCTTCCGGGGTGTTTGACAAGGTAGCACCTTATCACAAGTTCCATGAAGGCGAGCAGAGGGGATCTTTCACACAAAAATGGACGGAGGCAGCCACTTCATGGCTGGATAACTTCAAGCCTAAACCATAAATCATACGCATTGCCTGAAAAGAAAGGATGACGACTGTGCAATCAGATCGTAACAAAATATTTGCATTTTTATTAAACGTGGTCCCAGGTCTTGGGTTTCTCTATTGGGGTCGAACCGCTAAGGCCATGATTTATCCATTGCTCGTGTTTGGCTCTTTGGTTGGTTCCTTCATGTTGGCAGTAGTTGCGGATGAACAGGACCTAATGATATTCGGAGCTGTGGCAGCCTTTTTCTTCTGGTGCATTAACATGCTGGACATTATCATTGTTCTGCTGCGTACCCCTTCTACACGTAATGCTCATTACGGCGGCTACGGGGCTCACTATGGTCCATATCCAGGAGGTCCCTATGAACAGGGCTATCCGGATCAAAATGGCGCTATGGAGTCAATGAATGGGGAAGAGATGCATCAGCATTCTGCCAGCGGCTATGGTGTTCCTGAGGGTACATACGGCCAACCCATGTATCGCAAAGGCAGCGAAGGGGAACGATTCTTTACCATTTTACTGTCATTCATCCCAGGTCTGGGGCATCTTCATCTGGGGCTGCTGCATCGAGGACTATCGTTTCTGATCGCATTTTTTGGCTCCTTCGCGATGATGGTCTTTGTTGCATCCATTACCAATGAAGAGACCTTTCTGATGTTTCTGCTTATTCTGCCAGTCATTTGGGTGTACTGCATGTTTGATGCTGTGCAGCATGCGCATCGGAAGCAGGCAGGGGAAGTAATACAGGACCGGACGTTGTTTGAAGAATTGGAAATGGGCAGAGCATCGGGACGGCGAAGCAAAGTGTTAGCTACCCTCTTGTCCGCTTTTCCAGGGGCAGGTCATCTGTACTTGGGCCTTCAGAAGCGCGGAATGCAATTAATGTTCCTGTTCCTCGGCAGCATTTATATTTTGGATCTGCTCCATTTATCCGTATTCCTGTTCATGATTCCGCTCGTCTGGTTCTACAGCTTTTTTGATGGGCTTCAGTGTTCAAGTCGATATGGCCGGGAACCACTGATTGATCAACCGATATTTAAGGATTGGGCTAAACATCAGCGTCTGATTGGATTCGGGATTGCTGCACTCGGCGTGTATTATCTGGCTATTCGGCTGGTCATTCCGCAATTGAATGAAATGTTCCCCAATCTGTTTATGACGTATGAAATTCGTTCCTATGTGAACACGGTTATTGTTTCGCTCTTGCTTATTTTTGGCGGATTGAAGCTGCTTTTCGGCAAGCAGCGTACGATTGCGCAACATAGCGGACTTAACGGAAAAGAAGACGATTCCGCGAGTCTCTTCCTGTTCAAGGATCGGGATAAATGATTGAAAATAGGATTGCGAGTAAGTAATGCCGCTAAACTAAAAACACGCTGTGGGCTGGTTGATCAGTCCGCAGCGTGTTTTTAGTTAGCCTATATAACAAAACGGGAATGATGACTATTTCGTAGTACCTTTCAACAGCAGCTGACGATACATCACTTCGAACAAAAACTCGAATGCTTCCAGATGTCTTTTGGCTTCAAATGCATCTTTACCCCAGGCATAAATGCCGTGATTACGCAGCAAAATTCCCGGAACTTTCGGGTCAAGTACACCTGGAACCAGCTCGGCAATGGATGGAATATCCGCAAAGTTGGGCAGCACCGGCACACGAATCTCCGCATTCTCTTCCCAAATGTTAAAAGCCTTGATCAGTTCAATGCCTTGAATCGGCACATGACCTTCTGCGCCAAAGAACTCGCTGATCAGGTTGTTAAACACGGTGTGTACATGGAATACGGCCCCACAGCCAGTCAAACGATAAATTTCACAGTGGATCAGCGTTTCTGCACTTGGTTTCAGGGTTGTGGTTTCAATCGCTTTGCCATGCTTGTCCACAAACAGAAAATCTTCCGGCGTGCGGAGAGATTTGTCTTTGCCTGAAGCCGTAACTGCAAAATAAAATTGCTCCGGATCAAATTCTCCCACACGCATCGACAGGTTGCCGCTTGTTCCAGGGAACCAGTTGCGGCTGGCAAAAAGGGCTTTTATATCAGCAAGTTCCTCCAGCACCTGACGTTTGTGTTCCAATGTAATTTTCTCAAAACCCATCTTTACAGCACTCCTTGTGTTTGCTTCTGTTTCATGTCTTCCATAATATCGTAAAAGGTCGCAAAGGGCACATGGTCTACACCAAGTTCTATGCATTTATCCGTCAGAATGGAACGGGAGTACACCAGATCGGCAATTTTGGCCCCTTCAAAATCCGTTAGACTGTCTCCGATCAGAATCCGATTATATTGATCTTCCGGGAATGTACGGATCACCGTCGTTTTGCACATACCACAGCCGTTCTCACAAGGAGGCTGGCACGGATTAGGCCACTCAATGCGGATGAATTCATCTGTAAAGTCCGCTCCGTTACAATAGACGTGATCTTGTGGAATGTTGAAGGGTGCAAGCAGTGGTTCGATAAAAAAGTCCATGCCACCGCTGGTCACATTAAATTCAATGCCTTCGTTTCGAACATATTCCAGAAATTCGCCAAATCCCTCACGAATGCCGGCTTGTCCAAGCACAAATTCCACGATTTCATCCTTTTGCGAAGCAGGCAGCAGAGCAAACATGGCCCCAACACCTTCGCGAAGTGATATGTTTTGTTCGATGGTATCTTTCATTATGGGTTCAATGCCTTTAGGCTTAAAATGCTTCATGATTGCTACGATATTGTCCGAAAGGGTAATCGTGCCATCAAAATCACAGAAAATGACTGTTTTCTTGTCACTTCTCATCGTTCTCCACCCCACAGATCGAGTGCACTTTTTAACTCGGGGTGCTCAGCTGCATATTCTGCGAGCGAAATTCCGCGCTGTGTCGCTTCAATGGCTTGCAAGAATGCACGTCCACCCGCCTCAGTACCCATGGGATGTCCGTGAATACCTCCACCAGCGTTAACGATGACATCCGTGCCGAAATCACGGAGAATTAACGGTACAAGACCTGGATGAATCCCAGCAGAAGGCACAGGCATGCTGGTTCTGACCGGGAGTTCTTTGGAGAGCAGCTGTTCCGTAATGGCCATATTCTCTTCTTTCGGCATGGTCACCGATCCATAAGGCGAAGGGAAGAGAACGAGATCCGCTCCGGCAAGACGCATCAGTTGACCCAGCAGCACCGAAGCCGAAATACCGTAATGCGGTGAAGGGTACAGTGCGCCAGCAAGCGCAGGATGAGCCATAATCGGCACATTAATGTCCGGATCGCTGGTGAGCTCGTGCAGAACGTCATAGCCGTACGACAATACGTTAAACAACAAGGCATTGGCACCAGCATCAATCGCTCGTTCAGCCTGCTTCTTCAACCGCGAAGTCGGGCCGGTCAGGTTGGCGGCATAGAGCAGCTTCTTGCCAGTCTCCTGGCGAGCCTGTTCGGCAGCCTTCATGCAAACCTCGACTCTTTTCTCGATAGGTGTCAGCTTGTTCTCAAACAGAATTTCGTCATCCTTGATCAGATCAACTCCGCCCAGAGCCTGACGGATAAACTGTTCGCGCAGCTCATCTGCATCCAGACCAATCACCGATTTGAAAATGCTCATTAACAAGGGACGATCGTGGACACCAAGCAGATCACGAACCCCATTCAGTCCAAATTTGGGACCGGGAAACGCGCTCAGGAATCCGTCCGAGAAGCCCAGTCTTGTCAATTTAATCCGGCCATCCATTGAAATTTTGCCAAAGACGGTGACAAGCAGAGCCGGAATATCACGGCTGAAGTTGACATCAGGATATCCAATAGTAATATCTGCATATCGCTCGCCTGGAGCCATGCCTTCATGTTCATGTACCTCTACGCTAATAACTTCGCCAAGATGTTTCTGCATGGCTTCACGCTTGGCTTGCGGCAATTCAGTCCAACTTCCTACAGTCATGCCGACCGCAATGGACTCCGCCTTTTTGCGGAAATCTGCACGATCATCGTGCAGACGATATGTGGCAGTACACATGTTATTCATCGTAAATCTCCTTCCAAAGCAGCTCCCATCTCCCGTGAGCGCTCTGCGCAGCGGTTGACGGCTGCAATCACGTTTTCAAAGAAATCGCCATCATCCAGTGTTTTGAGCGCGGCCTGTGTGGCGCCTCCAGGTGAGGTAACATCACTGCGAAGCTTCATGGGCTCCGCTCCCGTTTGTTGAACCATTCTCGCCGCACCAAGTACGGTTTGAACCGTCAGGTCGCGGGATTGCTGACTGGAGAGTCCGCCGCGGATACCTGCGGCAATCATGGCTTCCATCAAATAGTATACATAAGCCGGGCCGCTTCCGGAAATACCCGTGAGCACTTCCAGTTTCTCTTCAGGAACAATGGTGACGATGCCCACCGCTTCAAACATCGTCATGACCGTACTGCGCTGCTCATCTGTAATTTCGGCTGAGAAGGCAAGTCCTGTTGCACCAAGTCCAATCGTACTGGATGTATTCGGCATGGAGCGAGCGATCGGCTGTTTGCGGCCGAGCAGTGTCTGCATCGTGCGGATGGATAATCCGGCGATGACAGAGACGATAAGCTGGTCCGGTGACAGAAGGGGACCAAGCTCACGAAGAGCTGCCGCAGCATCTTTCGGTTTCATGGCCAGGACAATAACGGGAGAAGCGGAGAGGACTTCCGATGATTGGGAGGCCGTTCCTGTATGAACGGCATAACGGGTACTCAGCTCTTCCTGACGTTTCTGGTTGCTCCGGTTCAGCATCGTAATATCCTGGGGGCGTACAACGAGGCGGGAGATCAGTCCGCGCACAATGGCTTCTGCCATGGCACCTGCTCCGTGGAAAGTAATCTTTTGTTGTAATAACGTCTGTTGTTCTTGACTCATGGTTTCGTTCCTCCTATATGGCTATTGCTGCGATATTATTGCCGAATTTGTCCATTGCCGGTAACGCGATATTTGGTAGAAGTAAGGGCAGGCAGCCCCATTGGGCCGCGAGCATGCAGCTTCTGAGTACTTATTCCTATTTCAGCTCCATAACCGAACTCGAATCCATCCGTGAAACGTGTGGAAGCATTGTGATAGACTGCGGCAGCATCCACATCATGCAAAAAGCGTTCCGCATGCGCAGTATCGCGGGTTACAATGCATTCGGAATGTTTTGTGCCATAAGTCGCAATATGTTTCATGGCTTCTTCCAGATCCTGCACAACTCGTATATTCAAAATATAATCATTGTACTCTGTCCCGTAGTCTTCTTCCGTCACGGGAAGAGCGGTAGGTACCAGTCGACGAGTCGTGTCACAACCCTTCAATACAACATTAGACTCACGGAATCGTTCGGCCAATGCAGGTAAATGCTGTTCTGCGTAAGCAGCATGAATCAGCAGGGTTTCCATGGAATTGCATACAGACGGGCGCTGTGCTTTTGCGTTGATCGCAATTTCTGCTGCCATGACTGGATCCGCCGTTTCATCCACATACGTATGGCAGATGCCTGCGCCTGTTTCAATGACAGGTACCGTTGCATTGGCCACCACGTTGCGGATTAGAGAAGCACCGCCTCTTGGAATAATGACGTCCAGTAGTCCATTCAGCTTAAGCATTTCATCGACGGAAGAGCGGTTAGCGTCTTCCACGAGCTGCAGCGCATCCGGCGGCAGGTCTGTTTTGGTTAGTGCCTGGTGGATTACTTCTACAATACGACGATTGGAAGAGAGGGCAGAAGAACCCCCGCGCAGCAGAACGGCATTACCAGTCTTGAGACATAGCCCTGCTGCATCAACCGTAACGTTAGGACGGGCCTCATAGATGATGCCAATCAGGCCAATAGGCACTCTCAATTTTTCAATGTGGAGTCCATCTGGACGCGTAAATGACTCCAGTACTTCACCAACAGGGTCTGGCAGTTCAACAATCTGACGTAATCCTTTTGCAATTCCTGCGATACGCTCTTTGTTCAAAGCGAGACGATCCAGCATGGATTCTGGCGTCCCTTGTTCTCTTCCGCGAGCGAGATCTTCCGCGTTGGCTGTAATAATGGATTCGGATTCGCTAATCAGCGCGTCTGCCATGGCGAGCAAGGCCTTATTTTTCTGATCTGTATTCAAACGGTTTAACTGTGGAACAGCCGCTTGAGCTTTGCTTGCTTTTTGTCTAACTTCACTCATCTGAAATTCCTCCTTCATCTATAAAAACTCATGTCCTATCCAATACAAGTACTTGTTATTTTAACGTAATCCACTCGTCTCGATGGATGACCTCAAGCCGATGGATGGCATTCAGTGTTTTCATGACTTCCCCGCTAGGTAAACCTGCGATAAGGCGAAGCTGATCATCATCATAATTAACAATGCCTCGGCCAAGAAGTGTTTCGTCCAACCCAATGACCTCGACAACGTCACCTGCGTGGAATGTGCCAAGCACGCTTTTGACGCCTACAGGCAGCAAACTATGACCGCCGTGAACAAGGGCCTCTTCAGCACCGGCATCTACTACAACCGTACCGAGGGGTGTCGACATGAAGCCTAGCCATTGTTTTTTGCGGGAGAGTGCAGCCAGACGGGTCTCGAAATAAGTCCCCTTGCCACAACCCTCTACCGCGTTCTGCAAGTCTCCGGGTTCCTTGACGCTACCAACAAAGACAGGAACGCCTCCGCGTGTTGCCACTTTGGCTGCATCGACTTTGGAGCGCATGCCACCTGTACCGACCGATGAACCTGAACCTCCGGCATACGCATAGATTTCTTCAGTAATTTCAGGAATTCGATCATAACGTACAGCAGTGGGATCCTTTCGGGGATCTGCCGTATAGAGTCCATTGGTATCCGTGAGAATAACAAGATGCTGGGCTTTCACCAAATTGGCAACGAGCGCAGAGAGCAGATCGTTATCCCCGAATTTCAACTCGTCTACTGAAACCGTATCATTTTCGTTGAAAATGGGAATGACGCGTTGTCTGAGCAGCTCTTCCACGGTCATGCCTGCGTTCCCCATCCGTTTCCGACTGTGGAAATCGGTTCTGGTTAGCAAAATTTGTGCTGTAGTAACGCGGTGCGCTGCAAAAGCCTGTTGATATGCCTGCATCAACAATGCCTGACCCACTGCGGCTGCAGCTTGTTTCTCGTGCAGCATTTTCGGACGCTGAGGGTAACCAATTTCACGGAATCCGGCAGCAACGGCTCCGGAAGTGACCAGGAGAACTTCATGGCCCTGTTCAGCGAGCGAAGCGATCTCACTGGCAAAAAATGAAATGGAACTGCGGTCCAGGCCGCCTTCCTCGGTGGTTAGGGAACTGCTTCCAATCTTGACTACTATACGTGAAGACATGCTTTCACTTCCTTAAACATAATGAATGAGATACCAATGGACCGTTATTCAGGTACAAAAAAAACTCCCGTCCTTTATTGTAAAAAGGACGAAAGTTTGTTACTTCCGCGGTACCACCTTTATTGATGATTGCATCATCCGGCTTTGGGCCCTGTAACAGAAGGCACTGTCCTGCATAAACAGGCCGCTCAGGGGTAGGTTTCGGAGAGAAGCCGCGGTAAATTCTTGCAGCCGGTGGAATTTACTCTCTGGGCGCGGCTTGTTCTCTCGTACTGGTCCCGTCATCACGTTTCGTTCGATATTTGTTAATAACATACCATGGAAACTTGGCAGATGCAAAGGGGTATTCGGCCTTTAATTACGTAAACAAGTTCAGCTTGCCGATCCTCCGGGCAGCTTCCTGCAATCGATTCTCGTCACTCAGCAAACCTGCGCGAACGTAGCCTTCACCATGTGTGCCAAACCCGATCCCCGGTGCCACAGCTACTTTAGCTTCCCGAAGCAGCAAATCTGCAAATTCAGCTGAAGTAAACCCGGAAGGGACAGGCAGCCAGCTGAAGAAAGAACCTCCTGGCTTCGAAGCCTGCCATCCGATGGAGGAAAGCGCCTCATATAATGCATTACGGCGGGATTCATACCGTGCAACCAGATCGGTAACACATTGTTGGGAGGAAGTCAGAGCAGCAGCTGCAGCAGCCTGAATGCCACCAAATAGACTGACATAAATGTGATCCTGCAATAGATTGATTTTGGAGATAATCTCTGCATTACCCAAGGCGAATCCTACCCGCCAGCCTGCCATATTGTATGTTTTGGATAATGTATAGAATTCAATTCCGACTTCCTTGGCGCCAGGCGCCTGCAAGAAACTGACCGGACGATGTCCGTCAAACCCAATTGCACCATAAGCGAAGTCGCTGGCAACGACAATTTTATTCTGGGTGGCGAATTCCACCGTGTCTTCATAGAATGACAGCGGGGCCGTCGCGGATGTTGGATTGTTGGGATAATTTAAGTACATAAGCTTGGCTTTGTCGCGAACTTCGCCCGAGATTGCTTCATAATCTGGGAGGAAAGCATTCGACTCCAGGAGAGGCATAAAGGACATGTGCGCTTTGGCAAGAGCCACCCCGGACCAGTAATCCGGATAACCCGGATCAGGAACGAGACATACGTCCCCGGGATTAAGCAGGACTTGCGGCAGTTGTACAAGCCCGGTCTTTCCGCCAAACAAAATCGCAACTTCCGTCTCCGGGTCAAGGTCGACGTTGTAATCTTCTTTATAACGTTTGGCAATGGCCTCCTTCAGGAAGGCATGTCCACTAAAGGGTGAATATTTATGATAAACCGGATTTTCGGCAGACTCCTGCAATGTTTTTACAATATGTGGTGGTGTAGGAGTGTCCGGGTTCCCCTGACCAAGATTAATTACGTCATGACCACTTGCGATTTCACGGTTAACATTTTGCACGAGCGTTGCAAAAAATTGCGTTGGCAGCTGTGTCATAACATCTGAGGTAGGTATATCAAAGGCGGAACGACCCGAATATTGCTGTTGATTACTCATTAGTTTCATCACTCCGGTTCATAAAGATGGGAATAGTATTCATTAATTTATCACGCTAATCCCGAGCTGTATAGAGGGGATAAGTTAAATAAGGTCTTTTTGTTTACAGTGTAAATGGGATTTTGTACAAAACCGAATTGAACGGATTCGTGTTTGTCCATTGTCGAAGAAGAGCCTTTGTCTTATGATCATTTACGATAATGATAATCAATATCATTCATCCACTAACGGTTCAGGTGACGGAGAGACAACTGCTGCGGTAACATCCAATGACTCGCAGGCTGCAGCAGAGAACACCGGGCAAGAAGAGGTGGCAGAGGCAGACAACGCGAGTGAAACTAAAATATTTAAAGACTGGACCGGGCACGAAGTGGAAGTTCCAACCAATCCGCAACGTGTCATTTACCACGGAGAGGTTACAGGGTATCTATTGGCTCTCGGGGTAGTTCCTGTAGGTATTCTTAAAAATGAAGGTACGGTATTCGATGATCAGGTGGCAGACGCAGATGATGTTGGTTTTCCAATCAGTGTTGAAAAGTCGCTATCACTCAATCCCGACCTGATCATTTTCTCGAATGATGACGAAACGCAATATGAGCAGATTTCAAAAATTGCTCCAACGGTCACGTTCAATTCCTTCTGGCCACTCGAAGAACGGATGCGATTCCTGGGAGATTTGATGCCGTGCACATGGTAACAGGGGATCCGGAACTTTACACACGTTCTTTATTTGAAGAAAGGGACCAGATGAACGACTTTTCACCTGGCGCGTTATTCGGCATGCTGGATTGGTTGGAATCGGGTAGCCTCTATCAAACGGATGCGGAATATAGCCGGTTGAATGTTCATTTTCAAAAATTGATGGAACTAGTGGTGTCCCGCTATACACTGCCCAAAACAGAGCAAAGCCCGAATGTCAGAGTACAGAGCACGATTCAATACGTGGACGAGCATTACGCTCAGGATATAAGTGTACAGAAATTAGCGCGGCTCGCGAATCTTCGACCAGCTCAGTTTACCGCTTTGTTTAGGCAAATTACAGGCCGCAAGCCCCTTGAATACCTTAACCATGTACGCATTGAACAGGCGAAGGAATGGCTGTCCCTTTCCGATGAACCTCTGCGCGATATTGCTGGTCGTGTAGGTTTCCGGGATGAGTACTATTTCAGCAGACGTTTCAGGCAGCACACCGGACTGGCTCCTCGGCAATATGATCGATCCCTTCAACGACATACCCTTGTTCAAGATTGGGCTGGGCATGAAGTAAACATTGCAGGACATCCTGAGCGGATTCTATTCTATGGAGATTCGGCAGGGGACTTACTTGCGTTAGGGCTTCCCGTGCTTGATGGCAAAGCGTATGATGTTTTACCTTCCATTGATTTGGAATGGACCGTGCAGAAGCAGCCGGATCTAATTTTGTTCGATAGTACGAATGAACAGTTGTACCAGCGGCTTTCCCGTATTGCTCCTACTCTGATATACAACTCCCATGCGAACTTGGAAGATCGGATCCGCAAAGTGGGGAGTTGGTTTGGCCTGGAGATGGATGCAGAGACGTGGATAGCATCTTATCATAAGAGAACAGAGGAGATGTGGAGGAGCGTAAGACCGTGGATTGAGCTTGGCGAGACGGCTTCCGTTCTTGTGCATCATCGAGGTGCCCGCTTGTTTGTCATGGGCAATATCGGGCTGGCTCCGTTTCTGTATCACCCGCAGGGATTTAATCCTGTAAGCAAAGTGCAAGAAGCTCTAGCTGCAGGGAGGGCATATAAGGAGATTTCAACGGAGTCGATAAGCCAGTATGCGGGGGATCATATCTTTGTCATGATGCCAGAGAGCGACGCAGCCACGGCAGCAACGGAGAAGGTGTTTGAAAGTGAGGAGAGGAAGGAGCTGCCCGCCGTAAAACATGGAAAAGTGTACACGTTGGATGAGCAGGTGTGGAATATGGGAGATGCCTTATCGTACAGCAGATTGCAGAAACTGTTCCCTGAATTGCTGATACGGACTGAGCGTCCCTCTCTTATCGTCCGTTAGCGACCATTGCATTTATTAATTAGGTTGACCAAAACGTTGTTGCAGGTTTTCCGGGGATCAAGCTATGATAACAGGTATTACAGTTCGGAGGAGTGCGTGTATGACAGAACAACAACAAGGGGAAATGCGTGTTGCCCTGATTCAGGGTGATATTCAGCTTGGTAATCCAGAGGCTAACCATAAACATATGCAGACTTTGCTCGAACGGGCAGTGGAACAATATCCGGATCTGGGGCTGGCCGTGCTGCCAGAAATGTGGAATACAGGTTACGCTTTGGAACAAATCCATGAGCTCGCTGACCCGGAAGGGCAAAAATCACGGGAGTGGTTATCGGCATTTGCCAAGAAGCATCAAATTTCAATTGTCGGTGGATCCATAGCAGAGAAGCGAAATGGACAAATTTACAATACCATGTATGCCTACAACAGAGACGGAGAGCAGGTTACACGTTATGATAAATTACATTTGTTCCGTCTGATGGATGAGGAGAAATATCTGCAGCCTGGTGCTGATCCTGAAATTTTTGAACTCGAGAACGGTCTGACAGCGGGTGCTTCCATCTGTTATGATATCCGTTTTCCCGAACTGGCCCGTACGCTTGCATTGAATGGGGCCAGAGCATTGATCGTACCTGCGGAATGGCCGAATCCGCGTTTGCACCACTGGCGCACGCTGTTAACAGCACGAGCTATTGAAAATCAGATGTATGTCATTGCCTGCAACCGGGTCGGTACAGGTGGAGACACGGAATTTTTCGGACACTCTCTCATCATTGATCCTTGGGGCGAGATTGTAGCTGAGGGCGGAGAAGGGGAAGAGATCGTGACCGGACTGATTCGTCCTTCCCTTGTAGATGAAGTGCGGGGACGCATTCCGGTTTTTGAAGACCGCAGACCTGGTATTTATTTTAGTGAAAAATAAAAAAAAAATGTTTCTTTCCAGTAAAGTGTTTATTCTTCCAGGAGGCGGGTAATGATAACTATCCCGTCACCAAGGAGGATGATCAATCAATGGACAACCATGTGAAAGATACGCTCAGGAGACTGGAACAGGAAAACACAAGGGAAGATCACTTGAGGCCATTCTTAGAGAATGGTGCAGGAGGGCTATCACCGCCTGAACAAGCCGTTCAGGACGAAGGTCGACTGGTCAATCAGCAGAACAGGCTGACGAGTGAACGTAATTTGCGAAAATAAACAACATGACACTGAATGTCTCTTATGTACGTTTCTACGTTAACTTTAGATCATGATATCAGCAACATTGTGATGTAACGATGCACTGTGATTTCATGCAAGAACTTGATCCTGCTTATGCGGGAGAAGAGTATAGAACAAAGGCTTGGCCCGTATGGGTCAAGCCTTTGTTTGTTTCATTGAAATGCACTAATTTACAGAGCCAGGACTATCATGGTCTCCTTCCGAAAGCTTGGCGACGGTCTGTTTGAATGTGTCAATAAAAGCTTCTGCAGCTTTGGACAATACACGTCCCTGACGGTATGCGACGACGAGAGTACGACTTGGGACAGGTTCAGCAAGTGGTACATAGACCGGCACAAATTCACTGCGAGGCGCCCTGGCAATAAAGCGTGGGACGAGTGTAATACCCATGCCTGTAGCTACAAGGGACTGCACGGTTTCAATGTTATTGCTCTCAAATACGACACTCGGATCAAATCCGGCCTGCTCACACAGGTCAAAGGTCAGCTTGCGGAAGCCCTGCCCTTTTTTCAGGACAACAAACGACTCGTCCCGGAGCTCCTCCATATGCACAGGAATCGGATGATCCGGATTTCCTCTAACGGCAAGAGGGTGATGAGGAGGTACAGCCAGATCGATTCGCTCTTCGCCAATTGCAACATAAGACAGGCTCGGTTCCTGCAAGGGCAAGGAGAGCAGGCTGAGATCTGCCTTGCCGATGGCTGTCAGTTTCTCCAGTGTTAGTCCGGCGTCTTCAAGCAGCGTAACTTCGATATCCGGATAGGCTTGCTGGTAAGCGGGGAGTACATGCGGCAGAAGGTGGGAACCGGTGATCGGCATGCTGCCCACAACGACTTTGCCTTTGCGAAGCTGGGAGATGTCCGACATTTCCTGTCTGAGTAATTCCATGGCATCCACGATTTTTTGGGCTTGCTCCACAAATGTGACTCCGGCATGGGTCAACTCTACTGTACTTGTATTGCGCTGAAAGAGCAGAACGCCAAGCTCTTTCTCCAGTTTAGACAATTGCTGGCTAAGTGAAGGCTGAGCAATATGAAGTTTCTCGGCTGCCCGCGAAAAATTCCGTTCTGCAGCAATCTGCAGCGTATATTGAAGTTGTCTGAATTCCATATGCACTTGTCATTCCTTTCGTTATGCCCCCATTATAACATCATGAATAAATAAATCATTTTCCTATAATGAATATATACAAAAAAGCATTGACACTATTAGTGAAGCAACGTAGTATAAGCATTATATGATAATGATAATTGTTATCAATTAAAAGCCGCTGTTGATGCAGTGGTTTATTGTCGTTCACCCCATTATAGGTCAAACCTATTACATCTATAGATATTATATCTTGGAACAATGAAGGACAGGGTGATATATTTATGTCATTCAAGAGCTTCACGATTTAGACAAACACAGAGGCTCTTCCAAGGACCGAACTTATGATGAGGTGAAAATGATGAGTAAAAAAACGATGTTTGAGAAAATTTGGGAAAATCACGTAATTCATCAGGAAGAAGGAAAACCAAGCATTCTGTATATCGATCTCCACCTTGTACACGAAGTAACTTCTCCACAGGCGTTTGAAGGTTTGCGTTTGTCAGGACGTAAGGTACGTCGCCCGGAATTAACGTTTGCGACAATGGACCACAACGTTCCTACCAAGGATCGTTTCAACATTACGGATCCAATCTCCAAACAACAAATTGATACACTCTCTCAAAACTGCCGCGACTTCGGCGTGAAACTGTATGATCTGGATACCATTGACCAAGGTGTTGTGCACGTTATGGGACCTGAACTTGGTTTAACCCACCCTGGTAAAACCATTGTTTGCGGTGACAGCCATACATCCACACACGGTGCATTTGGTGCACTGGCATTCGGAATCGGAACCAGTGAAGTGGAGCATGTAATGGCCACTCAATGTTTGCAGCAAGCAAAAGCAAAAACCATGGAAGTCCGCTTCGTCGGAAAGCGTAATCCGGGCGTAACCGCAAAAGACATGATCCTCGCAGTGATTGCCAAATATGGCACTGACTTCGCAACAGGTTATGTTATTGAGTATACTGGCGAATCGATCCGTGAACTCAGCATGGAAGAGCGTATGACGGTTTGCAACATGTCTATCGAAGGTGGAGCAAGAGCAGGCATGATCGCACCGGATGAAACGACTTTTGAGTATCTGCGTGGACGTGAATATGTACCTGCTGATGCCAAATTTGATGAAGCTGTTGCAGCGTGGAAAGAGCTTGTTACAGACGAGGGTGCAGAGTTTGATCGTGTCGTAGAAATCGATGTGGAATCCCTGATTCCGCAAGTAACTTGGGGTACCAGCCCCGGGATGGGAACGGATATCTCATCCAAAGTACCTGTACCAGCAGAACTGCCAACTGAAAATGAACGTAAAGCAGCTGAAAAAGCGCTTGAATATATGGGACTTACACCTGGAACACCGATCTCTGAAATTCCGGTTGATTATGTATTTATCGGTTCTTGTACGAATGGACGGATTGAGGATTTACGTGCGGCAGCTCAGGTTGCCAAAGGCCATACAGTATCCAGCAATGTTACTGCTATCGTTGTTCCTGGCTCAGGCCGTGTTAAAATTCAAGCCGAAAAAGAAGGTCTGGACAAAATCTTTACGGAAGCGGGATTTGAATGGCGTGATGCAGGATGCAGCATGTGTCTTGCAATGAACCCGGATGTGTTGAAACCAGGGCAGCGTTGTGCATCGACATCCAACCGTAACTTCGAAGGACGTCAAGGTCGTGGTGGACGTACCCACCTGGTATCTCCGGCAATGGCGGCGGCGGCAGCGGTTAAAGGTCACTTCGTTGACGTACGTGACTGGAATTTTAAAACGGAAGCAGTTATCTAACAGGTAACGGACAGAAGGGAGAACGGATCACATGGAAGAATTTAAAACACTGCAAGGTATCGTTGCACCGGTAGACCGGGTCAACGTAGATACAGATGCTATCATTCCAAAACAATTTTTGAAGCGGATTGAACGTACCGGATTTGGACAATTTTTGTTCTATGAATGGCGTTTCGATGAAGAGGGGAACAACAATCCTTCTTTCGAAATGAACAAATCCCGTTATGAAGGAGCATCCATTCTGATCTCCCGCGCAAACTTTGGCTGTGGCTCATCCCGTGAGCATGCGCCTTGGGCAATTATGGACTATGGATTCCGTTGTGTCATCGCACCATCTTTTGCAGATATCTTCTACAACAACTGCTTCAAAAACGGCATCCTGCCAATCAAGTTGTCTGAAGAGCAGGTAGAAGATCTGTTCCAGCGTACGGCTGCCCATGAAGGTTATGAGCTGAATGTCAACCTGGAAAACAAAACGATTACCGATGCACACGGACTGCATATTGATTTTGATCTGGATGAACACCGTCGTCAATTCTTGCTGCAAGGTCTGGATGATATCGGCCTGACATTGCAACATGATGATGAGATTACAGCATATGAGCAGCGTCATGCTGCGAAGTTGTTTGGATAAGATATAGCCTATCGAATATAAAAAAGCTTCTGTTTCTCCGTTGGAACGTCGTTCCGATCAGAGACAGAAGCTTTTTCTGTTAACCATTACTCACTTATCCTTGTTTACCTTATTTAATTTCACGTTTCAATCAAGTCATCTAAACGTAGAATTCCTGTTTGTTTTTTGCTGAATATTTCAGTATGTATTCCCCGTCACTTTTTAACTCTCTGGATGCGATTTTGATCTGGGTATAGTCTAATCGTGACTCTCTCAGCACTCGTTTGACCGCTTGAATCCCCAGTGTCTCATCCATAACAAAGCAATAAATATTCAAAGCGTACTCGGTGACCGGATTTGCTGTTTTGCCCATATCATGTCCATCTACAATCCCCAGCCCTTTCCACCCCAGCTCACCTATCAGTGCTTCACTGGCTTTATCCTTGAGCCACAGATCACGTTTGCTGCCTGTCAGGCTCTTCATGGGATATTGAATGACCAGCATGTAACCATCGTCTTCTGAAGCTTGTTTATAACCCAGGCCTGAGTAGCGTTTCAGAAAATCATTCTTAAATTCGTCCTCATTGCTGAAGGTGCCTGGGAAATCCATTCTGGTCGTTGTACCCAACGTACCGACTGCGCCGGTATGCTCTACAACCTGATCCTCTTCAATCCAGTATTCTGCGTACAGGAACTTCCCATTCGATTCTTGTTTGTACAAAGTGAGCATTCGTTTCCCTCCTCTGACTAAAATCACTTTTATTTTTCTTGGCGGTACCCAAATAGATTGGACAACATGCTTCGAGTAAGGAGCTTCTTAAGGTTTCTCATAAAATATAATAGCATCAATAGATGATATTTTGACGAGATATCCAATTAACCTTGAATATATGGGAGACATGCTAAAATAGGTCTCTTTTTGTCGCTCTAGTTCCGACTAAATATGACAACGTTGTAACCGGATGAAAAGCCAATATCTGATAAACTGATTAGTATAATATGGAAGGTTACATAGAGGACTAGTCGAAGGTACAGAACACAACAGAATGGTGGATGATCTATGAAAAAATGGCCGGCTGCAGTCGTTATCTTTCTGTTATTGTGTTTATTTCCTATCGCAGCACATGCAGGCGCCGTGCCCTCCATTGTTCTTGATGGTGTAACGATGGATCAGCAGTCCGGGGCGCCAGCGGAGAATGTCGGAAAGACGGTAATGATACCGATCCGCATGGTTTCAGAAAACCTCGGTTATCAGGTGAAGTGGGATAAGGAAACAAAGTCTGTTCTGGTTGAAAAAGGGAGCCGCAGTATTGCAATGACGGCTGGTAAAGGTACGGCAACGGTTAATGGAAGCCCTGTAGAGCTGGATTCCCCGCCTTTGGTTAAACATGGAACTACCTTGGTCCCCTTACGCTTCGTCGGGGAAGGCATGGGGCTGGAAGTAGGATGGGACAATGGAACCAAGACGGTCAGCCTATACACCGTTCCGCCAGTGGCAGAACCCGATGAAAAAGATGAGGCTAATGTAACTCCTTCTCCGAGCTTTAATGCAGAGCTCCAGAGTATCAGTTTCAGCAGTAATCGATTGATGATAACGACAAGTGGAGAAATCAAGCCGAAGCTGTCCACGCTCGGTGCACCGGATCGGATTATTGTGGATATGCCTGGAACAACGTTCGCTGAGTCCTTCATGAGAGGACAAGCCTTAACCTCTGATGGCAGCGGCAGTATTGAAGTTGCGGATTCCGCTGTGGTATCCAAAGTGCGATATGCCATGTTCAGTCATTCGCCATCCACGGTTCGTGTTGTGTTTGACTTGAAACAAGCCGCAACAGCCAAGTGGTCACTAGGAGATAACCATGTGCTGCTAGTCGATCTGTCAGCAAGCAGTGGGGAATCTGCCAGTCAACCAGCCTTACCAACAGATGACGGCAAGAAAATGGTGATTATTGATCCGGGGCACGGCGGGAGGCAATCGGGAGCAGTAAGCATTTCCGGCACGTATGAGAAGGACTTTAATCTTGCAGTGAGTTTGAAAGTACAGGCACTGCTGCAGCAGCATGAAGATATTCAAACGGTGATCACACGCCAGGATGATACGGAACTTTCATTGCAGCAAAGAGTCGAAATGGCGGAACTTAATCAAGCGGATATTTTCGTCTCCATTCACGGCAACAAATTTACGACTCCTGATCCGAATGGAATAGAAACGCTCTATAGTCGGATAGAGAGCAAAACCCTAGCCGATATGCTCCACACACATATACTGCCCGTTACGGGACTCAAGGATCGCGGTGTGAAGATGGTTAGCCTGCATGTGACTCGTGAGACGACCATGCCTGCAGTTTTGCTTGAGCTTGGTTTTATGAGTAATCCTTCTGATGAAGCGATTATGCTTACGGAAGATTATCAGGATCGGTGTGCAGAAGCAATTGTAGATGGAATTGTAGAATTTTTAGGGCTCTAAGGCCGGTTATGCGTAAAAACGCAGTTTAGGACAGTTCGTTGTTTTCAGATGTTTAATTGATAAAAAAGGAAATAAAAAGACATTAAAATGTAGAAAAAGCTTGATTTGACAACGTTTTTTTTCTGTTATGTTGGAATATATTCGCAACTTTTGAGAGTACGGGGCGTCTAATAGGTGTCTGGTAATGCCCTCGTGGTCAGTCGGAGCTGTAAGTCACAACATGCGGCGAAAAAATATGAGAATGGTAGGGGTGAAGGATGAAGAAGTTCGGTTTTTTGGTACTGTTATTTGTCTTTGGGCTCGTTTTCCCGGGCTATAGTCATGCAGCAGCGGATACGAAAATTATCCTAGACGGGAAAGAAATTGTGCAGCCTTCGGATGCCAAAGCGGAAATCATCAATAGCAAAGTGATGGTGCCGATTCGGGTTATTTCCGAGAGTCTGGGGTACGGTGTGGAATGGAAGCAAAGTACAAGCACCGTGACGATAAGCAAAGACAACACTGCCATGCAGATGATTGTAGGACAGAAGACGGCAACGGTGAACGGCAGTAATGTGAACCTGGATGCCCCGCCACTCGTAAAAAATGGTACGACTCTTGTGCCCCTCCGATTTATCGGTGAACAAATGGGTCTTAAGGTGGGTTGGAACAACACTACGAAGACGGTAACATTAGTTACCCAGAATTCAGGTTCCGGAAACGGAACAACAACTCCTCCGAACTCCGGCAATAATGGCGGGAGTACGAATGAGGAAGGTCTTGTACTGGTGAACGGCATCAGCTTCAGTGACAACCGCTTCTTTATTGCAACCAGTGGAGAAACGAAGCCGAACGTCTTCACGATGACAGGACCGGATCGAATCGTGATCGACTTACCTAATACCGCATTTGCTGATTCTTTCAGTGAGGGACAAGCTCTTGACAGCAACCAGAATGGACAGCTTGTAGTCAGCGGTTATCCCGATGTTTCCAAGATTCGGTATTCGTTATACAGCAACAGCCCTTCTACTGTTCGTTTTGTCATTGATCTTTCCAATGCTAAAGGTTATGACGTTCAAAACGATTCTGGTTTGATTATGGTTGATCTGAACAAACAAGGCGCGACACCTACTTCTCCAGTTGGAGATAACGGCAAGAAAGTTGTCGTGATTGATGCAGGACATGGGGATCAGGATCCTGGAGCAATTGGCGTAACCGGAAAACGGGAAAAAGATTTCAACTTGGCGATGGCTTTGAAAGTGGAAGCACTGCTGAAAAAAGAGTCTAAAATTGACGTAGTGCTGACGCGCAGCGATGATACGTTTCTGGCTTTGAGTGAACGTGTAAAAATTGCCGAGAAGGTAAATGCGGATATTTTCATTTCCATTCATGCCAATAGTGGGCCTGCTGCTGCCAACGGTGTAGAAACATTCTATACCCGCTCCACCAGTAAGGCATTGGCTACCATCATGCACAAGCATCTTCTGCAATCGTCCGGATTGAAGGATCGTGGCGTGAAAACGGCAAGCCTCCATGTTACCCGTGAAACGACAATGCCAGCTGTTCTGCTGGAAGGCGGTTTCCTGAGCAATAAGAGCGATGAAGCAGCTCTGTTCACTGAAAGTTTCCAAAACAGTGTTGCCAAGGGTATTGTTGCAGGAATCAAGGAGTATCTGGGAATTAAATAAGGGTCAACCCTTATGATCAGGAGGCGGAGTTAGAATGAACAAAAAATTATGGATTGCAGCACTGTTGGTGACGGTTATGGCAGTTGCTGCCGGATGTGGAAGCAAGCCAACAGCAGCTCCTGCTCCAAGTCAGACTCAGGGGGCAGGAACAGAAGTTAGCGTCCCTGAGGATCAAAATAATGAGAACGAGACAAATGATACCGAAATTACGGATCCTGTAACTGTGGAAACAGAAGGGACGACATCTGAACCGGATTCGACACCTTCCAGCTCGGGTACGGAAGGAACAACTTCTTCGGGAGGAACTTCTACGGATTCCAACAGCCCTTCACAGGGTACAGAGCAAAAAACAATCAAGGTGTTTTATACCGATCCGGAAGAGCTGGATCTGCATGAAGCCACTGCAAGTATCTCCTATGCAGCAGATGACGACAAGTACAAGGAAGCATTTGCAGCTTTACAACAAACGGCAGATGACAAACTTGTTCCACTATGGGCCAAAGAGATTGAGTTGAAGTCCGTAAAATTTGATGCTGGTGCACTCACATTGGATATTCATATGCCTGATACCGCGCGTCTTGGTGCAGGTGGAGAAGCATATGCAATTGATGCCTTGAAGAAAACATTCTTCCAGTTTGATGAAGTCAAATCGCTTGATTTGCTGGTGGACGGGCAGCAATCTGAGAGCTTAATGGGCCATGTCGATCTTGAGCATCCAATGACAAGATCCGAATAGCCTCGCTGCAGCATGTTGTATTTACCGTTTTCAAAGGGATATCGACCGTTTTACATGAGAGGGGAAATCATAGGTGACTTTTAAATATAACAATCCATCACACTCTAAAAAAGTAGTATCAGCCGTGCTTGCAGGCATGATGGCCCTTAGCGCTGGCGGAGCTGCCATGGCAGCAGAATCAAAAGAAGCGGAGCAAAGCCAGACTGCAGCTGTAAGCAATACGACTGCACCTTCAGGTTTGTTCAATGATATCAAGGTTGGATACTGGGCTGAGAAACATGTATATAAACTGGCGAACCAAGGTATCCTTCTCGGTAACAATGGTCTGTTCCGTCCTGGAGATGCGGTAACACAACAGGAAGCCGTAACCATGGCGATCCGTTTTATGAACCAGGAAGGCCAGTTGAACGACAGCACGGCTACGGCATTACCGACAAATATGGAAGTGGGGAACTATTTCAAGCCATATGTCGCTTTGGCGCTTCAACTGGGACTGATTGATAAAACGGAAGAATCCACAGCAGACGTTTCCAAAACAACATGGGGACAAAAGCCTGCATCGCGTGAGTGGATTACTAAATTGCTGATCCGTTCATTGAACAAAGAGGCTGAAGCGAAGGCACAGAACAGTCAGTCCACTGGCTTCGCCGATGATGCAAGCATCTCCGAAGATGGCAAAGGTTACGTCAATCTGGCGGTGAGCCTGGAGCTTGCCAAAGGTGTGGAAGGCAATAAATTTAATCCAACCGGCTCGGTAACGCGTGCCCAACTAGCGACTTTCTTCAGCAGAGGAGAGGCGTTAACTGATACAGCGTATCCGAACACATTCACAGGATATGTGACTGGATTAAAAGATGGTCAGATCAGCATGCTGGTGGATGGCAAAGCAATGAACTTTGCGGTCAACAGCAGCACACCCTACTTTACAAAAGACAGTGAAACACGTGCAGCAGAACCCAATGTTCAGCTCTATACAAAAGTACAAGTGGTTGGATCTGCAGGAACTGCAGCTTATGTGGAAGTAATTGATGCGACACCGCAGGTGGAGAGCGTTGAAGGCACGTTTGCACGTTCGTTATCTGGCAATAAAATTGGTATCTTTGTTGGCGAGAACTATGAAACTTACGGATATGATGAAGCAACGGCATTTATCGACCAGAACGGGAAGGCCATTAAGTTGTCTGATATTACGGCAGACAGCATCATTGAAGTACAGCGCGAGACCTTCTCCGCTGACAAAAAGACTGTCGCAATTCGCGTGAAGTCTGGCATTGTCAACAAGAGCGACAGCGGTGTGATTGCGGAAGTGAGCACAACTGGGAAAACGATCAAGTTCACCAATGCTGCAGGAGCCACTGAGCAGTTTGCGTATGGTGATAACCTGATCATTCGTTATCAGGATCGAATTTTGTCCCTCGCAGAGCTTAAAGCAGGCAGTGCAGTGAAATACACGGTGAAGGATAGCGTTCTGCAATCCATTGAATTGTCTCAGGGTGTAGAGCAGTCTGTACGTGGCACGTTGGTAGAGATCGGTGGCAATCAATCCACATTAACGTTCAAACGTGAAGGCGGCTCTCTTGAGGCCAAACTGCTGGCTGAAAATCCGGAAGTAGTCATTAACGGCATTCAGGATGCGTCACTGTCTGACCTGATTACGGATGCAACGAATGGTGACCAGGTGGAACTGACGCTGAATGGGGAAGATCGTGTAACACGAATTCAGGTCATTGGACGTCAGATGGAACCAATGAACGGAGCTTCCGTGGTTTCCTACAACAGCAAAACAAAAGTGTTGACTGTACTGGACAGTAACAAAAAACCGTTTGTATTTACGCTGGATGACAAAACGAAGCTGGACTACAATACAACCAAGCCTACGCTGGCTGGATTGGAATCGCTTTTGAACGAAGGACGCAAACTCGATCTGACATATGTCGGAACAAGAGCGTTGTCCGTAAAATTCATATACAAATATGAAGGTACGCTCAGCGGCATGGATACCAGCAAAAAAACGATCAGCTTATTGTCTGGTAACCAAACCATCACCGTTCCTTATTCTACCGTTCCGGCGATTGAGATCTATAACAAGTCCGGAGCAAGTCTAAGTGATCTGAAGATTGGTGATAAAGTAACCGTTACACTAGGTTCCAATCAGGATTACGTACAAAAAGTGTCATTAAACACCGTGGCACAATTTGAAGTCATATCTGTAGAGACCAATGGGCGTGTTCGTGTGAAATCGGACTCACTGACAAGTCAGTTTTACGTGGATCAGGCTGTTTTGACAGGTGAAAGTGGACAAAGCATTACAGCTTCCCAACTGGCTGCTGGCAATCTGATTAACGTCACTTTCGAAGGAACCACACCTAAAGCGGTTCAGGTTGTGAAACGTACGTTTGCAGAAGTGACATCTGTTGATGCGACTTCGGTAACACTGAAGTTGTTTAACGGACAGAGCGAAACGGTACCTGTTAGCGGTGCTGTAAAAGTAATCAAGTCGGGCTCCACGCTAACCACACTAAACAGTCTTACGGTGGGTGATCGTGTCGAAATGACCAAGGATACGGACAATTCCACTAGGTTCAGAGTGATGACCATTATGAGTAAACAGTTCTGGTCCTATGATGGAGTTGGTAACCAAATCTTGGTTAAACGCGAGTCTACTTCAGACACCAATTACCGTTTTGCACTTGGTACAGGCGTATTTGTTCACCAGGGCGACAACACTTTAAGCGTGCAATCTCTCAAAGATAATGATAATATTGTATTGTATCTCCTGAATAACGTAGTCATGGAGATCCAAAAACAGTAATCGTTTTTTTCGAGGATCAAAAGAATGACCGTCTTGATGCGGGATCTTTCCCCCATCAGGACGTTTTTTTTGCAAGCTTTTTGGCGTCCCCGCAGAGCACTCGAAATAAGCTTGGAAGTAAGTCTCCACTCGGTGTGGTGATTTTGTGGGAGGTAGCTCTTCATGAATGCAGCGACTGTTAGGCACATACTCGATACAATGGAAGCAATGTTCCCTGATGCACATTGCGAATTAAATCACAGCAATGCGTTTGAATTGACTGTAGCTGTCCTGTTGTCTGCCCAGTGTACCGATGAAACGGTAAATAAGGTGACCGCAGACTTGTTCCAAAAGTACACCAGTCCTGCCGACTATCTGGCGGTTCCGCTCGAAGAGTTGGAACAGGACATCCGGCGTATTGGCTTGTACCGGAACAAGGCCAAGCATATTCAGAACATGTGCCGTATTTTAATAGAGCAGTATGGCGGTGATGTACCGCAGGAACATGATCAGCTTGTGACGCTGCCAGGTGTAGGGCGGAAGACTGCAAATGTGGTTGTTTCCAATGCATTTGGTGTACCGGCCATTGCGGTGGATACGCATGTTGAACGTGTATCCAAACGGCTCGGGCTGGCAGGCTGGGACGACTCCGTACTTGAAGTCGAGAAAAAACTGATGAAGCGCGTACCCCGGGATGAGTGGACTTTAACTCACCACCGGATTATTTTCTTTGGACGCTACCATTGCAAGGCTCAAAATCCTGGATGTCACATCTGTCCATTGCTGGACGTATGCCGGGAAGGGAAAAAGCGTATGAAAACGTCCCAAATCAGGAAAGATAAGGAACGTGCTACAACCCCAAAACGAAAAATAAATTAATGAGCAGAAGAGGATGAGTAATCATGAAATGCATTTCCGTGTACACTGACAATTTTGAGGCCTTCTCCGATATTTTTGAACAAATCGTTGAACAGGAAATGGCTGAAAACGAAGAGAAAGAAGTCGAAGGCATCACAGTAAGCCACTCTGGCGACGTGCCTGAGCACTATTTGGAGCGTATGTCCACAAAACCGGAAGTTGTGGTTATGAGAGACAAAGGAAGAGACATCACTATTTTGCAGCATGGACAAGTATTTGAAATTTTGCTGCCTTCCCTGGAGAATGCTGTTTCCTAATCTCCTGGTAAACGCAAGACATGTTGCATCAATGCTGGCATCGAGCTTATCACATAAAATCATGCCGGCATTGAGTGCAACATACATAAATACATAGGTATGCACAGTGGCAATAGAGCCACAACACAGATAAAACCGACAGATCGGTTTTATTTTTTTTAGCAAAAATGATGTTCTCTTCCTGCATGGCAGAGCTCCATAACGTGTAAACCGTTCAAATTCGGTTCGTCTAATGTTAAAATACATTTATTATGAGATAAAGGCATGATGCAAATGCCAAATTAAGAGGAGCCAGGGGGAAGGCCAGACATGACCAGAACAGATTACCCAGTAGAATTGGCTGAACCACTGCTTTCGCTGCGCAAGGCAATGGAGCAGACAGGAGACCATACTGCTGTACAGGCTTTAACGGATCTGATGAACAAGGCCGAAATGAAGCAACTGACGATCGCGTTTTGTGGACACTTCTCAGCAGGAAAATCAAGTCTGATCAATAGTTTATGTGGTAAACGGGTGCTGCCATCAAGTCCTGTTCCGACAAGTGCCAATGTCGTGTCCATTCGCAATGGTGCGCCGCGAGCGCTGATCTATACGGCTGCAAACGAAAGCGCTGACAATCAGGGAGGACTGGCAAATCCCATCGAGGTCTCACCTGAGCAGTTGGAGGAGTACTGCAAAAATGGTGGTGCATATCGTTCCATTGAAGTGTGGGATGATATTCCTTTGCTATCCGATGACGCTGTGCTGCTTGATACACCAGGAGTGGACTCGACTGACCGGGGACATGGTTTGGCAACACATTCGGCGCTTCACCTTGCTGATGTGGTGTTTTATGTGATGGATTATAATCATGTTCAGTCTGAGAGCAATTTGTCTTTTGCCAAAAGTCTGTCGGATTGGGGTAAGCCATTGTTTCTCATTGTGAATCAGATTGATAAGCATCGGGAACGGGAGCTTGCGTTCGACGACTATGTAAAAGGCGTAGAGGCGATTTTTGGCGCGTGGGAAGTCAGGTATGACGGCCTCTTGTTCACTTCGCTTCGCGATAAGGATCATCGTTATAATCAATGGAATGTGCTCCCTGATTTGATTCAACACATGTTGAAAGAGAAGGAAGCTCTAATTCGTCATAGCCTTGCAAGTTCAGCCAGCCATATCACTGAGCAGCACTTGATCAGACAGGCGGAACAGCGTGAGGACGAAGAGGCGGCTCTGCTGGAGGAGATCGGAGGACAGGAGGGCATTGAACGACTCGAACGAGAGCTTGATCAGTTAAAGGCTGAAGAAGAGGAGCTTCGTGCCAAGCCCGCACGTGAGCGTGAGAAGTTCCGTGGGGAGCTGGAGTCCCTGTTAGCAAATGCAAATCTTACTCCCGCAGATATCCGTACGTCGGCGGCCTCCTATCTTGAGAGCCGGAAACCTGGGTTTCGGGTTGGACTGCTCTTCTCAGGCGGTAAAACTGAACAGGAGAAGCAGCGCCGTGCAGCTGAACTTGTGAAAATGCTTCAGGATCAAACTTCCGGTCAAGTGGAAGTGCATATTCGCACCATGCTTCGGAAGCTGGGAGAAACGCATCAGCTGTGGAGTCCGGACTGGGAACAGGCGTTGAATGCCGAACTGCCTGTTCTGGATGAAGCACTACTGGAGATGAAACGAAGCGCTGGCGCAGAGGTGTCTCCCGAGTACGTGCTTCAATTCAGCAAGGAGGTGCGGGGCGAGATTGAGGCACGCTACCGCAGGTCGGCCATGATGCTGGCCGACCGGATGCTTGAGGCGCTGGGCGCGCAGGGCGAAGCCGCGCTCCAGGCGCTGGACGCCAGACGCACAGCGCTGCTGGCGCAATCCGCGGCGGCGGCGCGCTATACGGCGCTGCAGCGCACCGCCGCCGCCGAGGCAGCAGGGCTGCGCAGCCTGCTGCCTCCTGCGGGCCCCCTCACCTCCGGGCTGTTGCCGGAGGTGCGTGGCCCGCATGTGCCCGCGCAAGAGCCGAGCGAAGCTCACGGCTCTGACCCGGGCACATCAGCGTCTGTGGCGGTGCAGCCACAGACGGAGGCGCCGCCGCGCAAAGCTGCGGCGCATATGCAGCCGGCGGCTGGCGCACAGCGCCGCCGGCGCCTGGACGCAGCTGCGGCACGGCTGGAAGCCGCCGCTGCGCTGGTAGAGCCGTACCCCGCCATGGGTTCGGCGGTACGGGATCTGCGTGCACGCGCGGCTTCGCTTGCGGGCGGCACGTTCACCCTGGCGCTGTTCGGAGCATTCAGCGCCGGGAAGTCCTCCTTCGCCAACGCGTTGCTGGGCGAAGCTGTACTCCCCGTATCCCCGCATCCAACGACAGCGGCGATTAACCGGATCATGGCTCCGGCCGGGGGCGCGGAGCATGGAACGGCCCGGGTCCGAATGAAGACCCAGGCAGCTTTTCAGGAAGATCTGGCTTATTCCTTCCGTTTGCTCGGATTGGGCGAACCGGGAGCGGATTGGCAGAAACAGGTCAAATCCCTATCGCCACAAGATGTGCATCCCGCAGGACGGCCGCACTACAGCTTCCTGCAGGCGGCGGCTGCAGGCTGGGATGACACGGCAGATCAGCTTGGTCAAGATGTTCAGGTGGACCTAGGCGGGTACCGCGATTTTGTGGCCAATGAACGGAAATCCTGTTTTGTCGACAGCATTGATCTGTACTACAGCTGTGATGTTACGGAACAAGGCATTGTTCTGGTGGATACACCCGGAGCCGACTCGGTGAATGCCCGTCATACAGGTGTAACATTCAATTATATGAAGAACGCGGACGCGCTTATCTTCGTAACCTACTATAACCATGCCTTCTCCCAGGGGGATCGTCAGTTTCTCAATCAACTGGGACGGGTGAAAGACAGCTCCGCCATGGATCAGATGTTCTTTGTGGTAAACGCCAGTGATTTATCATCATCCGAAGAAGAGCTTGGACAGGTACTGGATCATGTCAGTACTCAGCTGCGAACCAATGGGATTCGGGCACCACGATTATTTCCCGTTTCTAGCCTGCTTGCAATGGAAGGTAAAAGCACGGGGGATACGGATATGCTGGAGCAATCAGGTTTTATCCGTTTTGAGGAAGAGTTTAATCGGTTCGCTGGCTCGGAACTTGCCGACCTGGCTGTTGGAGGTGCTGCTGAAGAGCTGTCAAGGGTTATTCAGCGGCTGGATCAGCGTGCTCACGATGCGGTTCAGGGTGAAGAGGTGCTGCAGCAGCGCAGGCAAGAACTGCATGCCGTCATGGATCAATCCCTCGCACGAATTCGAACCCTTTCCGAGCGATCCATGAGAGAAGAACTTGCTCAGGAAACGGTTGAATTACTTTTTCATGTCAGACAGCGGCTCGGTTATCGCCTGGGACTGTTTATGGCAGAAGCGTTCCATCCTTCCGTTCTGCGTGAAGACCGTGGCAATCTGAAAGGTGCATTTGCTGCATGCGGACGAGAACTGCTGCGTATGATCGCTGTAGAGCTGGAACAGGAATTGCTTGCGACTACACTCCGACTGGAGCAGGCAGGGAAGAGCTGGTTAATGAAGCAGATCGATGATTGCGTTCAGGAACTACAACGATCCGGAGGAATGGATCTTTCGCTTGCTTTTAATGAAAACTGGAGCACACCTGTGCTGGAAGAGATCCGGCTGGAGGAACCGTCGGGCTGGAAAACGTATCTTAGCTATTTCCGCAATCCGAAGCAATTCTTTGAAGGGGAGGGGAGACAGAGACTCCAGGAAGCGCTGGATCCGGTAATTAAACAAATGGTGGCTGGCGTCCTTCCCGCTGCACAGGAAAAACTGATTCAGTTCTACGATGCCCAACTGCATCAGTCGCTGCAGCATCAATCCAGCCAGTTGGAGGATCGACTGAAGGAAGCTGTTGCTGCATTGAATGAGACACTGACAAGCGGCGTTCCAGCAGAGAAATGGCATAGTCTTTCAGTCCAAGTGCAGCAATTCGTACACGAATAAGTATACACGCAAAGTGTATGCATATGTATCCGCAAAAAGGCTCCTGACCGACCAGGTCATACAGGGAGCCTTTTTTTGTCCGAACAACCTGAAACAAAGAGAATATTCAAACATTTGATTGATAGGTGGTCTTTTGTTCCTGTTAATGACGCATTAAGGAGAAAGTAGCCTGAATATGGTCAGTTATTCGCTTTGCCGCGAATGGGGGACGGTGATAAACTTCATAAATGTTCATACTGTTTTTGAACGAGACAAGAGGAGGAGAAACATGGATGTTCTCAGGCAACTGCAAACCTTTTTTTGGGAAAAGCGCACGTATTTATTTGTATCAATCTTGTTCCTCGCCATAGCGACTGCACTCGGGCTGGTGTATCCGAATTTGCTCAGGATACTGATTGATGACGTAATTATACCGCGCAATTTTGAAGACGTTCCCATACTTGCTTTGACCGTGTTAGGTGTTGTGATTTTGAAAGCGGGAATGCAGTTTTTACACGGGTTTTATGGAGGACGCCTTGGTAACTTCCTGGCGTACCGACTGCGTAACGCATGTTACGAGAAGCTTCAATTTTTATCCTTCCGTTATTATGATACGGCCAAGACGGGTGATCTGATGTCCCGCCTCACGGGAGACCTGGAAGCCATCCGTAACTTTATCGGATTTGGTTTTGCACAGATTCTCAACATGGTTTTGATGGTCGTATTCGGCGCAATCATGATGATGACGATGAGTTGGCAGCTTACCTTGCTGACGCTCATATGTATTCCTCTGCTTGCCTTTGTTGCGCTAAGATTTGAATCCCAGATCCACCCTGCATTCCAGGAGATGCGACTGGCGCTCAGTTCATTGACGACAGCCGTACAGGAAAATATCACTGGAGTGCGTACCGTAAAATCTTTTGCACGTGAGCCTTACGAAGTGGAGAAGTTTTCCACACGCAACGAGCGTTACAAAACGAATCAGATTCATGCTGCAACATTGTGGAGTCGCTATTTTCCCATCATGGAGATTCTGGCCTCTGTAAGCGTTGTACTGCTTCTCGTCATGGGAGGAAGAATGGTCATCAATCAAACGTTGTCACTAGGTGAACTCGTTGCCTTTTTCAGTTTGATCTGGTACATAATCGGACCCATGTGGAACCTTGGATTCCATATCAACAACTATACACAATCCAAAGCTTCGGGCGAACGGGTGCTTGAACTGTTGCATACACCGGTGGACGTGCAGGAGACTGAAGATCCAATCATTGTCGAGGCTGATCAGGTTAAGGGACATGTCACTTTTGATTCTGTCACCTTTGCGTATGGCAATAAAATGGCGGCAGTAACCGATATTAATTTTGATGCACCTCCGGGCTCGGTTATCGGTTTCCTGGGAGGCACAGGTTCCGGTAAATCCACCATAATTCAGCTTCTGATGCGTGCATATAACGTCAATTCGGGAACCATCAAATTGGATGGCAAAAATATTAAAGACATGGGCATTCGCAGCTTGCGGAGCCAGATCGCTTCCGTATTCCAGGAAACGTTCCTGTTCTCCTCCAGCATACGCAACAATATCTCGTATGGTCTCAAAAACGTAAGCATGGATGAAATTATTCGTGCAGCGAAGCTGGCCAAGGCACATGATTTCATTATGGAGTTTCCAGACGGATATGACACGGTTGTTGGTGAACGAGGCATGGGTCTGTCCGGCGGCCAGAAACAGCGGATTGCGATTGCAAGAGCATTGCTGAAAAATCCGAAAATTCTGGTGCTTGACGATGCGACTAGTGCAGTGGATATGGAGACCGAGCATGAGATCCAGTCCGGTTTCCAGGAAGTCATGCGAGGAAGAACGACCTTTATTATTGCACACCGTATTTCCTCCCTGCGACATGCAGATGAGATACTGGTACTGGATGAAGGGCGTGTCGTTCAGCGCGGTACACACAAACGTCTCATTGAAGAACCTGGACCATATCAGGATGTTTACAAGATTCAATACGCAGATTATATCGCCCGCGGCAAGCGGGAGGCTGGGGAGCAGGTGAACTCATGAGTGCCGAAACGGTAGCAGACAGGCGCGAGGTCAAAGAGACCTCAGAGAAGAATCTAAATGAACGATTCGTCTATCAGGACGATGAGATTATTGAGAAGCCGTTTAACTGGAAAGAATTTGGACGTTTGTTCGGTTATATGAAACCTTACGCAAGGCAGCTCCTGCCACTGATCATATTGATGATGATTTTGGGTACGATCACGAAATTATCTGTTCCTTTCTTGATCAGTCTGGCGATTGACAGAGCCATAGCACCAGAGAATGGACTGCCAAGCATGACCCTGTTATATATCATTGGGGGTTCGGTACTCCTGCTCTATCTCATTCAATGGGCTGCCAATACGTACCGGATCAAATTAACTAACATTATAGGACAGCGGGTTATTTATGACCTTCGCTCGGATCTGTTTAAACATATCCAGAAGCTGTCCTTTAACTTTTTTGACAAAAGACCGGCGGGGTCCGTACTCGTTCGTGTCACGAATGATATCAACTCCTTGCAGGATTTGTTCACAAATGGTGCGGTCAACGTCATGATCGACTGCGTGCAGTTACTCGGGATTATCGTCATATTGATGCTCATAAACTGGAAACTCGGTCTTGCTGTCATTATTACGGTACCAATCATGTTTATCATCTCCACCAAGCTGCGGGTCCTTATCCGCCGGGCCTGGCAGGATGTTCGGATGAAGAACTCCCGCATTAACTCCCACTTGAATGAATCCATTCAGGGGATTCGCGTGACTCAGGCGTACACACAGGAAAAAGAGAACATGAAGTACTTTGACAACATGAACCTGTCCAGCAAAAAATCGTGGGACAAAGCATCAGCCATGAACCAGGGCTTTGGACCGCTGATTGAAATTACCGGCGGTTTCGGTACATTGATCCTGTTCTGGTTTGGTGCTTACCTGATTCAAGATGGTCAGTTAACCGTTGGTTTGCTTGTAGCCTTCGCCAACTATGTCGGTAACTTCTGGGATCCGATCAACCGTCTGGGCCAGATGTACAATCAACTGCTGGTAGCCATGGCTTCCTCTGAACGCATTTTCGAATTCATGGATGAGAAACCAAGCATCGCGAACAAACCGGGTGCGAAGCCGATTCCTTCTATTAAAGGCGATATCGTTTTTGACAATGTCGTATTTGAATACGAGAAAGGCAGACAGGCGCTAAAAGGAATCAGCTTTACAGCCGCAGCAGGAGAGTCCATCGCACTGGTTGGTCACACAGGCTCAGGAAAAAGTACAATTATCAATCTGATTAGCCGCTTCTATGATATTACCAGCGGAAGGCTGACGATTGACGGCCATGATATACAGGATATCACTGTTGAGAGCTTGCGCAGTCAGGTAAGCATTGTCTTGCAGGATACCTTTATCTTCTCCGGAACGATTCGTGACAATATCCGTTTTGGCAGACTTGATGCAACGAATGAAGAGGTGGAGGATGCTGCGAAAGCAGTCAATGCCCATGAATTCATTATGAAACTGCCTGGCGGATATGATACGGAGGTTGAAGAAAGAGGGAATGTGCTGTCCATGGGACAACGGCAGCTGCTGTCTTTCGCCCGTGCCTTGCTCGCAGACCCGCGGATTCTCATTCTGGACGAAGCAACAGCAAGCATTGATACCGAGACAGAGCTCAAAATTCAGGAAGCACTGAAAGTACTGCTTAAAGGCAGAACGTCTTTCATGGTAGCTCACCGACTCTCGACGATCCGAAATGCAGATAATATTATCGTTCTGGATCATGGCGAAATCAAGGAAGAAGGAAACCATGAGCAACTTATCCAGAAACAAGGCGTTTATAATGGTCTCATCGAAGCGCAATACAGATTTTTATAACATGAATTCTGGCCAAGGTATGCTTTAGATTTTTGTGACTGATTCTCTTGACACTCCGGCACCCTATAACCCTGGTTTTTCCTTCAAGATAAGCAAATTGTTTTATTGGAGGCAGGGAATAGGAATGCCCGGAGTGTCTTTTTTTATTCAAAAGGTGCTGTGCGGGCCGTTTTTTGCGAAGGGGCGCGTGTATAGCTGTTCCTACTGGCACTTAGTTCATTCACGGAATTGTGCTATATTTTAAGGATTACCAGAAGAACGAATCGGGACGGCTGGAGGGAGAACGATGCAGGAAGCACATAGCGAAATGCAATTAAAACGTTTTGACAAGCTGGATCATCTTCACTTTAAGCTCATACATGTGGATCAACCTGGCGCAAGCGATTATGTAAGGAATTGGTGTTTGAGAAAACACTTCCTGGACACATATATGTTATTGTTTATGGCTAGTGGTCAGGGCTGGTTAACAGTAGATGGCAACTTTATTGAATTACGTGCAGGAGCGTGGTACATCGGACACCCTGGGCAGTTGGTTGAGGCAAATGTTCATTCACTGGATGAAAGAGGGGTGTATCATATGAACTTCGAAGTGATGCATTTGGCGGAACAAGATGATCCTGCAGTTCTCGATATTATGAAGCAACTTCTGGGGGATCCCTGTGACGCTGAGGTCATATGTGCTTCGTCGGTTGCGGTTGGTGAGCTCTGTCAGATGATCTATCAGCAAGCGCGGAGTAAGAATGGTTTACAAAGGTACTATGGTCAAATTCGTTTTCAGGAATTACTGTATACAATGTTCAACGATGTGGTACGTGCAGAAGAGCGTTTTTCCACTTCTCCCGTAGAACATGTAAAGGACTACATCGAACAAAATTATATGAACAAAATAACGATTGAGGAGCTGGCGACCATTGCACGAATGAGCTCTCGTCACTTCATGCGTTTATTCAAAAAAAGATATGGTTGCAGTGCGATGGACTATTTGACCTTTTTCCGAATCAAGCAAGCCCAGATTTTAATGAGAAACGATCATAATTATCGACTCAAGGATGTTGCATCATACGTGGGCTATCAGGATGAAATGTACTTCCGGCGTAAATTCAAGCAAATCTCGGGTATTCCCCCAGCAGCATTTATACAGGGCAGCAAGCAAAAAATAGCAGCTGTTCATTCCTTGAGCATAGGAACTCTCCTTGCCTTGCAGATTATTCCTTGTGCCGCAAAGGCGCGTCATCCATGGACTGAGTATTACAGACGCAAATATGAAACGAACAAAGTCATGCCGCTGGCTGAGGTGGAAGCCATATGGCTGGAGCAGCTTCGCATGGTGGATCCGGATTATATCATCACCGTTGAGGGAGAAATGTCGGACACGCTGGCTCATCAGCTTCGTTCCCTTGCACCAGTATGCATCATTCCGCAGGATGAGGGGGATTGGCGGGATCACCTGAAATATGTTGCCCGTTTTTTGGACAGATCAGATGTTGCGGAGGCGTGGCTGCAAAGATATGATGAGAAGTCAGCGATGGTCAGAACACAGCTTGCAGACAGCGTTCGGGAAGAACGGCTGCTTGTACTGAGAGTACATGGCGAAGTGCTGCAGGTGCTGGGGCCGAGGAGCATAGCTTCTGTATTTTATGTGGACTTGCAAATGAACGGTCCTGAAGGGATAGAGGCATACTGGAAGCTGGGAACAGTGAAAGTTACAGAACTGTCGAAGCTCTCAATAGATAGAATGCTGTTGATCGTGGAGGAGGATGAAAAGTCTAAGCAAACGTGGAACGCTCTTCAAAACTCTGAAGGTTGGAATGATACGACAGCAGTCCAAAATGGATGCATTGATATACTCATGCCGGGCGTTCTGCTGGATTACACTGCGTTTACCCATGAACTGATGCTGGATGAAATATTAAAGCTCTGGCAAGATCGTCCATAGCAAAAAGTCCGAATCGTCAATATCATGCAGGAACGTAATTTAATATACTACTCCTATATCTAAATGATAATGATAATTATTATTAATTGCTCATTATCATATCTCATTGACATATAGGGGGTACATACGAAGTGAAGTTCAAAGGGTTTACAATGGTGTGTGCAATTTTGATTTTACTCATGATTTCTGCATGTAGTCCGACCAGTCAGAAGGTGTCTTCAAGTGAAGCGCAAGCAACAGGAGCGCCCCATTCATCAGCAGCAGAAGCTGACAAGGTAAAAGTGGTCCACACTGAAATGGGCGATATTACCATACCGGAATCACCACAACGGGTAATCGCTCTGTCGGTTGTATACCCGGAGTTTTTATATGCACTCGGTATCGTACCTGTGGCTGTACAGAACTATCATTCCGAATTTCCCGCATATCTGCAAGACCCTTTCTCCAATACGTTGAAGATGGGCATCGCAAGAACACCTGACTTTGAAGCGATTCTTGATGCAGGCCCTGACTTAATTATTGCTCCTGTCTGGTGGTCGAAAAAGGACTATGATCAGCTCTCGCAGATTGCTCCAACCGTGCTGCTGCCAGAGCATAATGACTGGCGAGATGAACTGCGTGGTATAGCAGCGATTCTGGGGAAAGAAGAGCAGGCCGAACAGGTGATACAAACCCTGGAGCAGCATGAGAAACAAGGCGCCGAAACGCTGCACAACCTGATTGGTGACGAGACTGTGCTGTACATCAGAGTGATGGAGAAGGAAATTATTTTACATGGCGAGAACATTGATCGGGGAAGATTCGTCCATAAACAGCTGGGTTTGCAACCACTCCCTAATTTTCCTGAATCCGAAACTGCAATGTCCGTATCCTTGGAAGTATTGCCCGAATACGATGCAGATCATCTGATCGTACAACTGGATGATGAGACGAACAAGGAAATAAAAAGCAAGTTTGACGAGATGTTAACCACCTCACTGTGGAAAAATCTGAATGCGGTCAAGAATGATCATGTCTATATGGTTGGTGGAAAGGAATGGTTCAATCTGGGAATGTCTCCGCTTGCCGACAGTTATGTGATTGATGATATCGTTGCTGCTTTTAAGGAGAAGAACAAATAAGGTAGACCTTAATATTGCCAGAGTTGCTTTCGATTGATAAAACCAGAACGGATGTGTCCGAAATGCATAAAGAAGACATTTATGATGTGACAATCATTGGCGGCGGCCCTGCAGGCATGTATGCGGCCTTCTATGCGGGTATGCGCGAAATGAAAGTGAAATTGATTGAAGGCAAAGATCGGCTTGGCGGGTTTCTACATACCTATTCGGATAAAACGATATGGGATGTGGGCGGAGTGCCACCTATGAAATGCTCCAGGTTGATTGAGTGGCTCGTCCAGCAGGCGACCACTTTTGATCCAACCGTTGTGTTGAATCGTAGCGTAGACAGATTCACTCGCCTGGACAACGGACTATTCGCCTTGCATACTGACGAGGGCGAGTTGCATTATACACGCTCCATTATTATCGCAATAGGTCGAGGAATCGCTGAAGTTCAAAGGCTTGAAATGGAAGAAGCAAGTGAATATGAGCGGAGCAATCTCCATTATACGTTGCAAAGTCTGGGACGATTTACAGGTAAACATGTGTTGATCTCTGGCGGAGGCAATAGTGCTGTTGACTGGGCTATCGAACTCGCGGAAAAAGCTGAAACTGTAACAGTTGTTCACCGTCAATCGGAATTTCGCGCCATGGAACGAAATGTGAAATATATGAAAAACATAGCGGATGTGCGTACACCCTATCAAATTACGCGGTTACACGGGAATGGGGACCGCATACATCAGGTGGTTATAACTCACGTAGACACCGGGGAGAATGTTTTGCTCGAAGTGGATGAAATTGTGGTTAGTCATGGGTATACAAGCCACGTAAGTGGCCTTGCCCGCTGCGGTCTGGAGATGAGCGAAGGTATGATTGTAATGAGCCAGCTTGCAGAGACCAATGTACCCGGTATTTTTTCGGCAGGAGATTGTGCAACCCATGAGAGTAAAGTACGACTGATTGCCGGAGCTTTTAATGATGCGATTGTGGCGGTAAACAGTGCGAAACAATACTTGAATCCGAAGGCGCCTAAGATGGCCTATGTTTCTTCACATAATGACATTTTCCGAGAGAAAAATCGGCATATTACAGGTTGCTGAACTCTCGGGAAGAAGGTAGGATCAGGTTCATTGGTGATCTCAGATCAATATTACAATCATATCCTTGATTTGGGAGGAATGGAAAGAGTATCGAATCTGTGAACGGTAATTGTAAAAATTGATCGAAAAAACACAAAAAATCTTGTAAAATTCACAAGAAAAATAGGGAGCACTCTTGCAATCTTTAACCAAAACCCCGAAAATAGAGAGACAGATATAGAAGATTTCTCTTTGGGAGGATTGGAAAGAACATGTGGGGTGCTCCTTTTACGGCTCAAGCCAAAAAAATGCTACTGCTGGGTAGCGGAGAATTGGGAAAAGAGGTCGTTATTGAGGCCCATCGACTGGGAGTTGAAACGATCGCTGTAGATCGTTATGACAATGCTCCTGCCATGCAGGTAGCACACCGGTCTTACTGCATCGACATGTTAGATGCCGAAGCTCTGAAACAATTGATCCGTAAGGAGAAACCTCATTACATCGTACCTGAGATTGAGGCGATTGCGACAGAAGCCTTGTTGGAGCTTGAAGAAGAGGGATTTTGTGTTGTGCCGACGGCACGTGCTGCCCGTTTGACCATGGATCGCGAAGGCATCCGGCGTTTGGCGGCTGAACAATTGAAGCTTCCGACAGCATCCTATCTTTTCGCGAACAACTTGGACGAACTCCAAGAAGCCGTTCGTAAATTGGGTACACCTTGTGTGATCAAACCATTGATGAGTTCTTCCGGCAAAGGGCAGAGTGTATGCCGCACGCTGGATGACGTAGAGAATTGCTGGAATATTGCTCTATCTGGAGCACGCGGCAAATCGGTACGTGTCATCGTGGAGAGCTTTGTGAAATTTGACAGTGAAATAACGCTGCTCACCGTAAGATCCGTATCAGGAACTGTATTTTGTCCTCCGATTGGTCACATTCAAAAGGATGGGGATTATGTCGAATCATGGCAGCCGCATGCAATGACTCCGCAGCAATGGGAGCAAGCCTGTGATATTGCCAAGTCTGTGACCGATGAGCTGGGTGGTTATGGGCTGTTCGGCGTCGAACTATTCTTGACCTCAGACGGAGTCGTGTTCAGCGAGGTATCCCCTCGTCCGCATGATACAGGTATGGTTACCATGGTCACGCAAGACAGCTCCGAGTTTGCACTGCATGTGCGTGCAATACTTGGTTTCCCTGTGACAGATGTACATCTGCTTACACCTGGAGCTTCAGCTACGCTGAAAGCCAATCATGAAACATCCGACTTTACTATAGGCGGGATTGAAGAAGCACTGGCTCTTCCACGTACTCAGGTTCGTGTATTTGGGAAACCTGAGGCCAAAGTGGGACGCCGGATGGCTGTGGCACTTAGTGCTAGCCACGATGTGGAAGAAGCTCGTAAAACGGCGGTTCAAGCCGCAAATATGCTGAAAGTGGAGGTAAATCATGTCCAATAATGCCCAGGCCCCTGTACTGATGATCCGAGAGTGTGAACTGCGAGATGCTGAAGCGGTAACGGGACTGATGCGAGAGGTCAGCTACCCGACAACAGCCAATGTCATGAAAGAGCGCATTGAAGGTTTGGAGAATAATCCAAACGCGTGCATGCTTGTTGCCGAAGTGGATGAACAAATTATTGGTATGATCGGCTTGCAATGTGTGCAAAGTCATGCCTATCCGGAACCTGCCGCTCAAATTACGTCCTTGATTGTAGGGCAAGAGCACCGTGGAGGCGGCATTGGCCGTCGTCTGATGGCTCGTGCCGAGGACTGGGGCAGACAGCAAGGTGGGAAACAATTGTTTGTCACCGGTGCGAATCGTGAAGTTGCTTCATCAACGTATTCTTTCTATGAGCACATTGGTTTTCAAAAGAGAGGATATCGTTTCAGTAAAGTCCTTCTATAGAAAAGATTCTTCAAAACATAAGTACCTATCCTTCAACCCGATCGTTGATGTATAGGTAACTCGAGACATTCGGACAAGATGTATTGATTCCGGATGTCTTTTTTTTGGTTAAAAAAGGACGCACCTTTGAATACGTATTTCCTATATGATAGGCAGTAGGCAATCCAATTAAAAAATCAGGTAATGGCTTATTTCAACATATACAGGCTATAGAGCTTATTATGTATGCGTGCACGCATCCAACTTCTGCAGTATGCACAGATATATAATCATGTCTTAGCGCGTACGTGACCTCAATAGTTAAACCTTCCGAATACTTTTGAATCAACAATAATGATTACAAAAAAGTAACTTTTCCATAATTTATAGGTTCACATCACTCGTATGAATTGGTATACTGCTAGAGTGTTCATTACAAAGTTGTAACTAATTACTTTTCGAGGAGATGAATGAATTTGAAAAAGAACTTGTTGAAAACTGTCGTCGCTGGAAGTCTGACAGCTGTACTGGCCGTAGGAATTATGCTCCCTGCTTCTGCATCTGCAGCAGAGGTATCCACATATAAAGCTACATTTAAACTTACGGATGCAACCAGCCTGAAAACATGGCTTGAAAAGTGGATGAAGGATAACGGAATTACGGTATCGAATGGTCAGGTTGTTAAACAACCAGCAGCACAGCCCGAAACTGCGAAACCAGAAACAACTAAACCAGAAACAACTAAACCGGAAACAACAAAACCGTCTCAACCAACGCAAGAAGAGAAACCGGCTGCTACGCCAGCGGAAAAGCCTGAGAACAGCGGCAACACAGGTAACAATACAAGCAACAGTGGTAATGAGTCTGCACAATCCGATTTTGCAGCACAGGTTGTAAAACTTGTAAATGCTGAGCGTGCCAAAGCAGGTCTGAGCGCACTGGCTTCAGATGCACTGCTTGATAAAGTTGCTCTTGCCAAAGCAAAAGACATGAGCAATAACAACTATTTTGATCACCAATCACCAACTTATGGTTCTCCATTTGATATGATGAAACAATTTGGAGTAACTTACAGCTATGCTGGTGAGAACATCGCCAAAGGTCAAAAAACACCTCAGGAAGTGGTTACTGCGTGGATGAACAGTGAAGGACACCGTGCGAATATACTGAGCAAAAACTTCACCCAAATCGGTGTTGGATACTACAACGGGTACTGGGCTCAAGAATTTATCGGCAAATAAGTCATTTGAATGAACAATTTTCAGATTTAAATCGAAAAAAAGGTTATGTCAGCACAGCGAAATCTGTGTGAGGCATAGCCTTTTTTCATTTACAAATTTACAAAAAGAATTGAGCGGCAAAATTTGCAAATTAACGACAGAACATTTATGTTATTTAGAAAAAGCGTCATCTTAATGTAAAAACCATTTTAAATTCTAAGTACCCAACCAGGCGTACATGAGCGGAGATGTGAAGAATGAAAAGAAAAACCCTTGATTCAGCGCCATGGATCTGGAGAACGATCAGTACCGTGTCTGTATTGGCAACGCTTCTGCTATTATTCGGCTTTGGTTATGCCATAAAAGATGTCATCTTTCCAGAGGGAGATCCAGCATTAGGTACGAGGCAGTCTTCAAACACGCCAGCTGATGAAGCCAGCAAACCTGCAGCTCCAGTCGAGGACGGTAAGATTCGAATGGCTGTCATTGGTGATTCTCTGGCTAGAGGTACGGGGGATGATGAAGGACTAGGTTTTGTAAGGCGTGCAGGCAATCTTTTGAAGGAGCAGGGATATGATGTTCAGGTTCTTAACAATTTGGGAGTTAACGGCCTAAGAACGGAGGCATTACTAAGTAAACTGGATGAACAGGGTGTACGTTATGTACTTCAGCAATCCAACTTTATCTTGTTGTCCATTGGAGCTAACGATCTCTTTCAGGGTGGTCAGGTCTTGCAGGGGGAGGATCCGCCAACCGCCGAAACGCTGGCTGCAGCATTACCCGAAACGTCCAAGCGTCTCCAAGAGATTTTGAAGAAAGTAAAGGAGATTAATCCGGACGCACAGATTGCGTACATAGGCCTATACAACCCGTTTGGTGATGTGAAGGAACTGGAGGTACCCGGTAATGCGGTTGTAGCGGCGTGGAACGATGCTGCGCTCCAAATATTGAACCAAGAGGATAAGATGACGCTAGTACCAACCTTTGATTTGTTTGAAAATCATCTGGGTGAGTATCTCTCTTCCGATCACTTCCACCCCAATGGTGCAGGGTACGAGGAGATTGCGGTTCGGATCGCGCAGGAATATCAGGCTGAAACACCTGCAGAAGGGAGCACGAACTAATGGCAGAGCCACAGAGCGATTATGTACTGTCTGTGCAGCATCTTAAGAAGAAAATAGGACGCAAGTGGATTATCAAAGATGTGACTTTTGAAGTGAAGCCAGGAGAAATTTTTGGTTTTCTCGGTCCGAACGGAGCGGGTAAAACAACAACCATTCGGATGCTCGTTGACCTGATCAAACCGACGGAAGGCAAAATAAAAGTCTGTGGTTACGATGTGAATCGCGATCCTGAGCGTGCTTTGCAATATGTTGGTTCTATCGTGGAAAATCCCGAGGTATATACATACTTGACAGGTTGGGAGAACCTGGAGCACTTTGCCCGGATGCAGCCTGGTGTTGATCATGCCCGTATTCAGGAAGTGGTTGATATTGTTCGTCTGGATCAGCGAATTCATGATAAAGTGAGAACGTATTCGTTAGGTATGCGTCAACGGTTGGGTATTGCTCAAGCCTTGCTTGGACGCCCGCGTCTGCTGATTCTGGATGAGCCAACCAACGGACTGGATCCCAAAGGGATTAAGGAGCTTCGTGTCTTTATCAAACAACTTGCAAGCGAAGGTATGGCTGTATTTGTCAGCAGTCACCTGCTGAGCGAAATTCAGCTTTTGTGTGACAGGGTTGCCATTATCAGTGCAGGCCGTGTTCTTGCGGTTGGGGGCGTAAGCGAATTAATCGAGGATCACTCTAAATTCGCCATTTGGCATGTCTCACCTCTGGAGGAGGGCAAAAGAATGCTGCTTGATGCAGGTATTGCGCTAGTGGATCGCCCTGCTGAGGTGATGGATGATACCATTATTGCAGGACTTGGACCCAATGCGGTCGTTGCTGAAATGCACGAGGATCGTATAGCGGATCTTGTGAATCAGATGGTTCAGGCAGGAATTCAGGTTGAAGGTGTGCAGCGGGTTCAGCCAACATTGGAACAATTATTCTTAAAGATGACTGAAGGTGAATCCATTGAGTAAGATCATGCCGCTCATCCGAAATGAAACGATCAAGATGGTGAAGAAAAAACGCCTTTATATTATATTCATTGTACTTGCGGTTCTGGTTCCGATGTTTACGTATGCCCAGATGAAATCTGCGGAAAATAACCGTGACAAATTTGGAGGCGACTGGAGACTTGAACTTCAGCAGGCAATCACGGATAATCAAAATTCACTGGGTAGTGACCGGGTGCCTGAAGAATACAAAAAGTACCGGACGGTTTACATCCAGCAGATGCAGTATTATCTGGAAAATGACGTGAATCCGGAGGAGCCCAATGGTGTAACCTTTACGCGGGAATTCATGAATAATGCGGTTGGCTTGTTTATTCCGCTGCTTATTATGGCCATTGCCTCGGACTTGGTGTCCGGTGAACGCACAACAGGAACCATCAAGATGCTGCTAACTCGTCCGGTCAAACGCTGGAAGGTATTGTTCAGCAAATTGGTCACCCTTATTATGTTTGTGTCTATAATCGTCGTATCTGCGTATATTATCTGTTACGTTATATCAGGTGCAGTTTTCGGATATAAAGGTTTCGGCATGCCGATCTTTACCGGATTCAAGGTCGTGGGTACCGATGTGGATCTGTCTGCCGTACACGCCGTGGATCAATGGCTGTATCTTCTCATGCAGGCAGGATTGATTTGGTTTGTAAGCGTCATTGTGGCAATCCTGGCCTTTATGGTTTCCGTACTGGTGCGAAGCACTGCAGCAAGTATTGTTATAATGATGGCTGCGCTTATCGCAGGAACCATTCTCACGAATATGGCTGCCTCCTGGCAGTCGGCCAAATACCTGTTCATGGTTAATCTGGAACTTCCGGATTATTTGTCGGGTGGATTGCCGCCGATTGAAGGAATGAATTTGGGTTTTTCCCTTATTGTGCTTAGTGTTTGGGGCATTGCCTCACTCATTGTGTCATTCCTTGTCTTTACGAAACGGGATATCTTGAATTAAAATGGACAAGGATAAGAAAACATCTGTTTGCATTTTAGGCATTTTTTCAGTTGCAAGTTAAGAAGGGGGAGCATGAATGGTCGAGCAAATCGATATGTCGGCAGGTTCGACAGGCGGAGGACAGGGGTCTTCAGGCTACGACGCGGACGACATTCAAGTACTTGAAGGACTGGTAGCGGTTCGGAAACGGCCGGGGATGTATATCGGCAGCACCAGTACTTCAGGTCTTCATCATTTGGTATGGGAAATTGTGGACAACGCTGTCGACGAGCATCTCGCCAAATTCTGCTCCAAAATCGATATCACGCTGCATAAGGACGGTTCTATTACGGTTCAGGATAACGGAAGGGGAATTCCGACAGGTATACATAAAACAGGGATTCCTACTCCCCAGGTCGTGTTTACGATTTTGCACGCAGGCGGAAAGTTCGGTGGATCAGGATATAAGAAATCAGGCGGACTGCACGGCGTAGGTGCTTCGGTTACGAACGCTTTGTCGGAGTGGCTTGAAGTCGAAATCTTCCGTGATGGCAAGATTCATCGTCAACGTTTTGAATATTGGCAGGACAAAAAGGGCGTCGAACATGTCGGAGAGCCGGTAACAGGACTCGAAGTACTCGGGAATACCAACCGGACAGGGACTAAGGTAACGTTCAAACCCGATATTCGCGTCTTCCAAAATGGCATCCAATTGAATTATGATACACTGGCAGAACGACTTCAGGAGATTGCTTTTCTGAACTCGGGCCTGAAAATCGTTCTTAAAGATGAACGCTCAGGCAATCAGGATGAGTACATGTATGAAGGCGGAGCAAGCCAGTTTGTTGCTTATTTGAACGAAAATAAAGATGTGCTGCATGATGTCATTCACTTCTATGCGGAGAAGGACGACATTGAGGTGGAAGTGGCGATCCAGTATAACGCAGGGTATACCGAAACGCTGGCTTCTTTTGTTAACTCGATCCCGACCAGGGGCGGCGGTACACATGAGACCGGATTCAAGACGGCTTATACCCGTGTGATGAACGACTATGCAAGACGGACCAGCATGATTAAGGAAAAAGACAAAAACCTGGAGGGCAATGACCTGCGCGAAGGCATGATGGCTGTCATCAGCGTAAAAATGTCCGAAGTCGAATTCGTTGGACAAACGAAAGATCAACTCGGTAGCGCTTCCGCTCGAAGTGCGGTCGATTCGGTCGTTGCAGAGAACATGCAGCGGTTTTTGGAAGAAAACCCGCAGGTGGCTCAGACGTTGATTCGCAAAGCGGTTCAGGCCTCCAAAGCAAGAGAAGCTGCACGTAAGGCCCGTGACGAGATGCGTACAGGCAAAAAGCGCAGTGAAAGTTCCAACCTGAATGGCAAGCTGACTCCGGCACAATCCAAGGATTTTACCCGAAACGAGCTGTTTATTGTCGAAGGTGATTCCGCAGGAGGCTCTGCCAAACAGGGACGAGATTCGAAGATTCAAGCCATACTGCCTCTAAAGGGAAAACCGCTCAATCCGGAAAAAGCAAAGCTGGCGGATATTCTCAAAAACGAGGAATATCGTGCGATTACGGCTGCGATCGGAGCGGGTATTGGGACTGAATTTGCCGTTGAAGACAGCAATTATTCCAAAATCATAATTATGACCGATGCGGACACGGATGGTGCACATATTCAGGTGCTGCTGTTGACTTTCTTTTACCGTTATATGAAACCGCTGATTGATGAAGGTAAAGTATTTATTGCACAGCCGCCATTGTATAAGCTCACCCGCAAGTCCGGTAAAATGGCAAGTGTTCGCTATGCTTGGACGGATGACGAGCTGGCGAATTACATGAAAGAGTTTGGAAACAATGTCGAACTTCAGCGGTATAAAGGTCTGGGTGAGATGAATCCGGATCAACTGTGGGAGACGACGATGAATCCGGAGACACGGACGCTGCTCAAGGTGGAGATTGTGGATGCTGCCAAAGCCGAGCGCCGTGTGTCTACACTTATGGGTGATAAGGTCGATCCGCGTAAACGCTGGATTGTAGAGAATGTCGACTTTACAGAGTACGAAGAATAGAAGGTGCTTGGAATGAGTCTATCAGAACAATTTTTGCCGGCCTTTCTCGAAGAGGTCGTTGGTGACCGGTTCGGTCGCTACTCCAAATATATTATTCAGGATCGGGCCATTCCCGATGTCCGGGACGGATTAAAACCCGTGCAGCGTCGTATTCTATACGCCATGTACGATTCCGGAAATACGCCTGAGAAACCATATCGCAAATCTGCAAAAACCGTTGGGGACGTTATGGGTAACTATCACCCCCACGGTGACTCGTCCATCTATGATGGTATGGTGCGGATGGCACAACCATGGAAAATGGGCCACGTGCTCGTAGACGGGCATGGAAACTGGGGATCACAGGATGACGACCCGGCTGCAGCGATGCGTTATACGGAGGCTCGGTTGTCGCCGATCGCGATGGAGATGCTGCGAGATATCGAGAAACGGACCGTTCTGTTTAAGGACAATTTCGATAATACGGCCAAAGAGCCGGTCGTGCTGCCATCTCGTTATCCCAACCTTCTGGTCAATGGCGTAAGCGGAATTTCTTCCGGTTTTGCGACCGAGATACCAACGCATAATTTGCGTGAAGTCATTGATGCCTGCATTGCGGTCATGGAAAAACCGTCAATTGAGCTGGACGAAATCATGATGTTCATGAAAGGCCCGGATTTCCCTACAGGTGGCTTAATCATGGGTGGCGAAGGGATTCTGGATGCCTATCGGACAGGCAAAGGAAGAATTTACATTCGTTCCAAAACGGATATCGAGAACATGCGTGGGGGCAAGCAGCAGATCGTCATCACCGAAATTCCATATCAGGTTGTTAAATCCCGGCTTGTCACAGCCATGGAGAATATTCGGCTTGAGAAAAAAGTAGAAGGTATTGCCGAAGTCCGTGATGAGAGTGGACGTGACGGTCTGCGCATCGTGGTTGAATTGAAAAAAGAAGCGGATGCGCAAGGCATCCTGGCTTATTTGTTGAAAAAAACCGATCTTCAGGTAACCTACAATTTTAACATGGTTGCGATTGTGAACAAGGCACCTCAACAGCTTGGATTGAAATCCATTCTGGAAGCTTATATTGCCCATCAGCGTGAGGTTGTGACATTCCGGACCAAGTACGAGCTCGAGAAAGCGGAAGACCGTGCACACGTGCTGGAAGGTCTGGTCAAAGCGCTGAACATTCTGGATGAAGTCATCGCAGCAATCAAGGCTTCCAAAAATCGTCAGGACGCGCAAAATAACCTGATGTGGATGTTCGGATTCTCGGAGCGTCAGGCGGATTCCATCTTGACACTGCAACTGTATCGTTTAACCAATCTGGAGATCACATCCCTCCAGAAGGAGCTTGGCGATCTGATGAAAAAGATTGCACAATTACGCTCCATTCTGGATAGCGACCGCAAGTTAATCGGCGTTATTCGCAAAGAATTAATGGAGATCCGGGAGAAATACGGAATCGACCGTCGTTCGGCTATCCAGGGCGAGGTGGAAGAACTTAAGGTTAATCTGGAAGTCCTCGTCAACGCGGAAGATGTATTTGTTACGTTATCCAAAGAGGGCTATGTGAAACGTACGGGGATGCAGTCCTTTACTCGTTCTGGCGGCGAACGCAACGGAAGCGGTGTAAAGGAAGGCGACTATATCTCCCAGCTGCTTGAAGTCAACACCCTTGAAAATCTGCTCGTGTTCACCCAAAAAGGCCAGTACTTTTTGTTGCCTGTTCACCAGGTGCCGGAATTCAAGTGGAAAGACCCCGGAACAGCCATTGTCAATGTCATCCCATTAGCGAAGGATGATCGTATCGCGAGTGTGCTAGCGGTCAAGTCCTTCGAAGAAGAAGGGCACAGTCTCGTCTTCGTTACGCGGAAGGGACAGGTGAAGCGTACTGAACTGAAAGAGTACGTCACCAAACGCTCTGGTGCTGTTGCTGCTTGCAAAGTTGGTAAGGACGATGAGGTATTATCCGTACATCTGAGCACAGGCGGTAAGGATATTATGCTCATTACCAAGGAAGCGATGGCGATCCGTTTCCGTGAGGACGATGTTAATCCGATGGGACGTGTATCCGGAGGGGTTCGTGGTATACAGTTAAAAGAAACGGATGAAGTCGTTTCTGCCCTATGGGTGGAAGGTGATGAAGGCGAAATCGCCGTGCTATCTGACTTGGGTTATGGTAAACGTTCCCTGTTGCTGGACTACGCTTTGCAGAGTCGTGGAGGCAAAGGTATTGCCACATTTGAATTCAAAGAAGGCAAGCGAGTGAAACCGAATGGATCCCGTATAGCCGGTGCCTTCTATTGCAGGGAACAACGAAATGTAACGGTAATGACCAAGGAAGGGCAGGCTTATGCGATTTCTTCTGAAGGTGTGCCGATTACGGAACGCAAACACATTGGCAAGCTGCTGGTTCATGTGGATAAACAGGATGAAATTGTGGAACTTCTCATGAATTTCGATGAAAATCAGCCAGCTTCAACATCGTAAATAACTTAAAAGAGACTTTTTGCACAGCAGTTGATCCTGTCGTGCAAAGAGTCTTTTTTTGTTGTTCAAACTCGGATTAAAAGAGGCTGTCCATGCGAAGTTTAACAACCTTCGTCGATTACGGTCGATCGGTGAGAAATTGAAAAAATGCAGCAGGAATGCGGGTTTTGACCGCGAAAAGTTAAGCTAGTGAAGTGAAAAACCGGGTTGCAGAGAGGAGCGATTCAAGATGTATAATTCCGATTTTGCCAAGTGCTGGTCAAGGCTCACCAAGGACTATAAGCTTCATATGGATCAGGAACTGGCCCCCTCATTAACGGAGGCACAGCTGGCTGTACTGGAGGTTCTTGAGGATCATCAGAGAATGAAGCCATCCGATCTGATTCCTTTTTTGGCTACAACACCTGCAGCGGTAACGATGCTGCTTGACCGTATGGAAAAAAACAATTTGATTCGCAGGGATCGGGATAACCAGGATCGAAGAATCGTGTGGGTATCCTTATCTGACAAGGGACGAATGGAGACAGAACGGGGCGTAGCCATCCGTAATGATTTCATGAATTCCGTACTTAGCAATATTTCAATGCACAACCAACAGTTGCTTGTCTATCTGCTGGGGAAGATGACAACACCCAAAACAAAGGAGCATGTGTTGTCTTCCACATCTTAATGAATGATGATGGCACGTTTTTAATTCTTGATGATATGATGCGATTTTCTGGTTAATGGTTACCATAGAACTCTTGCGGATAAAAGCAGGAGCTCTATGGTTATTTTCATTGGGTCTGAGTGAAATGATTTGTCTGCTTCAGAAGACTCAGAATAATTTTCGAAATTTTATATGTAAAGAGTTGACTATGTCATTATTTTTGTTATAATAAATAATTGTTCCCCTGATATTTCGTGTGCGAAATATTATATTCCAAAAGTAAAAAGGGTGAATTAATGACTGATACGTATGAAGTATTCTACATTATCAATTCGTTCCGGCAAGTGAATCAAATGCTGTTTCGGGCATTCTGGAATGAAAACAAGCAGATCGAGTTAACTTCAATTCAATTTATGGTGTTATCCATTTTGAAGGAGCGTCCTTCCATTGGCATCAACGAAGTGGCTGAACTGTGCCATATGGGCAGCAGTTCCATGAGTGCTGTGGTTGAACGTCTGGTCAAGGGTGAGTATATCGTCCGGACACGTTCCCATTCTGATCGCCGATCCGTCATGCTGCAAATTACGGATAAGGGAGATAAGGCACAGCAGGAAACACACCAGTTGTGGATGGAAAGAGTATCTCCCATATTGGATATTCCAAAAGAAGATCTTGAGCACCTGCTAAGAATCCATACTCAAATGATTGAAAAGTTAGAAGGAAGAGAGATGAACAACCCATGAGTACTACCGCTGCAGCTCCATCCTCCGCGATGGACAACATTAAGAAGGGGCCAATTGTAGCCGCGCTGCTAATTGGTGCATTTGTAGCCTTCTTGAACCAAACCCTGATGAACGTTGCTCTTCCTAAAATCATGGAAGATCTCGCAATCGGGGCCAATACAGCCCAATGGCTGACAACGGGATACATGCTCGTCAATGGCGTGCTGATTCCGGTCACGGCTTATCTCATTGCCAGATTTTCAACGCGTCAGATATTCATTACGGCAATGACGTTATTTACAATAGGAACGTTGGTCTGCGGAATCAGTCCGAATTTTGCTGTCCTGATGGTTGGTCGTGTGATTCAAGCGGCAGGCGCAGGTATTCTGATGCCTCTGATGACTGTCGTATTCCTGACTATTTTCCCAATCGAGAAACGCGGTCAGGCCATGGGTACAATGGGGATCGCCATGATCCTAGCTCCGGCAATCGGACCGACACTGTCCGGTTATGTCGTTGAACATTATTCCTGGAGATTGTTGTTCTACATTATTTTGCCATTCTCTGTGATTGCAACAGCAATTGGTATTGCATTTGTCAAAAATGTAACCCGTCAATCTAAACCGAAACTTGATTATCCAGGTGTTATTTTGTCCACTCTTGGATTTGGTAGCTTGTTGTACGGCTTCAGTGATGCAGGTACAGATGGATGGGGAAGCGCGATTGTTATCAGCTGCCTGGTCGTAGGGGCCATATCGCTCATCCTGTTCGTTATTCGTCAACTGACAACCGATCATCCACTGCTGGAGTTCCGTATTTTCAAATACAACATGTACACGTTAACTACAATAATTAATATGCTTGTGACAATGGCGATGTTTGCCGGCATGATTTTGCTTCCGATTTTCCTGCAAAATATTCGCGGCTTCTCACCAATTGAATCAGGTTTACTTATGATGCCAGGTGCGATCCTGATGGGGATTATGTCTCCAATTACAGGCCGTATCTTTGATAAAGTCGGTGCTCGTTGGCTGTCAGTTGCAGGTCTTGCGATCACAGCAATTACGACATGGGGACTCAGCCGCCTGTCGATTGATACAACTTATGGCTACATGATGTTTATCTATACTGCACGTATGTTTGGTATGTCGATGTTGATGATGCCGATTCAGACTGCCGGCTTGAACCAACTGCCACAGCGTCTGAACGCGCACGGTACAGCGATGTCGAACACACTTCGTACGGTTGCTGGTGCGATCGGTACAGCCGTTCTGGTTACGATCATGAGCAGCAAATTGAAATCCCACCTGGCAGATACCCTTGCCTTGGGACAGATTAATCCCGAGGATCAAGCTGCTATGCTCGGTGCTACGGCAGATGCTACCATCTATGGGGTAAACTACGCATTTACAGTAGCTACCTGGATGACAGTTGCGGCTATGCTGCTTGCGTTCTTTATTCGTAAAACGAAGCCGGCAATTGAACCGACAGTTGTTGAACAGAAACAAAAAGCGAATGCAACAGCTTAAATATCATACAGGTATCATTGTTTAATCATCATACGTTATACACTTGTTTACAAAGTGATTGAATGCAAAAGAGCCTCGGCAGTTTGAACTGCTGGGGCTCTTTTTGTATTGGAGAAGGTGAATAAAAATTAGTCCGGGCTATCCGATAAACCGTTAAGAAATGCAGGACCAGGATCATAACCAAACTGCTGGAGGTTAATGGTTCCGTTCAGCTGAAATTCCACACCTTCGCTGATGAGCTCGTTCTCCTGCATCAGGCGGGAGTGTTCATCCGGTATGGCAATTGCTCCTTGGGCATTAACGACACGATGCCAGGGAAGTCGCTCCTTGCGGCTCATGGAGTGAAGAATGCGTACAACCTGCCTCGCAGCACGGGGACTGCCCGCTTGAGCGGCAATCTGGCCATAGGTCATGACTTTGCCTTCCGGTATAGATGCGATAATGGCCACGACTTGTTTAGTGAATGGTGTCATCTGAATGCAAACTTCCTTTCTCCATCTCAGGAGTATTGACTCTGTTGTTGAAACAGATCTTCGTTTTTTCAATGAGAGCTCGAGGTATCCTAGCGTCTCATTCATGATGTAAATTGTTAAAAAACCGTGTACCCAAAATGTAAATTCGGATACACGGTTTGCTTATTATTCTCTAAATGCATCCTCATACAAGCTGGATGGCCACTCTGCCCATGGAAACTCCCGTGGAGGCAGCGATCTTAATGTGACCTCTTCCTTGGTCACCGGATGCGGGAAAGCTGCGATGGCAGACCAGAGGGCTATCTGCTGTCCTGGTTTGTTCACACCTGCACCGTACTTCTGATCTCCGAACAAGGGACAGCCCGATTCTTTCATTTGCACCCGAATCTGGTGGGATCTGCCGGTGTGAAGCTCAATGTGTACAAGACTGTATCGGTCCGTTTGACCGATAACCTGGTAATCCAGAACAGCGTCTTTGCCGCCGGGCGTGCCTTTCGGCACAGCGGTTACCGTGTTGGTACGTGCATCTTTCAGCAAAGTATGCTTCAACGTACCCTGCTGTGCAGGCAGTTTGCCATGGACAACGGCCGCGTATAATTTGCGGAAATGCCGTCCCCGGACAGTTTCAGATAATCTGGAAGCCGCTTTGGAGGTTTTAGCGAAAATCATCGCCCCTCCAACGGGACGATCCAGCCTGTGAACCAGACCGAGATATACATTGCCGGGTTTATTGTATCTTTCCTTCAAATCCTGCTTCAGCAAAGTCAGCAAATCGGGGTCTCCCGACGCATCCTCCTGGGTAGGTACATTAACAGGTTTCGTAATGCCTAATAGGTGATTGTCCTCGTATAGTACAGGAATATCCCCAGATGGCTGTACGTGATCAGACATCATCAGGACTCCCAGCGGCCCAAAATGCCGCAAGGCAGATCCAGACCACTGCGTGTAATCGGCAGACCGATCTCACCAGCTGTGATGCTGCCTCCATATTGAGCTGACATTGTCATCGTCAGCATGTTGCGCAGAACTGTGGATGAGATGCCAGTAGTGTAGGAATTAACCAGCATGAATAGTGGGTTATCCGACAAAATACTCATACAAGATTTCAAGAAGGGGTAGAGGTTCTCTTCCAGCTTCCACGTCTCTCCATTAGGTCCCCGGCCGTAGGACGGAGGATCCATGATAATCGCGTCGTAACGGTTACCACGACGCTGCTCCCGCTGTACGAATTTGAATACATCATCTGTAATAAAACGAACAGGGCGGTCTGCAAGACCGGAGAGTTGAACGTTCTCCTTGGCCCACTGCACCATGCCTTTGGCTGCATCCACATGGACTACCGAAGCACCGGCATAAGCTGCAGCAACCGTTGCACCTCCTGTGTAGGCAAACAGATTAAGTACAGAGATGGGCCGTCCTGCATTAGCGATTTTATCCATCATCCAGCTCCAGTTGGCAGCTTGTTCGGGGAACAGGCCTGTATGCTTGAAGCTGGTCGGTTTAATGTGAAATTTAAGGTTCTCGTATCCAATAGTCCAGCGTTCCGGAATTGGCTTTTTCATATCCCAGCTGCCGCCGCCGGAAGAGCTGCGGTGATAGTGACCGTGCACCTGGCGCCATTCATTGGTTTCTTTTTCGAGAGGCCAGATAATCTGTGGATCGGGTCTGCGTAAGATGACATCGCCCCAACGCTCCAGTTTCTCGCCGCCTCCTGTATCGATAACTTCATAGTCCTTCCAGTTCGATGCTACGTACATAGTCGTTTATCCATCCTTCAAAAGTCATTTGGATACTATTGTACAACAAAAAAGGGCCTGTACGCCAGTTGGGGTGGGCAGAACGGACTCTTATTGTTTTGAATTTGCTGTGTAACCATATACTGAAAATAAAGAAAAGATGAAAATTTAATTTGACAATGATAATCATTATCACATATGATTTTGATAATTCAGATATCCTTATTAACTGTATGTTCTAGATGACTAAATTAAAGTGAGGGAAAAATAGATGGCTAAATTGTTGGTGGCTTATGCGAGCATGACTGGAAATACGGAAGAAATTGCAGAACTGATTGTGGAGGGAATTACACAGGGGGGGCACGAAGCAGTACTCAAGGATGTAGTGGATTGCAATGCAGCCGATGTGCTTGAATATGATGGTTTCCTTATCGGCGTATATACTTGGGGAGACGGGGAACTGCCGGATGAATTCCTTGATTTTTACGAAGAGCTGGATGAACTGGACCTAAGCGGCAAACGAGCGGCTGTCTTCGGCAGTGGTGACACATCTTATGAACAATTTTGCGGAGCGGTGGATCTTGCAGCTGCGAAGCTGCAGGAGCGTGGGGCGGAGGTATCTCCAGAGATGCTGAAGATTGAGTACAGTCCGATGGAGCAGGAGAAGGATACATGCCGTGAATTCGGCAAACGTTTCGCTGCTGCCGGATTACAGGTGTCCTAGAAACCATGTTAAAACATAATATTCAGGCAGTCGTGCAGCCGAGAGGTGCGGACAGTCCGGAGCGACTGCTTGAAGACTATAAATTGGAGGAGATGCTTCGCAGCCTGCATCGGTTCATTCGCCCGGAATCGGAGGCTGCACTTCGTTCCCCGCTGCAATGGCGGCACCGCGTTCAGTATGCGGTCAGTCATGCGGTCAACGCCTTCTATAGTATGGACCCGGATGTGCGCAAGGAGGTCCCGGTACAATATCTGCTGGAAAAGTGGTGGCCGAAAAAGGCAACGGGTTTCGAATCCATCCTTCATTACTGGGATGTGAAAAATAAAGTCATTGATGAACTCTCACTGGCAATCGCCATGAACGATGATTTGAAGCATCCCATGATCCTGTTTGAACAGTGGAAAACCGAAATCCCTGCACTTTCCCTGCACTTGTCGATGATTTTTCAGGCTGCTTGGCAACCTGAAGGGTGGGACTCTCTGTTGGTTCAGAAATTCATGGTGGTTCACGATCCCAACGTAGTTGAAGCTTTTCAGCATTTGGTTAGTGTGTTTTGCTGGGAAGCCTTCGGGAAGCTGCCTGGCATGATTGAAATTTACTGTTTGCTCGAAGGTCGTAAAATTCGATTCATTCCGGGAAGGCAATCCCTTGTTCGTTCAATGGATTATATCAGGCTTGTTCGTGACAGTATCCCGCAGGCGGAAGATTCGGAATCGGAATATTTCACCTCTCGTGACAAAGCTCGGATACATGAGGAAGTTGACCGAAGAAGAAGTGAAGTGGAACCGAAGAAAAACTGGCTTATGTGAAGTTGCAAGAAGAGTGTCTGACAGAACGTGAAGATAAAGGAGGAGCGATACAATGTTAACCGGTGTGAATCAGTGGGGTAGTGGCAAGAAACGTGCAGGAAGCTGCGAATTCAGCCCGCTTCCGGTACCACAGTCGGTGATCGGACGATTGCTGGATGAGGCAGACCCGTCATTGTACGTGATGAGTTCTGAACCCTGGCGATTTATGCTTTTTGCTGGAGAAGGGCGCCAGCTCTATCTGGAAGCGGTCAGGCAGAGCTATCCTCCTCACTTGGCAGACCGATATGGTGAATGGGCCGCATATCAATATACGGAAGCCATTCCTGCGCATCTGATTGTCGTTGCACCAACCAATGGCCAAGAGGATCATATGTTGCCTGCAAAAGCCTGGAGCAGACGTTTCTCCATGCTGGCAGCAGAACAGGGACTGCATGCCGTTTGGAAAATGAATGATTATCAGCAGCACCCGGTTTTTATGAATCTAATGGGCTTAACCAGTGAGGAACATGTTCTGGGAGTATTCCATATCGGTTACGGAGACCAGCCTGCATTAAGAGATGTGGATATCAGCAGACCAGCCTCTGAACTGATGACAGTCTACGACCATCTGGTTTGATCGATGCAGCTAGGCGAGCAGGAATTAGTGATGCGTGTCTGCCAGGAAATTGCTAACGAGCTGACGGTAAGTGTCTACGCCAGAATAAGTTGAATACAAGCGGTTGGATACCGTAATGGTATTTCCGAAGAAAAAACGTTCGAATTGTGTCTGTCTGCCCCCGAAAGACCCTGCACCGAGCTCCCAGATCAAACGGAAAAGGGAAGTACGCTGTTGTGCAGCCATATCCGTCCCTTTCAGGTAGACATCCAAATGTGCGCCAGCACCCGACCTGAATTCTTCCTCCTGAGGCACCATAATCATCCCGCTTGAAGCCAAAAGCTGAATGATTTCAATCATCTCGGGATACAGCTTCGGATATAGAATGTTTGCAGCCATTAATGGCTGAGGTGCAGGCAGTATAAATCCTCTACCGTCTGGCACAGCGCCGGCTTCAGCCGCGATGGCTAGGGCTTTAAGAGACTCGAGGCCGGCTAATACGCGTGCAGTTTTCTCAACGACATGTGCTTCAGTGGCCAGATCAAGCGTATCGGTGAGCAGCTGAAGTGTTCCCAGAATGAATTCGGTTTTGGCAATATATCGGCATAAAACTTGATGTCCCGCGTGAATGTGGAAGTTGCTTCCGTTAAATAGACGCGAGGACATTTCTTCTCTACCGGCAAAGAAAATCCGATCATGGGGCACCAGCACATGGTCAAAGATGACGAGGTTATCCATCTCTTCGTATCTGGAGCTGAGCGGGTAGTTAAAACGTGATTCATCCGCGTAGGTATCCCGGCAAACGAGGGTGATGCCAGGCAGATCATTAGGCACGGCAAAGGCGAAGGAGAATGGATTATCATCATCAAATGGAGCAGGTGAGGGAGAAGGATAGACAAAAATTTCGTCACAAGTTGCACCCTGTGTAGCCATCATGAATGCCCCGGTGATAATAAGACCATCTACGGTATGCTCTACCACCTTGGCTGCAATTGCATCTTCGGTAGCGTCCATCTGCCCGGATACTTTGCTGGCGTGTGGCTGTATAAAGGCATGAGAGAGCGTAATATCGTTGTCACGACAGAAGGCATAATAGTTCTTCAGATTTTCTGCGTACTGCGGTGATAACTCGGTAAGGAGATCCGCTGCAGTGTAGAATGACATGATTGCCGTGTTCATATAATCGGGTGACCGACCCAGAAACCCATGATGAGTGCCTGACCAGATGCTCATCGCTTCACGACGTCTTCGCAGATCATCAACTGTGGTGGGCGGCAGAAATGATAGCCCCACAGGTTTGCCGTCAAAGGGTGATGCATACGTCATCTTGCCTGCAAGCTGCGGATCTGACTGCATGTCGTAGAGTTGTGCTTGCGTCTCCATAAGACCTTTGAAAGCAAGATGTTCTGATCTTTTACCCGTAACAAGTTCTCCCTTATACCAGCAGGGGACAGTCTGGGTATTAATTCGTTCAATGTACTGCTTGCCACTTTTAACAGGCATCGTTATTCACCTCTTGGTTCTAATCGTTCATGGGCAGATTGACTGCTCTCGTAGTTTACGTGGGCAGCCTATGTTATGTGCATCCCGACAGAGGAATAACGATTTTGGAGAAAAGGGCTTGATAATAATTATCATTCTTGTTACAATACAAAAAGAAAAAGGAACCGGCCAGGGCTCCTTTAACTTCAACAAACGATAATAAAGTTGTTATTTTACTTCAAAAGTTTTGCAGTCGGTTTCAGCAGACTTGCTTGCTTCTTGAGAACTGTGACTCACGATGTAAATCGAAGAAGCATTACATTTGTTCTCTTCAGCCCAGTGAACACAGGAATTTACTTCACACAATACGTCTTTTGCCATGATTAATAACCTCACTTTGAGTTTTATTATCGTTGGTATAAGGGAAAATCCCGATTTTGCAAGTTGCCGCTTGCTGATCGGAACATTTGTGTCCTCTTAATAAAGAGGGCTTATTTGCGTTATACACAACGATGCACTTTTAGAATAGCAAATTTGGGCAGAGCATGCAACATGTGCTGTGGGTTTACAATCCTTATCACAGGATCGAAGAACATAAACTTTGCAAAAAGACAGTCGTATGCTATTATTAAATAGTAATAATTACGATTAAAAGACAAGTTCGATAAGAACCAATATAAGCTCGGAGATTCGCAGTTTACTCTCCTGGCATGAACGAAGGAGAGTAGTCAAAGCATGAGCAAAACCAATCATATAAATCGTATTCCCCGTGCCAAGGGAATGGATATGGCCGCTTTTTATTCACCGAAAGAGTGCGCACGCAAAGTGAAGCACATTATATTTTCACAAGAGAACGAACGTGTCATCGAAGAATTCCTGACCATCCTCGATATGAAAGAACGCTTTGTGGAACATGATGTTCCCATGCCGAACAAATTGGTCATGTTTGGTCCTCCCGGCACCGGGAAGACATTAACGGCATCTTATCTAGCCTCTCGGCTTAATCTCCCGCTGGTTCTTGTACGTCTGGACGCGATTATTCACAGCCATTTGGGAGAGACGGCTACGAATGTACGCAAACTTTTTGAGTATGCACGAATGAATCCCTGTGTCCTGTTTCTGGATGAGTTCGATGCCATTGGCCGTACCCGGGAGAGTAACGATGAGGTGAAAGAGATGGCCAGGGTGGTTAACACCTTATTGCAGTGTCTGGATGAATTCGAAGGCGATAGCGTACTGGTGGCAGCCACCAATTTGGAAACGCAACTGGATCATGCCGTCTGGCGTCGATTTGATACCAAAATAACGTATGGCATGCCGGATGAAGAGAGCAGACAGCGATATATCAACAAACTGGTCGGACAGTTCGAGCATCAGCCGGACCTGAAAGCATATATGTGCAAACAGTTGAAAGGGTGCAGCTTCGCAGATGTGGAGCAGATCGTGCTCAAAGCCAAGCGGAAAGCGATTATTGCGGACAGTCCGCTGCATGAACAATTGATAACGGATGCGTATGATGAGTATATGCCACGGTTGTTATCTACTTAAAAGCGGAGCCGAATCGCCACTTTCCGATCAATAAAATTAAAATGATAAAACCAAACAGCCCTGCCAGGAATCCATTCAGGAAACCAGGCCGGGCTCTTCTGCTGTTTAATATGTTCTAAGCATTTACGGGTGAACGGTACGCTTTTTCCAAAGTCGTCGCATCAGGTGACTTCCAGCGTGGCAGTTTTAGAGTAAACTGACTTCCTTTGGGGCTGCTAGAGGTAAGGGTGAGATCTCCACCTTGCGCTTGAGCGAGAAGGCGGCTGTAAGTGAGCCCAAGTCCCAATCCCCGAGTCCGGCGTTTTTTGATCTCGCCACGGTAGAAACGTTCAAATATTTTGGATCGATCTTCCTCGGCGATGCCCGTGCCGTTGTCCTGCACGTCCACGAAGAGATATTGTTCTTCGGCACGCAGGCGAATATCGAACAGCGTGGTTTGCCCAGAAGCTGTGGCCTGCAAACCGTTATTGAGCAGATTGACGATAATCTGCTGAATCCGCAATGCGTCACCAATCGTATACAATGTCCCTGCACGTACATGCAATGCAACCTCTGGCGATTGATCCTCATAAGCAATTTTCCACTGATAAATTATCTCCCCAACCAGCAGATTCAGATCAATGCGCTCATGGCGTACGGCGACACTGCCTGCACTCATGGCATTATAGTCCAGAAGGTCAGCCACCATGCGTTCCATACGCTCGGATTCTTTTAATGCGATATCAAGAAACTCTTTGCCTTCCTGCGGGCTGACAATATCATCTCGCACAGCCATAACCAGTCCTTTGATGGAGGTAACTGGGGTTTTCAGCTCATGGGTAACGCCTGCCAGATCAATGACCAGATTGCCAAAATAACGTTTGCCTTCCCCTTCCGCGGTCCAATGTGGATTGCGGCGAAGTACGGCGTTAACTCTTGCAACCACTTCCTCCGGCATGAAGGGTTTGCTCATATAATCGTCAGCCCCGGCATTTAGCCCGTTGAGACGATCCTGGATGTCATCCAGTGCAGTTAGCATAATGACAGGGCAAGGGCTTTTTTCACGAATCAGCCGCAGCAGATCCCAACCATCCATCCCTGGCAGCATTACATCAAGCAGGACCAGGGCAGGTACGTCAGAATCAAATAAAGTTAGAGCAGTGGGTCCATCTGCGGCATGACGGACATCAAAACCCGCTTTTCTCAGATAAGCAGCCAGCACGCGTGCAATCGCTTGCTCATCCTCGACAATAAGTATGGATTTCAAGAAGGAATCTCCTTTCACGACATAAGCTTGTGTACTGATTTTACATGAGACGGTGCCTAAAGCCAATTAGGCAAATGTTTTCAGAAAAAAATTGAGGCTTTCATCCACCTTTGACGTCATCCTGACACATTGGCTTGATAAGATTCTTGCAACAACCAACCAATACAATGACCAATTGGAGGAGATAGAGATGAACAAAAAGACAAAAACATGGGTGATATCCGGCGTGGCCGCAATCGCAATTCTTGGGGGCGGAGGTTACTATCTCGCTAACAGTTATATGGGTAACAACGTAGATATTGAGCAGGTACTTCCAGCGAGCACAGCAGCAGCCACAACAGATACAGGCACAGGTACAGCTGTTGCAAATGAAGCAGCCAGCGCGGAGCAATTGAACGGGGATTGGACAATCAGCGAACGCTCGAAGGTGTATTTCTCTGTAACGACATCACAGGAGACCGTCAATTTTGTGGACGAGCAGGTAAGTGGAACCTGGACAATTAATGTAGACGATGCTTCCCAGATGAAAGCGGAAGGCCAGATCGAGATGAGCGGAATTGATTCGGGTAACGGTCAGCGCGATGGTCACGTGAAAGAAGCCGATTTCTTCGATGTTAGCACGCATCCGCAAGCGACTTTTACCGCAACTTCATTTGAAGGCGTACCTGCGGCGTGGACTGCAGGACAAACAGCTGATTTTAAAATGAACGGCACCATTACGGTTAAAGGCATCGAAAAAGAGGTCACATTTGATGCTAAGGCCGCATATGAAAATGACCAGGTATTGCTGTCTGCCACGACAACGGTAACCTTCGAAGACTTCGGTATGGAGAACCCACACTCTGTCGTGTTATCTACCGAGAATGATATCCAGGTTCAACTGGAACTGAAACTTGACAAATAATCGATTTATCTATGGAAAGGATTAGGTACGGATCCTCGTTCAGAATAGGATACGTTGAACCGGTCCAATCGGATGGAAAAATATAAATAGTTACACCTGTCCCGGATGCCTGTTAGGCAAAGGGGCAGGTTTTTTTGCTTTATGGAACAGTTCTACATAGGGGAGTCGATCAGGCTTAATTGTTCAGATAACAGCCAGGACATTAAACTGTTTGAAATAACTGCTGTTTCCTTTGGATATTACCGTGTCCCAAGCTACAGTGAAGCGCTTACAATAATATAGATTTCATCAATGATTACGTCATGTTCAGGTCAATCGAAAAAAGGGGGAGATCAAGAGTGAACAAGAAATACATAAGCGGCTGTCTGGTCTTATTCATGCTGTTCTGTGAGCTGGGCTTCTGGGTACGTCCAGCTGCGGCGGCCGGAGTGAACGTTGCATTGAATAAACAGGTTACCGTTAGTGCGGAGGATCTGCAATACGGTGGTAACAAGGAACATGCCGTGGACGGCAACGCGGATACCCAATGGAGTGCAGACAGCAGGAATGAAGCGGGTCAGCCTCATTGGTTAATGGTCGATCTGGGAGGAACGTATCAGGTGTCAGGAGCTGAACTGACATGGAAAGATAAAGGCCAGGTTGTGAAATACCATGTTGAAGTGTCAACAGATGGCGTTCAATGGACTACAGGTGCAGATGAGAGAGCGAACGAAACAGCCCATGACACGGCCAAGGTGAGTTTTCAGGCTGATGACGTGAGATATGTGAAGATCACCATTCCTTATTATGCTGGACCGGATTGGTGGCCAGGCATTGCCGAGCTGAAAGTCTGGGGGCAGGAAGAGGGGCTTAATCCAGAATTAATTACGTCTTATTCGCCGCTTACCATTTCCACATTAAAAGGAATTGCGCCCGTAATGCCTGCTGAAGTGCAGGCTCATTATCCAAATGGAAAAACGGCAGATGTTCCAGTGTCATGGAACGCGGTAGATCCATCCCAGTATGCTTCAGCTGGAAGCTTCACCGTGACAGGTGATGTATATGGAGCGCCTACTCAACCGGTGGCTGACATTCAGGTTGGGGGATACCGGGATGATTTTGTACGTGGGGTGGACATTTCAACCCTAACGGCAATTGAAGACAATGGCGGTAAATATCTGGACAGCAATGGGACGGAAAGGGATCTGCTCGACATCCTTAAGGATCGTGGTGTGAACTATGTCCGACTCAGACTGTGGAATGATCCTCAGAAGTCAGGTGGATATAATGATAAAGCAGATGTCATCCGACTGGCCAAACGTGTGAAGGAAAAGGGAATGAAGATCCTGCTCGATTTCCATTATTCCGATGAGTGGGCTCACCCAGGTCAGCAGCTCCGGCCAAAGGCTTGGGAGGGCTTGTCCTTTGACGAATTGAAAAAGGCAGTATTCGATTATACTTCTGAGGTTGTAGGTGAATTGAAATCATCAGGCGCCATGCCAGACATGGTCCAGATCGGAAACGAAATTAACAGTGGTGTTCTGAATGGCTTGAACAGCAATGTGAATTTTGATGAGAATGTTGCTTTGCTGCAGAGTGGTGTAGATGGAGTGCGCGCCGTCGATGGGGGAGATCAGGTTCAGATCATGATCCATCTGGCTGAAGGCGGCAAACCGGAGCTGTTTGACTGGTACTTCGGAGAAGTGGAGAAGCGCGGGCTGGATTATGACATTATCGGGCTATCCTACTATCCGTTCTGGCACGGAACCTTCGCAGATGTACGACAGACGATGAATGAAGTCTCCGCCAAATATAATAAAGAAGTAATTATTGCCGAGACATCATATCCGTTTTCCTACAAAAATGGAGATGCCCACGGCAACATTATTGGCAGTCCAGAGGCCCTTCATGTGGGGGGCGCAACGTTCCCGGCTACGGTGCAAGGTCAGCATGATGCCATTGCCGGCATTATGGATATGATTGCAGAAGTTCCTGATGGACGCGGAGCGGGCTTTTTCTACTGGGAGCCGGCATGGATTGCCGCGAATGTGGGTTGGATTGCTTCAGAGGGAGATGCATGGGAGAACCATGCCATGTTCGACTATGATGAATATCCTGCCAATGGAGGGTACTCATTCGAGGGTCGTGCCTTGGAATCACTGAATGTGTACAAACGAGGGATGGACTCTCTGCCCGCAGACCGCCAGCATTTATGGGCTGTCATTAAACGTGGAAGCGAATTGGTGGCTTCTGATTTTACACCATCCAGCTGGATAACCCTGGCACCAGCCATTCAGGCAGCGGAGAACGTATATCACCAAGCCTATACTTCAGAGATTCTGACACAACAGGAGACCGACCAAGCCGCAGCCGAACTCGAAGCCGTTATGGAGCAGCTTGAAGTTATCCCTGCCAATCGGAAAACCCTTGAAGACAAGATTGCAGAAGCAGGATCATTCCATGAAGCAGATTGGTCAACCGCAACATGGACCGTTTTTAGCAAAGCGCTCGCCAAGGCCAAACAAGTACTGGCTGATCCAAGAGCGACCCAGAGCGAAGTGGATCAGGCAGTGATAAGTTTGGACAAAGCCATTAAGGGATTGTCTGATGTAGACAAAACCCTGCTGGTACAGCTCATTGAAGAGACGCAGCAGGAGAGTGAATCATCGTATACTTATCGGAGCTGGAACCTCTTGCAGACCGCGTTGCAGGCAGCAATTGTGGTGAGAGACAAGCCCGATGCCATCCAGTCTGAAGTCAATCAAGCACGGGAACAGCTTCAACAAGCGGGTCGTGACCTGGTTCTGCTCGAAGCTCTAACAACGGGGAAGACAGCAACAGCTTCCACAAGTGCAGGAACGGGCGGCGGACAGAACAACTCGCCAGATGGAGCGATTGACAGCAACCCGAATACATCATGGGGAACCGATCAAAGTGTAGGCAGCTGGTGGCAAGTGGACCTCGGCGCCGCTGCCAATATCCGTAAGATAGAAATGTCCATGTGGAGTGGAGGCATAAAATACAGAATCGAAGTATCTGAAGACAATGAAAATTACGTCACGATGGTGGATACCACAAGTGATGTTGTGGTATCCACCAGTCCAAGACACATTCTGCCGGAAAACACTCTGGCGCGTTATATTCGGGTTACCATCACGGCCGGTTCGACATGGGTAGGTTTCATGGATTTTGAGGCATATGGAACGTTCCCTGCGGACAAATCTGCTCTTCAGATGACCGTGGACTCTGCTTCGAAGCTGCAGCAGCATCAGTATACGGCTGCAAGTTGGAGCAGATTTGCAAAGGTGCTGGACACAGCCTTAGAGTGGATGGATGATATTGAAGCTTCAGTAGAGAATATCAGTCAAGCTGACACCGCATTAAAAGAGGCCATGCATCAGTTGGTCCGGCAAGAGTCAGCCCCTGGACCGTCGCAGCCAAGCCAGCCGTCACAGCCATCCTCTCCGGGGAGTCCGGCAGTTACCGTAACTGCACCTGAAACCGAACAACAGACAGAAAAGGGTTCCAAACTTTTAAAAGGAACTTTGGTCGGGGAAGGGAAATATTCGGTTCAACTGAATGAACAGCAGCTGATGCAATTGGCTAAAGGGCTGGACCCTGGAAACCAACAGCTGCATATCATTGCAGACATTGCTGAGCCATACCACGCTGTCACGTTCCAATTGCCTGTGAGTTCACTCGCAGCATGGGTTCAGACACAGGCGGTACAGTCACTGGAGCTGACAGTAGATCAGACATCGGTAAGTATACCAATGAAATCACTTCAGGGGATCTATGCTGCGACTGCCAAAACACTGGATGTGGTAATATCGAAAGGCTCTACTGCGAATCTATCCGAGCAGCAAAAAGCAGCGATCGGTAATCATTCCATTATCGATGTGAATCTGTTGGTGGATGGTGAAGTGTATCCTTGGACGGATCGAGCCATTGAGATTGCATTAGCGGGTATAGCTAAATCGGGGGCAGAGGATACGGTTCCCGTTGTGCAATCCATTTTGCCCGATGGTCAGATGAAGCCCGTCATGTATTCGTTATATGATGAGGCTTCACAGGTACTGACGTTCAAGCCCCTTCAATCCGGTTCCTTCGTTATGGTTGAGGTGCATGTGTCTCTGACGGATATACAAGCACATTCATGGGCAGTGAATGAAGTGATGAGTCTGTATGGTAAAGGGATCGTCTCAGGGATGTCCGAGAACCGTTTCGACCCGCTGGAAGAACTGACCAGAGCCCAATTCGTGCATATGGTTATGCAGGGAATGGGTGACTTTCATGTTCCAGACACAACCGTATCCTCGCTAAGTGATATAACCGAAGGACAATGGTATACGGATTCGATTCGTCTTGGTTTGGAGATGAACATTGTTGAGGGACGCCCTGACGGATCTTTCGGAGTCCATGAACGCATTACTCGTGAAGAAATGGCAGTGATACTAGAACGTTCCATGCAAGCTGCGAAGCAAGATGGAACTTCCAGTTCGAATGTATTCACTGGTGCTGAGTTCAGCGATAACGAAGATATTGCAGGTTATGCGAAGCAAGCCGTGTCTTCCATGCAGCGGTTAGGATTATTGAAGGGCATGCTTGATGGAAGCTTCGCTCCGAAACAGACGGCTAACCGTGCACAAGGTGCTGTTGTCGTAGCCAGAATGATGGAACTTTTATATTGAAATAGTAAAGCCATTGAAAATCACCGTTTTTGATAATGATCGTGGAACATTCTATCGGTAAGACCTAAGTATACATTTGCACGTAAATAAATGAAAAACAGACCTGTCTTAAGGCTACGGCCAAGAGGTGGGTCTTTTTTTATGTATAAAAGAAATCATTAATGTCATATTGACATTATCAAAAGTGTTTGGTATCATTTCGATAATATCATAATGACAATATTAAGAAATGGGGAATGAGCGATGTTTGGATTCCGATTCGTGAAGTTTCAACCCAGTGAATATGTAATGAAAATTAAAAATGGCAAGGTACAGCGCGAGGGCGTAGGATTGTCCTTTTATTATTACGAGCCAACAACATCGGTTGTTGTACTGCCTGTATCATCCGTGGATGTTCCTTTTATGTTCGAAGAGATTACGGCAGACTATCAAACGGTGACGGTTCAGGGCCAATTGAGCTACCGCATCGTGGATTATTTGAAAATAACGCAAAGCTTGAATTACACGTACAATTTACGGAAGAACAAGTATATCTCTGACGATCCCGGCAAGCTCGATCAACGTGTGATTACGACGGCCAAAGTATTAACCAAGAAGAATTTGGAGCAGATGCCACTCAAGGAGGCCATTCAATCAAGTGAACGACTGGCAAGCAGCATGAAACGTGAAGTGGTGCAAAGTGAGGAGCTTGAGAAACTGGGCGTGGAACTGATGAGTCTGTCGATTCTGGCCATTCTGCCGAATAAAGAAACGATGCGAGCACTGGAGGCACAGGCACGGGAAGAAATTTTACGACAAGCAGATGAGGCATTATATGTGCGCCGCAATGCCTCCATTGAGCAGGAGCGACGAGTGAAGGAAAACGAACTCAATACGGAAATAGCCGTCGAAACGAAAAAGCAGCAGATCAGAGAGACCCAATTACAGGCTGAGCGTTCGGTCAAGCAAAAGGAGAATGAAATGGAGCAGGAGCAGCTTCAATTCAACACGGCCATGGAGGAACGGAAACAGCAGCTCATTGAATTGACCATTGCCAACCAAAATGCTGAAGCGGATGCAAAAGCCTATGAAATTGCTGCGGTTATGAAATCTTTGCAGGATGTGGAACCAAATGTGCTCCAGGCGATGGCCCATATGGGAATGAATTCGGATAAACTGATTGCGCTGGCGTTTCAGGAACTCGCGGAGAATGCGGGGAAAATTGGTCAGCTCAACATTTCGCCCGATCTGCTGCAAGGATTGATGTCGACACCAGGAAGAGAGAGGGGAGGCCATGCACGATGAGGCTGGGACATTCAAGTAAATCCTCACATACCCAACAGACTGACCCAAACCATCTTGGCGATGCCAAACTGATTCTGGTCAAACGCAGAACGAGATTGGAAGAACTGGTGGTGCGATATAACACGGTGCAGCAGGCCCAGTTTTATATTGAACGTCTTGGTGCCGATTTTAGCGATTATATGGAGGAGGATCGACGTTATCGATATGCCGTGCAGCAGGCCCAGCAGCAGCTGGGTCAGCTCGGGCGGGTACAGACCATAGACCGGGAACATGTGCCCAATTTTATATTCGGAGAACAGGACATTGTGGTGGTAGTAGGGCAGGATGGATTGGTGGCGAATACGCTCAAATATGTGACGGAACAGCCGCTCATCGGCGTGAATCCCGATCCCATGCGATGGGATGGAGTACTTCTTCCTTTTACGGTGGAGGATCTGAAGATGATTATCCCGGATGTCATGCGCAAGCAGCGTACTTTGAAAGAAGTAACTTTGGCAAAAGTAGTACTGAATGACGGGCAGTTTCTGTACGGGGTTAACGATCTTTTCATTGGCCGGAAAACCCATGTCTCAGCTCGGTATGAAGTCCGTCTGGGTTCATCGGTAGAACAGCAGTCATCGAGCGGTATTATTGTTTCGACAGGGCTCGGATCGACGGGATGGTTCAAGAGTGTGCTGGCTGGCGCAGCCGGCATTGTGGGTTCTGAGGCGTGGAAACATATGCACATCATGGATGGTCTTAACCTGGTAAGTCCCGTTAGACCGGAAAATCAAACGGAGAACTTTGGGTGGGATGCTCCTTACTTGTACTTTACAGTTCGTGAACCGTTCCCGAGCCGGACAACAGCAGTCAACCTGGTATTTGGTCAGGTTCATCAGAAGCAGCCTCTGCGGATCGTATCGCAAATGCCCGAAGATGGGGTCATTTTTAGCGATGGGGTGGAACAGGACTTTCTTGAATTCAATTCCGGAGTGGAAGCCACCATTGGTCTTGCGGAGAAGCGAGGTCGTCTCGTCGTCTGACCCTTTATTTCCGAGCCATTTCCGTCTAGAATGGTTAACTAGATGTAAACAGGGCGTTATGCGGAAGGAGAGGTTTTGCAATGCAATCAATATTTTTAGTTGAAGATGATGCCAAGCTCGCAGGCTTGCTGACATCGTATCTCAACCGAAATGGTTTCCAGGTGCATGTCGTGGATGATTTCCGTCAAGTACTGGATGATTTTTTGAAGGTCGGTGCGGATCTGGTCCTCATGGATGTCAACCTTCCGCAATTTGATGGTTACTACTGGTGCAGGCAGATCCGCACGCATTCCATATGTCCCATTTTATTTATTTCAGCACGTGACAGCGGTATGGATCAGGTTATGGCGCTGGAACATGGTGCGGATGATTATATTACCAAACCTTTTCAATATGAGGTGGTTTTGGCCAAGGTACGAAGCCAGCTGCGTAGGGCGTACGGCACATATGCTGCAGCACAGCAAGAGTTAAAAGTCCGGAATGGACCCATGGTACTGTATCCCGAGAGGTTTGTACTCGAACATCATGATTTAACTGTGGAGCTGACGCAAAAAGAAGCTGTACTGGTTGAAGCACTAATGAGTAAGGCAGGGCGGGTGGTCAGCCGCGAGCGTTTGCTTGATCTGATGTGGGAAGATCAGCACTTTATCGATGATAATACATTGAATGTGTATATTACCCGTGTTCGCCGCAAGCTGAAGGATCTGGATGCAGAGGAGTTGTTGGAGACGGTGCGGGGAGCGGGCTATCGTTTACTCGATTTGGGGGCCAATGCTAAGGAGGACTTTCAATGAAACTTTTCTTGAAAGACCAGTTACCCCTGGTTGGCTTCTATTTGCTTCAGATGCTGTTAGTCTCTTCGGTCTACTGGCTTTCGGGCGAAACTCGTCCTTTTCGAATTGTCCTATACGGGACGTTGATCAGCACGGTTATCTTCATCGTGTATCTGATTGTGCGTTATACTCAGCTCCATCATGTCTATCGTGCGCTTCAAGAGCCAAAGCAACTGATCATGGAACCTTTTCAGCCGCTAGGTAATGCTCCAGTGGCCCAAGCCGTTAAAGGGTTACTCCACGAACAAGAGCGAAAACGGCAGCAAGAAATGGGCAAATTGCGTACTCGAAATGAGCAGCAGGTCGTATTCATGAATCGTTGGGTTCATCAGATGAAGACACCACTGTCGATCATTCAATTAACACTGGAGGATGTGGAGGATCAGACAGCTAGCAGCATTCAGGATGAACTGGACAAAATGCGCAAAGGGCTGGAGATGGTTCTTCATTCTTCCAGATTGGAGCAGTTTGAAGGAGACTTTCGTGTTGAACGTCTCTCTCTTGGTGAAGTGATCCGAGGGAGTATTGCTGAAAATCGTCGCTTATTTATTCGCAAAGGTATCACACCGGACATCCGGATTGAAGAGGAGCTCCACATATACAGTGATGCCAAATGGCTGCGTTTTATGTTTACTCAAATTTTGACCAATGCCGTTAACTACTCGGACAGCAGGTCTGGCAAAAAGGTCATGATGACCGCCTACGTTCAGGGAGAGCGAACCGTTTTGGACATTCAGGATGAAGGAATCGGTATATCAGCGGAAGACATTCATCGCGTGTTTAATCCTTACTACACAGGGGAGAGGGGAAGGCAGTATCATGAGTCCACCGGGATGGGGTTGTATCTTGTCCGCGAGATCAGTGCACGTCTGGGTAACCGGGTTGAACTATTCTCAAAACTGGACGAAGGGACGCTGGTCCGCTTCAGTTGGACGAATCAAAAGTAGAGCGCTTTGCCTGAGGGCGAGGTGTTTTTTTGTGGATAAAAAAGTTGCAGTGAAAGGGGAACATAATCTTAAAGCTGTTGTAAGGAAAGTTTAAGGTTATTCGATAGCAGTGGTGCGGGAGGTCGGTTACGATAAGAATAAGTTATCAGAACAATAAGACTAGCTACATTGGAGGGGAATAATTTATGGAGATGTTACAGGTCTCGGCACTGAATAAAATATACCAGGGTAGAGTACAAACTCAGGCCCTAAGCGACATTCATCTGACCATCAAACAGGGTGAGTTTGTTGGCATTATGGGTCCTTCAGGAAGTGGCAAAACGACGTTGCTGAATATGGTCTCTACGATAGATGAACCCAGTTCGGGCAAAGTACTCATTAACGGCAAGAATCCTTTTGAGTTGAGAAAAAAAGAACTCGCCATGTTCCGGCGCAGGGAACTCGGATTTGTCTTTCAGGATTTTAATCTGCTGGACACCTTGACGGTTGCAGAGAATATTGTATTACCGCTAACGCTGGACAAGGTGAAATATAAGGAGATGGAGAGCAGGTTGATACGAATCACGAACCAGCTCGGGATTGATCACATCTTGGACAAACGCATTTATGAAATTTCAGGCGGACAGCGGCAGCGTACAGCCATCGCCAGAGCGATGATTAACATGCCATCGATCGTGCTCGCGGATGAACCGACAGGGGCGCTGGATTCCACGTCTTCACAAGCCGTGATGGAATCACTAGAACAGATTAATCAACTAGAGAAAACGACCATTATGCTGGTGACGCATGATCCACTTGCCGCCAGTTTCTGTCATCGCATCGTATTTATCAAGGATGGCAAGCTTGCTGCAGAGGTCCATCGCGGGGACAATCGTCAGACCTTCTTTCAGCGGATCATCGATACCTTATCCTTTTGGGGAGGTAATTCACATGAACTTTCCTCAGTTCGCGTTTAATAATATTCGGCGGAATGGACGGGCGTATGTTGCCTTTTTTCTAAGTAGTGTATTTATGGTTATGATCTTCTTCGCTTATGCGGTATTCAGCTATCATCCTTATGTGGCGAATATGCCGATAGGCAAGACAACGGCGTCCGGAATGCAAATTGCTTCAATTATAGTGTATGTATTTGCGATCTTTTTCGTCATGTACTCCATCAGTGCTTTTCTAAAATCACGGAATAAAGAATTCGGCATCTTGACGATATTGGGTGCAGAACCAGGACAGATTCGAAGACTTGTCATCATGGAAAATATGCTGATCGGTTCCCTTTCCATTGTGGCTGGCATAGGTGGTGGCATGTTGCTGTCCAAGCTGTTTCTTATGCTCACTACTCGGTTTATCGGCATGGAGGATCTGCCCTTTTATTTCCCGACAAAAGCGATATTGATTACGGTGTGTGCCTTTTTGCTGTTATTTTTCTGTATTTCCCTGTTTACATTGATTTTTATCGGTAACAAGCGTGCGCTTGAGTTGTTGACAGGTACGAGTAAACCCAAAAAGGAACCCAAAGCATCCTGGCTGCTTTCGCTTATAGGGCTTGCGTTGCTGTCGGCCGGATTCATTGCCTTATACAGTGATTTATCGGGTGGAAACATACTGATCGCTGCAGTGGCAGGCATAGGCGGGACTTATTTTTTCTACTCCCAGCTCTCGGTTCTGGCTATTCGATTGATGAAACGCAACCGTAAGCGGATGTGGCACGGGACGAGGTTATTGTGGATTTCGGAGATGAGCTACAAGATCAAGGACAACGCACGTATGCTGTTCATGGTGACGGTTGTGATTGCCATTGCATCGATGAGCGCTGTAGTCATCCTATCCCTGGATCAGGAGAATCGTCAGGTCTTTAAGGACAATACATTTCCGATTCGTTACAACGTATATAGTGCATTAGACCAGCCCAATATGGCTCCTGTTAATGAGGTTCTGGACGCTGCCGGCCTGGAATATCAGGAGGTTTACCTGAAGTATTTTTATGCTGGCGCGGATGATAGTCGTGTAACCGTGATGTCACTAAGTGAATACAATCGTTTTAACACTATACGGAACAAACCGACACAGACGCTGACAGATCATGCAGTTATTTTTATTGACTCCCGGAATGATGACAAGCGAATGGAGTCTGAGACATTTCGTTCCTATGCTGCTGGAGATCAGTTCGTGCTGAACACCCCATTGGATTCACTGAACCTCAACATCAAGTATAGTGAAAAAGACCCGGTATTCAGCGACATACTCTATTCAACAGCAATGGTAATTATAAAGGATGAAGAATTCAACAAACTGACGGAGCCATTGGATAAGGACGCTCTTTCAGGCAAATATCTGTATCAAATCCCAGCATGGGGCCAGTCTGTACCGGATCGTGAATCATCCGAAGCTCTGGTCAGTGACCGCTTGAAAGGCATTGATGAAGTAATAAAGGAGCGCTCGGCGGATAGGGAATTCTCCGGTTATTTTACGACACGATATACTGATTTCGAAGAATTTAGACAGACAACAGCGCTAATTACTTTTTTGGGTATTTTTATCGGCTTGATCTTTTCAATCTCGTCAGCCAGTTTTCTATATTTCCGATTGCACACGGATCTGGAGTCGGATGGAAGAATGGTACACTCCCTTTCGAAGATGGGACTCAGTTTCCAGGAAATGAAAAAATCATCCACGATTCAGATTGCGGTTCTCTTTTTCTTTCCCATTTTGATCTCAATCGTGGAAACACTGGTTGTGGTTAGACCGTTCCTGACTCAATTCGGGATTGCCAACTATACCGTTCCTGTGTTAACCGTGTTTGGAGCGTTCTTGTTGGCACAGACTTTTTATTTCCTTGTTATTCGTGCAAAATACATCTCTTCGCTGCGAAAAATGATGGTATAGATTATACTGAGGCAGCGCTGATCAGTCACATCTTTGAGCCATAGTCGGGATTTCTTGATTCTAATCAAGGTGATCCCGGCTATTGTACTATACAATGAGTTTATTCCACGAACATCTAAGGAGGAATAAACGATGAGTACGATTTCTTTGCAAGCCGTCAAGGAGTTCCAGACAGAACGCTTTACGAAACGCATTCTATTTCAGCATAACGGTGGGGTCACGTTTGCGCTGCATTTCCTGCCGGGGCAACAACTGCCTGTTCATAAGCATCCTGGAACGGATGTGCTTGTCCTTGTTATCGAAGGAGAAGGAACGATCATATTGGATGGGGTTGAACAGAAGGTACAACAGGAAGATGTGATCTGCTGCAGTGGAGAGGATACATTTGCTTTTCATAATACGGGAAGCCGTGAAGCGCGGTTGTTTGTTGTACTAAACAAGGTGCCTGATGAATCGTATGCCCGGGACGTATAATTGGATCTGAATAGCTCCAGCCTGTAAAAATTCCATAAGAATCACAAAAAAAAATCATGCCAAGCAAAAAGCGTACTATCTCTCTTAAATGGAGATCTAGTACGTTTTTTTGTGTGTTTAATGGTTCGTCTCAGGGGGCCATATGGATTACCAACTTAAAAGTATCCCAGCATTTCCTTCGCTTCATTCGACATCATCTCGGGAGACCACTGAGGTTCCCATACCAACTGCACATCAACATCCTTATGGTCTGTATGCTCCTGCAGTACCCATTTCACCGCACCGAGAATCGTATCATGAAGAGGGCAGCCCGGAGTGGTCAAAGTCATGCGGACCCAAACCCGTCCCGGCTCCTCTTGAACTTCATATACGAGCCCAAGGTCTACAATGTTAACGCCTAGCTCTGGGTCGTAGACCTCCTTGAGACATTCAACCAGTTGGTTCACCTGTTCCGTCTGTTCCATATGTTCCACGCTCCATTCACATTAATGTTTGAACACCCTTGCAATCATGAAGATGTAAGCCATAGAGAAGACAGATAAAAGGGTACCGCCAACCATCATCACCTCTGCTAGATTGATCAAGACACCACTGACAAGCAGAAGACTGGAAGCAACCATTGCGATCAAACCCCAGTTCACATGACGCTGACTTAACATACCAGCCATAAGAGGCGTTCCTGGTTTTCCGGCTTGCTTGCCATATTTGTGCGTCCACCATAGAAAGGGGACAATCTTCGATGCATAACCCAGAATGGTTAATGAGACCCAGCCACCAAGGTAAAGCCAGCCTGCCAGAAGGACTACCCGCGCATGAAGCAGTAATTCGGGTCCTTGCGACGCATAGATCAACAGGGCAACCATAAATGCTGCCAGTGCACGGCTTACGTAGACAGACCAGCGTATGCCTGGACCAGGATTGTTTTTGTGACGTTTCTCCTGTATTTGTTCCAAATGGTATACATAGACCAGCATACCCGCTGTCAGTAGCAGGAGTGCAAGCCAGAGTAAACCTTCCTTATGATCGGTCAGAAATGCAGTAACGCCTGTAATTACAGCTGCATTCCACAATAAGAGGATTACCTTTTGAAGTCGGACTGGATAATGATGCGAAAGGTAGAACATGGGCAGCATTTTGTAGCTGAATCCTGTAATTAACATGCCGAACCACCCGATGGTCCCCATCCAGATATGAGCCCCGAATATTCGTTCATGCAGTCCGTTCCATTGTCCGAAGGCAAAATTCAAACCCATTAACATGCCCGTCAGCCCGGTAAGAACCAAATAGAGACAAGCACAAGCCGTACTTACCGTAATCGGATTCCATTGCGATGCTTTATATAACGTGACCGCCATATTCCATCCGAACAGCAAAATTCCAATCAGGGCACAGGTAGCAAAACCTGCAAGCCAGCGTACATCTGCCCGAACGAATCCATATAACATGCCAATGACACCGATACTAAACATTACATAATGGATGTAACCAAGCCTCGTACTGTAAATATCGGACTGCAAAATCACATGAATCAGTTGATAAACAGCCCCCATGGCCAGCATGGTCGCCCATCCCAGGACAAACAGATGGGCATGGAACCATCCCTCCGGCCCTCGTAACTCATCGCCAAGCCAACCTGTCAGAGACAGAAGGGAAAATGCATGGTACGCGATAAATCCGAGGATGCCTGTAACGATAAACCAAAATGGCAGCCTGGACACGGCGCTACCCTCCCTTATCCTTTTATGATTCTAAGCTTGGCTGTACCATCCACCTGGTCCTCTACGGTGAAAGAACATCCGAGATGATTCAGTTCTTCCATCAAGAAGACAGGAACACGGTCATTATGAATGAGAACCATCTGTCCAGGCTCACAGCGCTTTAGCGCGGCCAGTGTTCTCATCATCGGCTGCGGCGGCTCCAATCCCCGGTTATCCAGTGTGATGGTTGGGAACAGGATCGTCTCGTCAGAGTTGTAAGTAAGTCTAGTTGAGTCAGGCTCTCCGGTGCACCCAGAGGGATCTTCTTCCGAGTCCAGGACTTCTGCGGTATGGACTGTCGCGTCCTTGAGCCACGTTTTATTTTTGCGGTGTACAAATGTGGTACGCCAGTGCTCGGCATTGATTTGTTCCGACGAATGGGAATAGCCTCTCATTTTAAGAAGGCCGAGCAGGGGTGTGGGCTTGAAAGGAGCGTGGAGCACAAACACATCCATGGGGTCCAGCCCCTTTACGGTGTTCATAATAAGTTGGAACGGCTCTAACTTTTTGCTCAAATGAGGCCGGACATCGAGTTCTATGATTCGGTTATCCGCTGAAGGCATGTGGCTCACATCCAATCTTGTAAGTTCGTGCTCTGTTTAAGGGTATCCATTCTACAGTTTGCTGATTTTGACCTGGAAGACAGATGGACCCTGTTCGATATATTCCCAGGTGAAACCGTCTGGATGAGCAGACTGAAACTGGAAACGCAAGGGCACCGGATCATGATCATTGATCAGCAGCATGGCTTCATTTGGCGGCAATTGTTCAAAAGTTTCGAAGATGATTTTATGTTTCAGATGCGGTGGATACTCGGTTGCATTAATCGTTGCTGCATATGTGTTCATAGGTTGTTCCTCCTGAATCGGTTTAGTGTGGCGCTGCAAACTGAGTATAGAAAATATGTAGGGTCATCTGTGTGAGCGTGCTCACACATTTTATTTTTGTCATAATCTTGCCTCATTTTTTATGGATTCCAGCTTGGAGCACGGATTGCGGGAGATTTAGTAATAGGTGATGTGCACTATGTTTCACTCATTGTGATATTTTGCACAGTTACGTTGCCAAGACATCCTTATATTTAGCGACAAGATGACAAGTGATGAGAGGAATGATGGAGCCTTCATCCAGCCATAGTGAATTACACCTAGAGGAAGGAGGAGCTTGATATGGAAGCGGGACTGGTTGACCCCTTTGGAAGAGTTCATGATTATCTTCGCATCTCGGTTACAGACCGCTGTAACTTGCGCTGTGTATACTGCATGCCGGCGGAAGGGATGCAGTTCGAGCCTTCGGATCAGATCATGTCTCATGATGAAATGGTTTCCGTTGTTCAGGCGCTTGCTCCGCTTGGAATCAGGAAATTGCGTTTGACCGGCGGGGAACCTCTAGTTCGAAAAGGACTTGACGAGTTGATTGCCCGTTTATCCTTGATTCCTGGAATTGAGGATATCGCTATGACAACGAATGGCATATATCTGGCCGCATGTGCGGATCGACTGAAAGCAGCCGGGCTGACAAGAGTAAATATCAGTCTGGATTCCCTGCAACCTGAACGGTTTGCCAGTATTACCAGGGGAGGAAACCTAAAGCGGGTGCTCGATGGTATAAAGGCCAGCCGAAAAGCCGGACTGCGGCCGATCAAACTGAATGTGGTGCTGATGAAAGGCGTGAATGATGACGAGGTTGAGGATTTTCTGCGCTTGACTCTGGAAGAGGAGATTCATGTTCGCTTCATCGAATACATGCCCATAGGGGAGAGCGGAGAAGGTTGGAAATCAGGGTTTATGTCATTGCAGCATGTACTGGACACATGCGAGACCAGGTGGAGTTACACAAACTGTGATGTCTATAGCAATGGTCCGGCAGATAATTATCGGATTGACGGAGCCGCTGGCACATTTGGTCTGATTCACCCTGTAAGCAGTCACTTTTGCGGTACATGTAACCGATTGAGACTGACGGCAGACGGCAATATCAAGCCCTGTCTTTATTGGTCGGATGAATTCAACGTACGTCCACATGTCGGCAACGACAGTGCGGTTCGAGGCATGTTCCTCAGAGCACTGGGAGTTAAGCCCGAGACACACGACATGCTCAAAGCTCTCAAAGGTGAAGCGATTCGGGGTGTTCCGTCCCTCCGGCATATGTCCCAAATCGGAGGTTAACAGGATGTACGTGTTAAAAGTCGGCTCTGAATGTGATTCTGATCTGAAACTACATGTCATATTAGCAGGAGGAAAACAATGAGTAAGCAAAGCACACCCTGGATGGGAAAACTTAAATATTTTGTAAAACGGGAAAAGAATGCGGAGGGCTGGAGCGAGATGTCACCCGAAAGCCGGGACTGGGAGGACGTCTATCGGCGGCGCTGGCAGCATGACAAAGTTGTGCGTTCGACACATGGCGTGAATTGCACAGGATCCTGCAGCTGGCAGATCTATGTAAAAGACGGAATCGTTACCTGGGAGACGCAAGCTACCGATTATCCTTCCACAGGTCCGGATATGCCGGAATTCGAACCAAGAGGATGTCCGCGCGGAGCCAGTTTTTCCTGGTATCTATACAGTCCGCTGCGCGTCAAATATCCTTACGTCCGGGGAGCATTGCTGGATCTGTGGCGAGATGCGCTTCAATTGCATGGTGATCCGGTCAAAGCCTGGTCCAGTATTGCGGATGATCCGGATAAGGTCAAAAAATATAAATCCGTTCGCGGCAAGGGTGGATTGATCCGTGCGTCATGGAGTGAAGTAACGCAGATCATATCCGCTTCCCTTATTCATACGATCAAGCAGTACGGACCTGATCGAATTATTGGCTTTTCGCCTATTCCGGCCATGTCGATGGTCAGTTATGCTGCAGGTTCTCGCTTCCTGTCCCTGATGGGATCGCCACTGCTCAGTTTCTACGACTGGTACGCCGATCTGCCCCCAGCCTCACCGCAAATTTGGGGCGACCAAACCGATGTGCCCGAGAGCAGCGACTGGTACAATTCCGGGTATATTCTCGTCTGGGGATCCAACCTGCCAATGACCCGTACGCCTGATGCTCACTTTTTGGCTGAAGCACGCTACCGGGGAACGAAGGTTGTATCCATCAGCCCGGATTATGCCGAATATGTCAAATTTGCGGATACATGGATGTCAGTCAAACAGGGGACCGACGGAGCTCTTGCCATGGCTATGGGGCATGTGATTCTCAAAGAATTCTATATCGAACAACCTACGGCCTACTTCATGCAGTATGCCAAACAATATACGGATTTTCCTAATCTCCTGATCGTTGAGGAGAAAAACGGAGTTCACACAGCCGGCAGATTTCTTGTCGGAGAAGACTTGGGCATCACAGGCAACAATATGGCCTGGAAAACACTCGTCTACGACGATAACAGCGGTACATATGCGATGCCGAAAGGCAGCCTCGGATTCCGCTGGGGTGAGGAAGGGACCTGGAATCTGAAAATGGAACAGGTCGAGAATGGCGAACCCATTGATCCGCGGTTATCTCTTCTTGGTGTGCATCATGACTTGGTCACGATTCAACTGCCTTATTTTGATGATGAGGGCAGGCATGTGATGGAACGTCAAATTCCTGTTCGTCAAATCTGGCTTGAGGATCGCTGGATTATGGTTACAGCGGTGTATGATCTGGTCCTTGCTAAGTATGGAGTAGAACGTGAAATGACACGTTCCGCAGATTCTTCTGAAGTCATCACGATCTCTGATATGCCGCGGGCTCGGAGAAGCACAGCGGATGAATCCGTGGACGGTCTGCTGAATGGCGAGCAAGAAAAGCCGTTTACCCCTGCATGGCAGGAACAGATTACAGGTGTACCGCAGGAAACGGTGGTGCAGATTGCGCGTGAATTTGCCCAGAATGCGATCGATACCCAGGGACGTTCTATGATTATTATGGGAGCCGGGATCAACCATTGGTACAACTCGGACGTGATCTACCGTGCGATTATCAACCTGATTCTCATGACCGGTTGTCAGGGCGTGAACGGCGGAGGCTGGGCTCACTATGTCGGACAGGAGAAACTTCGTCCTGCAGAGGGATGGCAGACGATTGCCTTTGCCCGTGACTGGACAGGGCCTGCCCGTCTTCAGAACGGTACATCGTTCTTCTATTTTGCAACAGATCAGTGGAGATACGAGGAAACAAAAGTAGGCGAGCTGACTTCACCGCTGGAGGGTGAACCCCGTTTCCAGCATGTTGCAGATTACAATGTCATGGCTGCTCGCATGGGCTGGCTTCCGTCCTACCCCCAATTTAATCGGAATTCGATTGATCTGCATCAGGATGCCATAGATTCCGGAGCTGTAACGAAAGACGAGATCGGTGCATATGTGGCATCGGAATTGAAAAATAAAAACCTCAAGTTCTCCATTGAGCAGCCGGATGACCCTGCGAACTACCCACGTGTGCTATTCGTATGGAGAGCGAATCTGATCTCCAGCTCAGGGAAAGGCCATGAGTACTTCCTGAAGCATTTGCTTGGTGCAACGAACGGATTGCTGAACGATGACGATCACGGACTCCGGCCAGAACACGTAGAGTGGGTGGATGAAGCACCTGAAGGCAAGCTGGATTTGATGATCAATCTGGATTTTCGCATGGCGGGAACAGCGATGTATTCCGACATTGTGCTGCCTGCGGCGACCTGGTATGAAAAAAGTGACTTGAGCAGCACGGATATGCATCCGTTCGTACATCCGTTTAACCCGGCAGTTGGGAGTCAATGGGAGTCCCGTTCGGACTGGGACACGTTCAAGGAGATTGCGCGTGTCTTCTCGGAAATGGCTGCGCAGCAATTTGACGGACCACAGCATGAGATTGTGGCGACACCGCTGCTGCATGATTCACCCGATGAGCTGGCTCAGCCGTATGGCGAGATCAGAGACTGGAGTGCAGGCGAATGTGAGCCTGTTCCAGGCAAAACGATGCCTCACATTCAGATTGTGGAGCGCGACTATGCCGCGGTATATGACAAGATGATCACTTTGGGTCCAGTGGTCAGGGATAAACCCATTGGAACCAAGGGTATCTCTTGGTCAGCCAGCGAAGAGTATGAGAAGCTCAAAAGCATTTTGGGTACGCGCAGGCAAGCGGGAGTGGGGCAAGGTTGTCCTGATCTGAGTACAGACCGAAATGTGGCTGAAGCCATCCTAACGCTATCCACAACAACAAACGGTAAAATGGCGGTGCGTGCATGGGAGTCGCTTGAGCAAAAAACGGCCTTACATCTGAAGGACTTGGCTGAAGAGCGGTCTGAGGAATGTTTCACTTTTGATGAGATTACTTCCAAACCCAAAACGGTCATTACGTCTCCTGCATTCAGCGGATCGGAAAAAGGCGGCCGGCGCTACTCGCCATTTACAACCAATGTGGAACGGCTTATTCCTTGGCGTACGTTGACAGGCAGACAGCAATTTTACATTGATCATGAGATGCTTCGCGAGTTCGGGGAAACACTGGCAACGTTCAAACCTGTACTGAAACATACGCCTTTCCATCCGAACAGCAAACGTCCGATTGAAGGCGGCAAGGAAATTGTCCTGAACTATCTGACTCCGCACAACAAGTGGTCGATTCACAGCATGTACTACGATGCATTGCCCATGCTGACTCTGTTCCGAGGTGGTCCGACGATCTGGATGAATCATGAGGATGCAGAGGAGGCAGGACTTGTCGATAATGACTGGATCGAATGTTTTAACCGGAACGGTGTAGTCGTTGCCCGTGCAGTTGTCACCCACCGTATCCCTCGCGGAATGGCTTTCATGTATCACGCTCAGGACCGGCACATTAACGTTCCGGGAACCCAAATATCGCAAACACGTGGAGGTACCCACAATAGTCCCACAAGGATTCATGTGAAGCCGACCCACATGATTGGCGGATACGCCCAGTTAAGCTATGGATTCAATTATTACGGCCCAACAGGCAACCAGCGTGACCTGAATGTCATCATTAGAAAATTGCAGGAGGTGGATTGGCTTGAAGATTAAAGCACAAGTCAGCATGGTCATGAATTTGGATAAATGTATCGGGTGCCATACGTGCAGTGTAACGTGCAAAAACACATGGACGAACCGGCCTGGCGCGGAATACATGTACTGGAATAACGTGGAGACCAAGCCTGGGGTCGGTTATCCCAAACAGTGGGAAGATCAGGAGCGGTATCGCGGCGGATGGGAAATGAAAAATGGAAAACTTGAGCTAAAGTCAGGTACACGTGCCAGACGATTACTTAACATTTTCCACAATCCCGATCAGCCAACCATCGACGATTATTATGAACCCTGGACCTATGAATATGAGAAACTGACGAGCAGTCCGGAGAAAAAGCATCAGCCCGTGGCGAGACCAAAATCCCAAATTACAGGAGAATACATGAACCTGGAATGGGGACCAAACTGGGAGGATGACCTGGCAGGTGCCCATGTAACGGGGATGGAAGATCCCAATATGAGGGGTGTCGAGGAATCGATCAAAATGGATTTTGAACAGGTGTTCATGATGTATCTTCCTCGAATCTGTGAACATTGCCTCAATCCTTCCTGTGTTTCTTCCTGCCCTTCAGGAGCGATGTATAAACGGGAAGAAGACGGCATCGTACTGGTCGACCAAAACGCATGTCGTGCCTGGAGATTCTGTGTGTCCAGCTGTCCTTACAAAAAAGTATATTTCAATTGGCAGACCAACAAAGCCGAGAAATGCACCCTGTGCTTTCCGCGGATTGAGGCGGGTTTACCAACGATTTGTTCGGAGACCTGTGTCGGTCGTATCCGATACATTGGTCTGATGTTATATGATGCAGATCGTATTGAAGCGGCGGCTTCAGCGGAGAGTGAACAGGATTTGTATGAATCACAAATGGAACTCTTTCTGGATCCGCATGACCCTGAAGTAATTCGTGAAGCAAGGGAGGCTGGCATTCCGGAAGATTGGATCATCGCAGCTCAGCAGTCGCCTATCTATAAAATGGTTGTGGACTGGCGCATTGCGCTTCCGCTTCACCCGGAATACCGGACCATGCCGATGGTATGGTATATTCCGCCGCTGAGCCCTATCACGAATCGGGTAGAAGGACAGGGAAGTTCGCTGGATGCAAATGATATCTTCCCTGCCATCGACAATATGCGTATACCTGTGGAATATCTGGCCAATCTGCTCACCGCAGGAGACACGGAACGAATTCGTGATGTACTACGCAAAATGGCGGTAATGCGGATCCACATGCGGAATCAGCAAACCGGAAAAAACAGTGATCCTGCATTACTTAACCGGGTGGGGATGGACTCACAGGAAGTTGAAGACATGTACCGGCTGCTCGCCATTGCCAAATATAATGACCGCTTCGTGATCCCGCCTGCTCATCGGGAGGAAGTGGCGGATCTCTTCAATGAACAAGGAAGCTGCGGGCTTGATTTTGCAGGTGGCCCAGGTTCCTGTGGTGTATTCTGATGGGAGAGGAGACAACGACTACGATGACAACCGATATGAATACGGAATGGAGTCAGGCTGTGGATGAACGGATGGATGGGGCTAGGAAAGCATGCAAGCTGACCTCCTATCTGCTGCAATATCCAGATCCCACGTGGAGGGAAGGGCTGCAGGGTGTCCGAACTGCTGTGCAGTCCCTCACAGATGAAACAATGAAAAAGGTACTGCTGACATTTGTGGACGACGCAGAATCTGTGGATTCCACGTATTGGCAGGACCGATACGTTCGGACGTTTGATTTTGACAAAAAATCAAATTTGTACTTAACCTATGCTCTGTACGGAGACGAAAGGGACCGGGGGCCGGCTCTTATTGAATTGAAGCGCAGATATGAAGCTGCCGGGTTCTACATGGAATGGAATGAGCTGCCCGATTATTTACCCATGGTGCTTGAATTTATAGCGGAGGCTCCTTCTGAAGATGCATATGGAGTGGTGTCGAGTTGTTATAAGTCTTTGGTAACGATCACAGATAGCGTATTAGGACAGAACAGCCCCTACGGTCCATTGTTAGAGCAAGTGTTGAAGGTTATCCCTAAGCCTGTCCATGTTGACGAAGAAGTTCAGGACCATTCCGCGGCAGCGCAAAACGTGCCAACCTGGATGGGGAGGGGAAGTCGATGAGTACATCGGAGTTGTTTTTGTGGGGGGCGCTCCCTTACATGGTTCTCATCTTTTGTGTTACTGCAATCATATGGAGGTACGTGACGAATCCGTTCAGTTGGACATCCAAGTCCAGTGAAATTCTAGAAAAACGCATGCTGAAATGGGGAAGCTTGCTGTTTCATATTGGCATATTCGCCGTGATCTGTGGCCATATTGCCGGATTAATTGTTCCGGTAGAATTCTATCGCTGGATTGGTCTTAGTGATGAAGGTTATCATCTGATTGCCATTGCGGGCGGATTGCCCGCGGGAATTATCGCGTTTGCTGGTGGAGTCATACTACTGGTGCGCAGATATGCGGCCACCAAAGTGCGAGCAACGAGCAGTGCAGGAGACTGGGTGGCCCTCGTCATGCTTCTTGTCGTCATTATAACTGGTATATTGGCGACATCTGCGAATGCGGTGAATCATACCGGTTTTGATTACCGTACTACGATCAACCCTTGGCTGCGCGGTTTAATGGTATTTCAGCCTGATCCAACGCTAATGCAGACCGTACCTTTGAATTTTAAAGTACACATCCTGCTTTCGTTTGTTCTGTACTGCGTTTTTCCGTTTACTCGTCTTGTGCATATGCTGAGCATGCCGCTCGGCTACCTTAAGCGAAGCTATGTATTGTATCGCAGACGTGACGGGTCTGTTTATCCAGATTCAAAACCGAAAAAAGAAAGGGCGATGTAGATGCAAAACAAAGGCAAAGTCCAACTGCCCTTGCAAACGGCAAGTTTGGTTCTGGGATTCATGGTGTGGGTTATTCTGTCTTCCTTAATGCCATTTATTAAAGAAGATATTGCGTTAACCTCTTCACAGTTAGCCTGGTCTACAGCCATTCCTGTCCTGATTGGTTCCGTTGCCCGTATCCCAATTGGATACTGGACGAACCGATATGGGGCACGCAATATTTTTATGATCAGTTTTGTTCTGCTGCTCGCGCCAGTATGGTGGATCAGCCGATCTACTTCTTTTCTGGATTTAATTATAGGTGGCTTTTTCCTCGGGATAGGCGGAGCGGTATTTTCCGTAGGCGTAACTTCACTGCCCAAATATTATCCCAAAGAGAAACATGGATTTGTTAACGGGATCTATGGTATCGGTAATCTGGGAACCGCATTGTCTGCTTTTGGTGCTCCGCTGCTTGCGGATCAAATGGGATGGTCCAAAACGGTTCTTATGTACAGCATTCTGCTGCTGGGAATGGCTGCCTTGAATTTTGTATTGGGAGACAAACAGGAAACAAGGGTTAACGTACCGCTGATGCAACAGTTAAAAGCAGTCTCGCGAAGTCCTAAATTATGGCTGCTGTGTTTATTTTACTTCCTGACTTTTGGTTCCTTCGTGGCGTTCACCGTGTACCTTCCCAATTTCCTGGTCAGTCACTTTCAGATGGATAAAGTGGATGCAGGGATACGTACAGCGGGATTCATATTGGTGGCTACCATTATGCGTCCGGTCGGGGGCTGGCTTGGCGACCGCTTCAATTCCTTTAAAATACTGATGTTTGTATTCGGCGGATTAACGGTTGCGGCGATCGTATTATCCTTCGCGCCGTCAATCTACATGTATACGGTTGGTTGTCTGACCGTTGCCTTATGCGCCGGTACAGGAAACGGAACCATTTTTAAGCTGGTCCCAATGTATTTCGTTAAACAACCAGGTGTCGCTAATGGCATTATATCTGCAATGGGGGGGCTTGGCGGATTTTTCCCGCCATTGATGTTGACGCTGCTCTACAGCATGACAGGTCACTATGCGATCGGATTCATGGCACTCTCCATGATTGCACTGGTGAGTTTGGTGCTTGTCTTCTGGATGTTCTATGAGGAGAAGCTTCAGCTGTCCGCGAGCATATTAGAAAACACGATCGAGGCCATCCTGATTACGGATACAAACAGCGTTATTCGCTCGGTAAATCCGGCATTTACGGCAGTCACTGGTTATCGATCCGATGAAGCGGTGGGACAGAAGCCAAGCCTGCTGAAATCAGGTAAACAGGATAAATCGTTTTACGAACAGTTATGGGCTGATCTGAAGCAGCACGGATATTGGCAGGGAGAGATATGGAACCGCAAGAAAAACGGAGAGATTTATCTGGAATGGCTGAGCATTACTGCAATCCGCAATGAAGCTGGAGAAGTCAAGTTCTATGCGGGTATGTTCAGTGATATGGGAAAAAGAGATCTTCCTTCAGCACCATAGGCTGATAGGCTGAACCACAAGTATATACAACAAAAGACCTTAACAACATGCCATTGATGTTAAGGTCTTTTCATACGTAATCAGCTGTTAGCGTTCCATCTTCGTTCTATCTTCATTAGAATTCGTCTACGAAGGATAGATTTCCGTAATATCGCTCAAGTGTCGCGTTGTTGCTTCAAGGCCTGCAGATCATGAATGATGATCTGTCTGCGATCTACTTCGAGCAGATTTTCCTTGGTGAGCTGATTCAACAAACGATTGGCTGTTTCCCTGGTCGTGCCAATGGAATTGGCGAATTCCTGGTGCGTCATAGGCAGATTGATAATGATTTTGTGACCGGAAGGCTGACCGTGCTGCTCTGCCAACATCAACAGGAAGGAAAGCACGCGGTTGCGCACGTCCTGGCCAGAGAGCACTTGCAGTTTATCCTGCAGTTCGCGAATTTTATCCCCAAGTACCCGCATAATTTTGATCGCAATGGATGGTGTATTAAGCATAAGGCGTTCAAACAGACTGACTGGGATGGCGATCAGTTCTGCTGGAGTGATGGCTTCTGCCGTAGCGGGATAGGGATGAGCATTGAAGAAGCCCGTATGTGGGAACATATCTCCTGTTTTTAGAAAGGAAACGATCTGCTCATGACCGTTCTCATCCGTTTTATATGCTTTTACGATGCCGGTCCGGATAAAAAACACAGCTTCCTTTTCGCTGCCTTCGGCAAAAATAACCGTTTTTTTATGAATGCTCCTGGAAATGGCGATATCCTCTACCTGTTTCAATTCTTCTGGACTCAGGTCCTGGAAAATGGGGAACTGTTGGAGAAACTCCGCTGCCGTATCTTTGTTTTCCCTGCGCATTAAGATTCTTCCTTTCTATATCCTTATCATTAGGAGGTCAATGTGAAGTGACAGTACATAAAATCGTTATCCCTCATGAACATGGCGGGTGGGCCATGGTAAGTGTACCTTTTGCGGCAGGCGTAATAGCCAGCGGACCACAGTGGCTGCATCTGCCACTATTCATGGCATGGCTTGGACTATACCTGGCGGCATACCCCTTGCTGCAATCTCTCAAAAGAAGAGCGGATCATCGCCGCCTGTACACATGGGCTGTTATATATGGGATAGCTGCAGCGGCATGTCTTGTACCCCCGTTGATCGGGCATCCTTCCATACTGGCATTTGCCCCAGTACTGGTCATATTATTGCTCGTTAACATCTGGCACGTCAGACACAAGGCTGAGCGTTCGCTCACGAATGACCTGTGTGCCATGTTGATGTTCTCGCTTGGAGGTGCAGCAGCATATCTCATTGGTACGGGAGTCTGGGATTACCGAATGGCAATTGTGCTGTTGTTTTCCTTTTTACATTTTACAGGAAGCACGTTCTTTGTAAAATCAGTCTTCCGGGAGAGAAACAACAAACGCTGGATAACGATAACCCGTCTGCTGCATATCATCCTGCTCACCATCCCTGTCATAGCCGGATATCCGTGGATGAGCTTAGCATATATCTACTCCGCTGTTCGAGCATTTGTATATGCTGGTCAAACTCTGCGTCCCATGAAAGTGGGCATGATTGAGATTGCTGGGGCGGTGCAATTCCTGATTTGGTTTGTTCTCTTTTAGTTAGCATCATTTTATCATAACGCGAGATCTGAAATTAACGGGTGACATAGATCACATGGCATGTGATAAGGAATACAGACGATCAGGCGAGATGCATCGATATCTTGCGGCATTACTCCACGATGTTTTTGGGGCAACAACCAAGGTTAATGAAAGGATAGATGTAATATAAGACATGAGAGGGGATGACCCGGATGTGGACTGCATTCATGTGGGGAGGCATCTCCGCTTCAGCAGTAGTTATTGGTGCGCTGGCTGCACTGTTTCTCAAGATTCCCAAACGCGTGATTGGCTGGATTATGGCCTTCGGTACGGGAACATTGATTGGGGCAGCTTCATTTGAACTGATTGGAGATGCCCTGAATGATGGCGGGATTATCCCGACAGCCATAGGATTTACGGCAGGTGCTGTGGTGTACACCTTGTTCGACCTGCTTATTTCCAGTAAAGGCGGTGCCGGGCGCAAACGTTCAGCACATTCGAAGTCCGGAGGCAGCAGCCAGAGCGGGCTCGGGATTTTTGCAGGTACGGTGATGGATGCCATTCCGGAATCCATCATGCTTGGAGCAAGCTTGCTGACTGGAAAGGGCGTGAGTGTGGTGCTCATCGTTTCCATATTCGTGAGCAACATCCCTGAGGGTTTGTCAAGCACCGTAGGTTTGCGAGGCAATCATTATACCAAGTCCAGAATCATATGGATGTGGCTTGGTGTACTGTTGATTTCTGCACTTGCAGCCTTGTGCGGATATCTGTTTCTGGAACAGCTTCCGGATGAGATGGCTGCGGCCATTGGGGCATTTGCAGGTGGCGGTATTATCGCCATGATCTGTTCCACCATGATGCCAGAAGCTTTTGAAGAAGGTGGTCCTGTCGTAGGCTTCATTGCTTCCATGGGACTTCTCGTGTCCCTGCTGCTTGATCTGTAAGATTTCCACGTAGTAGCAATATACCAAAAAAGAGTGTCCGCTCAAGTAGAATTCTGAGATACGGATACTCTTTTGTTATACCAATGAATATGATTCGTTCCTCAGTGACTGCTTGAACAGTTCCCTCCACAACCACATGCTTCCTTATATACTTCGCCCGCTTTGGGCAGCCGATTTAATTCAACGGATTTGGTGAAATACTGGCTGATCTGCTGATGCATCTGGCTAAACTCACGCTGTGCATACATGAATCTGCGGATAAGCGGATGATCATAGAGCGCACGTTCTTCTTGTTCATACACCTGCATTTCGGATGTCAGCAATTCAATATGTTGACGTTCTTTTTCCTCTAAAGCTTGATGCTTCTCCATAAACTGCTCATATTGCGCTGTAGCTTGCTCATCTGCGGCAAACTGATCAATCATCTCCCGCATCTCACGGTAACCTTCATCCTGTAGTAACACAGAGCATAATTCTTCCATTTTAAGCATGATCGCCTGTTTGTCCATTTTTACGATTGTACTCATCTTGTTAACCTCCTGTAGAGTGTTTCTCTTATGTATCACTGTATACCTGATCCTCGTGGTTCACTGTGACGATACTCACATCTTGTATGAAAAATGTAACGTTACTGCTCGGGGTCGCTATATCCGGATTATTGGATTCGTTGCTGAAGCTCTTCCAGTTGAAGAAGATAAATGACATTTCCAGCCACCTGAAGCAGACCTTCGGACTGCATGATGGCCAGTTTGCGACTCAAGGTTTCGGGCGTAATGCCTATTAGCAGTGCCATGTCCTTTTTGAATACAGGAAGTTTGATCCCATCTCTCTCCATATTTCGCATATGAAAATTCAATAGAAGCTTAGCAATTCGTTGTTCAGGGTTCATTGAACTGAGGGCCGTATTCCATTCTTCAGATTGTTCAAGAAGATCAGAAACAGCCAGAAGAAAATGATAAGCAAGCATCGGATCATGTTCTATTAATCTGTCAAAGTCCTGCCTGTGAAGGGTGCATAAAGTCGATGTTTCCAACACTTCTGCATGAACTTCATACGGTTTTTGGTGTAACAGAGCGTCATGCCCGAAGAAGTCACCGGGAAACAGGAACCGGACAATATGCTCCTTGCCGTTCTTGGCGTATCTGGATAATTTCACACATCCCTGATGAACCATGTATAACTTAGCTGAACATTCCCTTTCCTTCACGACCATTTCCCCTTTATGATAGCTCCGCGACTGCAGCAAGGAAGCGAGCAGGGAGGATTCTTCAGATCCGAGGTGCTGAAAAAGGGGGACTTTGACATGGCAGGGAGTCTTGCCCTGAGAACTGCATAGCATGATCAAAATTCACCTCGCGGTTTCGATTTATATATGGAGCATGGGGACGGACTTAGTGCTGCATCGCCTTGCCTCCGTGATCCTTGCCATCAGAGGTAACACGCAAAACTGCAGACGCACCCTTGGATACATGTTTGAACTGATGGGTCACAATGGGATAATCGCCCTCTTCCGTTACGGTAAACTCGACGACTGCACCTCCGCTCGCAGGAAGCATAACCGTCTGCAATCCATACTGAATATTACGGGGATTTCCATCCACGTAGACCCGGTCCATAATGGTCCCAACGACATGGAATGAGGAAACTTCGTTCGGCCCTGCATTGCTTACATATATTCGCACTGTATCACCAGTCTTGGCGAGCAAAGGGGAGTTGACCAAACCATAGTCGTTACCATTAAAGACAACGTAATTCGGCTCATCATTCATAAAAGCATCGTAGCTATGGTCCTTGTACCATTCACTTTGTACGAGCGTGTATTCACGATCAATCTTTCCGTCGGAAGGGTAACCAGCCTTTGGCTCAACAATAATCATGCCATACATGCCGTTCGCGATATGGGCAAGAACTGGACTTGTTCCGCAATGATACATGAAGACTCCGGGAGACGACGTGTTATAAGTGAACGTTCCCTCCTCACCTGGCATAACGTCTACGAATTTACTGCTTGGTGAAGCGTGTACGGCATGAAAATCCATGGAATGAGGCAAGGCAGAATCCTTATTTTTCAAAGTGAAAATTAATGTGTCACCTTCGGTTACACGAAGAATGGGTCCAGGTACGGTGCCGTTAAAAGTCCAGGCATTGTAGATGACCCCTGCGGAAATCTCGATATCGGTGACTTGAGCAGTCATCTCAATGTACACGTTTGAGCCCTCTCTGCGGATGACGGGGTCAACAGGTTGATGACTTATGGACGTTACAGGGGCAGCGTCATGCTGATCAGGTTTATCATTCTCCGCAGCATTGCAATGGGAGAGGACGGCTGTACTTAATGCCAATGCATAAGACAATTTGATTACACTCAACCAAGAGGACATGGGAACACAACCTTATTCAAGTGATATAATTCACAAATAGACCAATATCATAAAGCAGCCATGTCTAGTGTACGACAGTGCAATGTAGACAGGTGTGACGTGAAACACACTCTCCAAAGCGATTTGTTTTTCAAAACTTTTATAGTTATAGACAGGTTTCTTGTACTACGCGATGGAGTTATCTATAATTTTAGGTAACGTGGGCTGGGAAATATTGATGGGAGAATTGACGTTTACTCAGCACATATGAAGGCCGAATAAATTCGGTCAGGAAAGGAGTGGATTGGAAATGAAACGATTTGAGGACGAAGGAGCCTATAAATATAACTTTTATTGGGTACTCCGCCGAGGTGAGCGTGTGGATGTCACATGCCAATCATGCGGTGGTCATGCGTATATTGAAGAAGGCCAGGACGAAATAAAATGGAAGTGCTCTACATGTTATGCACATGGGGTGGAAAAGCCGGTATATCAATATCAAGCCAAGGGGAATTGTTCCCTGTGTGAACGCTGGTTCAATGTTGAAGTGACAGATGAGAAAAAGACATCCCATAAATCAACACATATTGATTGTCCACATTGCGGCGCCGTCAATCAAGCCCAGCTGCATAGCAAGCCGGTTTGCAGAAGATATGTGATGGACACCCGGGACGGGAGAGATCCTGTTTTTGGGATGGAATTATACTTTTTGGACCACGTTCGAGGCAAATTGGTATGGGCTGTTAATCGGGCGCATTTAAATTATCTGATTTCCTATGTGTCCGCCGATCTGCGGGTACGACGTGGAACTGTGCCGTTCAAAACGGCATCACACTATTTGCCTGTATACATGAAGGAAGCAAAGAACAGGGATCAGGTGGTTCGTACGCTGACCAAGCTTCAGCACAAGACGGGCTGAGGTTGAATCAAGGGAGGTCAGAAGGAGGAAAGGAATGAAATGGCGAGGCAAGCTGCTTATTGTGGCAATTATTTTAGGGATACTTATGATCCCAGCCTTTTTTATTTTACAGACGTTCGGTGTGTTCCAAAAAGAAAAAGTTTTATCGGACTATGCGCTCGCGGTAGATGTAAATGGAAAACCGTATGCTCCATGGCCGCTTATCAACAGTTTCGCTGCCATGGATAAGAGTGGAGACCATCGTCAGCTGTATTATCGGGTGGACATGAGCGATATTAACTACCTTTTTCAATTGCCTTATCAGGAGTTTGACATTACACCAGACGATGAAAATCCTTATTTGGCGGGGAAAGTGGACTTCCACAGGCTAGAAACCACGTATGTAAAATCTGAAATGAAATATTCAAATGCGAAGGATTATAAAACCTCACTTCATTTTTACAATAAAGAAGAGCAGGAGATCTATACCTACGAACCTACAGGCAAAGGCGATGGAAATCTGGTAAAATCCATCATTCATCAGGGGATGACCCGTTCCCATAATGGTGGAAGTGAGCCAGCTCGGGACCCGTACTTGAATATTACGGCATTATTTCACGATAAGCTTAATGTTGATGTAAACCTGACGGTTGATGAAGAACATAAAATCGTATGGATACGAATGAATAAAGTGGAGGCGAGATAATGAATTTGTTTGGCGTACATAATGGACCTGCATATCTGGAAGGGATCGTTAAGAAAGTAACGGATGGGGAGAACCAGGAAGTCGAGTGGAAAGGTAAGCTGCAGACGAGCGACGCCCATGAGAAGTTCCATATCTTTTATTATGGTGACTTGATGGAAGATGATCTGATAACCTGGCAGGATTCGACACCGTTAATCGTATATGCCGAGCACACGGTGACCGGAGAGCGTTACCTACTTATTGATGCTGCCAAACATGGTTATGATGCAATGCTGTGTGAAACTTATCCAGAAGAGGAGCTGAGCAAAAGGTCGCTGCGTCCTTATCTGGACGTTGAAGGAGAAGATACGTTTGAGGTTCACTTGTCGGCCTTTTATAACGTCCCTTGGGATGAGGAATTCGGAGAAGATGTGGATGAAGACGGAACCTACGAATTGATTACGGGCCAACGTATGGATTTTGATCAGGTGAAACGGGATGGGTATGATGCATTCTCCATTCGTATCGTGAATCGTAAAGGTGTTATAACGGAAATTGTTCAGGAGGAGCTTGCCTGATTCATCAATAGAATTATGAGACAGGGATCTGATCTGAAGATAGGAGATGTCGTTCATGTACGTGGTAAGTCATACGCTTAAACCAGTATCTGCGGAGGAGCTTGGACATTTTGAGCAGCAGCATTCTGTATCATTGCCTGCCTCCTATCGCCAGTGGCTCGAACAATATGGAGAAGGAACCTATTCGGGCTGGATGAATATTCAGCGTCCGGATCAGGAGGTATTGAAGCCTTTTGCGGATTATGATTTTTGGATGCATACCGATGATACGCCTGTCAGTCAACATCAATTGAAGGAGTGTATAAGCATTGGCAGCTCTGTGGATGGCGATTTCCTGGCCATTCATCCTGACATGGAAGGACTATTGTGGCTCCCACGCCACGATGAACAGATAACGTTATGGAAACATCTCGAGTTGGAATTCGGTGACACGCTCGATCGGATCTATAGCGAGTACTATCATCAAGCTGCTCCTGTCACGACAAGATATTATGAACCGTGGAATGAGCAGAGGAATCATACCTTTTACCATTTGCAAGATAACGTAGACGGGACTTCAATCCAACAATTGTCAAGCTTATGTCAAGCACAATTTAAGTGGGATCTTGTGATAGAAAATGAATACACATGCAAGCTGTTCATGGCTTCCATTGGTGGATACCTGCGTTTTAATTATGCGTACGGCAGGGAAATCGCCCTTTTCTATGAGGGAATGCAAGAGACGCGAGATACAACGGATTACGACATCGAACAATTTTTGCTCGCACATCACTGTAAAATCATGAATTGAGACGGAGTGGAGGAATCATGGATGAGTTGGTTAAACGAACACCTTGCGGAAAAGTGGAGGAATGAAGGGAAACGCTATGCCCAGAGTGTAAATGAGTTTGTACGCAGAAGTATGGCGAGGGAAGAGCCGGATGAATCGGAACTGACGAACGACGGAAGGGCAGATATCAGTGTGCAAGTTTGGGACATGGTGAAGAAGGCCAATGAGCAGAACGATCTGCAACGACTGCGTGCGGAATTGCCAGCCGCGACATGGCCTTTCAGTGAAACATTCCAGTCATCCATGCAGGCCGTGCGTATAGCCGGATATCTGGATAACCGTACAGTTATACTCAATAATGGCTTCCATACGGACCAAGGATGCGTCTACTCTGCTGATCACGAACATGTGCTTTCTTTTCCGCAATATCAATTTGCGGGTCAGTCTCCGGATGGTGCACAGTATGCTCTGGCAGGCAGTGAGGGAATTCGTGTGATAACACATCCAGATCGTCAATTGGAAGGAAAAGAAGTGGCAATGTTCCGCTGGGACGACATTCAATCCGCTATTCATCAGGCTCTGCCTCGTATTGAATCCCTTGCAGACTGTGAATACCCGGAACGCACACTTGAAGGCCTTATTCCATTGGATGAAGGGCAGGCACTCATCATTTTGTCCAGTTACGGAATTTATCTGGTGGAACATGGCAGGGTCTCTCCAATACATCCTGATCTTGCAGAGGTGGAGGAGCACGAATTAGAGGATACACAAATATCCATGGGTCACGCTGCCGTATCTCAGGATGGTCGATGGATTGCGTTTGGCAGTCAGGTCAGTGACCATATGCTTCTTGATCGTGAACGTAATCATACCTATTCGCTCTATCCGGAATCCAGCTATCCGCATCATGCGGTGTTTACCAGAGATCAACGGAATGTTTGGTTTAATGCTTGCCATTTTTACAATGGAGTTACGATGCAGGTGGATTTGAGTGAAGTGGAAGGCAATGAATCCAGAGAAGATTGGCCAATGATGGATGAAAGTGCGCGTGTCTATGCTTCGGTAGAAATACCGGAAGGCATGGTTCTTGGCGATGCCTATGGTTACCTGAAATGTGTGGATAAGAAGGGGCAGGAAGTTTGGAGACATTTTGTAGGCAGCACCATCTATTCACTAGCGATCTCGCCTGATCAATCCCGGCTTGCAGTAGGTACGTTTGGAGGCATGGTGCATATTCTCGATCTGCATGCTGACCAGATGGATGACTACAGTATTGGAACAGGAACTCTCCGTGAAGTAGAGCGTTTTGTTTTGTGGCGTGGCGAGCAACCTTTACGTTGGTAGAGTTGGTGTTTGTATAATATGCCTGCAGAAGGGGGGATTGTAGTTGAGGATTGAAGAAGCTGTCCTTTTGCTGAAATGTCATGCCTTTGTTCATGACGATGTAGATCATCCCAAGATGGAGACCGGCTTTCTAGGCAGTCTGCGCCCTTTTCGCGGGCAGTTAATCGAAGAAAACTTTCACGAGTTAATGGGAATTGTTCGCACTTTGGCACCGGAACTTAAGCAGCCGGCACTGAACAGGGAAGTGATGTCCTGCTTATGGAGCATCATCCATCTGGGGCGTGCATGGGCGGTCGAACCTGATGGAATGCTGCGCAGCAACAACCTCATTTCGGATGAGCAGATTGCCTTAATGGAAGAATGGCTGAACCTGCTATCTTACGCAGTCATGATTCTGATCGAAGATGGTGGCGAAGAAGAAGCGTTCTGGGGATATAAGGAATACATGCGCGAACGGCAGAATAATGCTGAGAACGGAGGGGTCTTGTGAAATCCGATATGCACGAAAACATGCATGAGCTGATGAACCATTTGAATAAATTATTGGATGTAAAAGTGAAGGATGAAGAGATTAGACAGCTATACGAGGAGTATCAGGAGAAGGAAGGAGCTTCCGAAGACAGCTTGGCTGCTTTTGAAACCGAGTTTGATGTCCGGCTGCCCGAAGATTTTCGCGAATTCTACAAGTGTAAAGATGGAAGCGGTTATGCATTTCATATTCTGTACCCTGGTGATGCTGAGAGAGAGGAATGCACTCCGTTTTACATGATGTCACTGGAAGAGATTAAGGAAACCAAGCAATATTTCTGTGAGCGTGATGAGGAGTTAAGTGAGTATTATTCTGCAGAAGAGATCAGTAAACTGGACCCGGAGATCAAGCCCTATTTATTTCATAAAGCGTGGATTCCCTTTGCGACGATGGCTGGAGGTTCACTGTACTTAATGCTAGACTTTGATCCGTCAGAACGGGGAAGCTATGGCCAGATTATCATGTATGTACATGATCCCGATTTTGTCTATTATATAACAGACACGTTAACCAACCTGCTAGAAGACTCCAATCGCAATCTGGAGATCATGGATGAGGTTGAGTACTAAATAACTCGTGTATAGTTGGCAGGAACTGCCTGTAGCAGCTCCTGCACGATTCGAATATTATCCCTGCTGGAAAAAGCGATGACCGTGAAAACCTCCACCAGGAGGACCTCCTGGACCTCCTTGACCTCCACCATGAGGGCCACCTGGATAGCCGCCTCCAGGGAATGGTCCGTGATGACCGCCTGGGTAACCTCCTCCCGGATATCCGCCATGCCACCAAGGACCGCTGAAAGGAATCGGCAAGGGCAGCGGGTAGAAGGGTGGGTATGGATAGGGGTATGGATAAGGATAGGGATAAGGATAGGGATAAGGTGGTGGCGGTGCTGGTGGATAATATGGATAGGGATATCCAGCAGAGGACGGAGATGAAACCGAACCAGGTCCGTATGCCATGTGATCAGCCTCCTGAATTTGAATGGATGATATCAGCCTATGCCATAATGCAATCGCATGACACACTGTTGAATAGTCAGAAGATACTGAAAATTAGGGGGATTGAATGCGAGTGATGCCTTTTCATACGGCTCCAAGAGGCGCTGCGTATAGACAATTAATTGACGAATTGATCGCAAAGACGGATCGATTTTTCCTTGTGGACAGACGATATGGTAGAGGGGACACTCCAGTGGAGGTCGCCAGGGTTTTCCAAAGATTGAATCCGTATCTGATTGAGAGTTGTACCACGGAAGAGATGATGATGAAGACAAGAGCATTTTATACGGAAGGAATCTATTACATTTATGAGTGTTCGCCAGGCTCTGGACAGATCCTGAAGGAAGAGGCCGATGGTTTCCTCGATTGGCTGTATCCCTCTTTGCCAGAGGATCTGTGTTTTTTGAAGGAAGACGGAAGCGACTATTTGTTTACGGAAGCCCATGAGGATGGATGTGGAATGCGGATTACAGAACAAGAAGCGAGAGACCTCATGAAGCGAATTCCCGGGTTATCGTTTGTATTTGAAAGCTTCCCTTCCTAATGCCTAGCTAGAACCTGAAGCCAACGGCAGGTTGGAATTTTTGAAAAGTGCAATTCTTTGCAGTTCAACTTACTTTATTGAAGAATGATTTACGGTTGGTAAAGAAAGTGGGAAGAGATAAGGGAAGCTGCCATGATGTGATGTATCGATATTGGAATAATTTACAACTAGCAAGCTGGTTTGCAAAATGATATATTATTCTTCCGGCCGCAAGAGGCATGGAAAACTCAAATAATATTTTTGAGAAATATCTTTACAAGTTATAAAGATATGTGGTATATTCTAGTTCCGGCCTTGAAAGAGTCGGAAACGAAGTTTGATCTTTGAAAACTGAACAACGAGTGAGTAACGATCTTGCTTGCAAGATCGGCGCTGAGGAATTGGTACGAGTCATTTGACTGTATGATTTTGAAGCAAAAATGAGATTTTAATCTCGTCAGATTCAAATTGAGCTAATCGCTCTTTTCGATAATAGCTGCAAGACATTCATCCGCTCAGTCGAGTTGGACCGATAGTCTTGCAGGACGATGTTGCCTTGCAACATCTTTATTGGAGAGTTTGATCCTGGCTCAGGACGAACGCTGGCGGCATGCCTAATACATGCAAGTCGAGCGGAGTTGATAGAAAGCTTGCTTTCTTGATGCTTAGCGGCGGACGGGTGAGTAACACGTAGGCAACCTGCCCTCAAGCTTGGGACAACTACCGGAAACGGTAGCTAATACCGAATACTTGCTTTCTTCGCCTGAAGGAAGCTGGAAAGACGGAGCAATCTGTCACTTGAGGATGGGCCTGCGGCGCATTAGCTAGTTGGTGAGGTAACGGCTCACCAAGGCGACGATGCGTAGCCGACCTGAGAGGGTGATCGGCCACACTGGGACTGAGACACGGCCCAGACTCCTACGGGAGGCAGCAGTAGGGAATCTTCCGCAATGGGCGAAAGCCTGACGGAGCAATGCCGCGTGAGTGATGAAGGTTTTCGGATCGTAAAGCTCTGTTGCCAGGGAAGAACGTCCTTGAGAGTAACTGCTCAAGGAGTGACGGTACCTGAGAAGAAAGCCCCGGCTAACTACGTGCCAGCAGCCGCGGTAATACGTAGGGGGCAAGCGTTGTCCGGAATTATTGGGCGTAAAGCGCGCGCAGGCGGTCATTTAAGTCTGGTGTTTAATCCCGGGGCTCAACCCCGGATCGCACTGGAAACTGGATGACTTGAGTGCAGAAGAGGAGAGTGGAATTCCACGTGTAGCGGTGAAATGCGTAGAGATGTGGAGGAACACCAGTGGCGAAGGCGACTCTCTGGGCTGTAACTGACGCTGAGGCGCGAAAGCGTGGGGAGCAAACAGGATTAGATACCCTGGTAGTCCACGCCGTAAACGATGAGTGCTAGGTGTTAGGGGTTTCGATACCCTTGGTGCCGAAGTTAACACATTAAGCACTCCGCCTGGGGAGTACGGTCGCAAGACTGAAACTCAAAGGAATTGACGGGGACCCGCACAAGCAGTGGAGTATGTGGTTTAATTCGAAGCAACGCGAAGAACCTTACCAGGTCTTGACATCCCTCTGACCGGTACAGAGATGTACCTTTCCTTCGGGACAGAGGAGACAGGTGGTGCATGGTTGTCGTCAGCTCGTGTCGTGAGATGTTGGGTTAAGTCCCGCAACGAGCGCAACCCTTGATCTTAGTTGCCAGCACTTCGGGTGGGCACTCTAAGGTGACTGCCGGTGACAAACCGGAGGAAGGTGGGGATGACGTCAAATCATCATGCCCCTTATGACCTGGGCTACACACGTACTACAATGGCCGGTACAACGGGCAGTGAAGCCGCGAGGTGGAACGAATCCTAAAAAGCCGGTCTCAGTTCGGATTGCAGGCTGCAACTCGCCTGCATGAAGTCGGAATTGCTAGTAATCGCGGATCAGCATGCCGCGGTGAATACGTTCCCGGGTCTTGTACACACCGCCCGTCACACCACGAGAGTTTATAACACCCGAAGTCGGTGGGGTAACCGCAAGGAGCCAGCCGCCGAAGGTGGGATAGATGATTGGGGTGAAGTCGTAACAAGGTAGCCGTATCGGAAGGTGCGGCTGGATCACCTCCTTTCTATGGAGAATCGTTTCCCGAGTGGAAACATTCAAATCAGCAGGTTCACTGAACCTGCGACAGCGATTCATTTCGGTCCATCACTTGATGTGTGGATGAAATGAAGAGCAAAACGTACTCACTCGTTGCTCAGTTTTGAGAGCTCAAACTCTCAAAACAGCTTGCTTTTGCATGGAGCTTGTTCTTTGAAAACTAGATATCGAAACGAAAAATGCGAATTAGAACATTCCTTTTGGGATGAATGCATGTTCGGTTCAAGTAACCGATCAACAATCATCCTAGCTGAACTTGTGTTAAACAAGTTTCAATAAATAGTGAAAACTGCTTTGCGATGGTATCGAATGGGAGCGACTTTTGGCTTTGCGTAAGCAAAACAAGGGAAGTGAGCAGTCGAAACCGGAGCAACTGGTTAAGCTACTAAGAGCACACGGAGGATGCCTAGGCGCTAGGAGCCGATGAAGGACGTGGCGAACAACGAAACTGCCTCGGGGAGCTGTAAGCAAGCTTTGATCCGGGGGTGTCCGAATGGGGAAACCCAGCTGGGGTAATATCCAGTTACTCATAACTGAATACATAGGTTATGTAGAGGCATACCAGGGGAACTGAAACATCTAAGTACCTTGAGGAAGAGAAAACAATAGTGATTCCGTCAGTAGCGGCGAGCGAACGCGGAACAGCCCAAACCAGAGAGCTTGCTCTCTGGGGTTGTGGGACGTCTCACATGGAGTTACAAAGGAACCGGTTAAACGAAGAGGTCTGGAAAGGCCCGCCAAAGAAGGTAAAAGCCCTGTAGTTGAAAGTCTGTTCCCTCCGAGACGGATCCCGAGTAGTGCGGGGCACGTGAAACCCCGTATGAATCCGGCAGGACCATCTGCCAAGGCTAAATACTTCCTAGCGACCGATAGTGAAGCAGTACCGTGAGGGAAAGGTGAAAAGCACCCCGGAAGGGGAGTGAAATAGAACCTGAAACCGTGTGCTTACAAGAAGTCAGAGCCCGTTTTAGGGGTGATGGCGTGCCTTTTGTAGAATGAACCGGCGAGTTACGTTCCCGTGCAAGGTTAAGGTGAAGAGCCGGAGCCGCAGCGAAAGCGAGTCTGAATAGGGCGACATAGTACGTGGACGTAGACCCGAAACCGGGTGATCTACCCCTGTCCAGGGTGAAGGTGCGGTAACACGCACTGGAGGCCCGAACCCACGCACGTTGAAAAGTGCGGGGATGAGGTGGGGGTAGCGGAGAAATTCCAATCGAACTCGGAGATAGCTGGTTCTCCCCGAAATAGCTTTAGGGCTAGCCTCGGAAAACAGAGTCGTGGAGGTAGAGCACTGATTGGGTGCGGGGCCCGCAAGGGTTACCAAGCTCAGTCAAACTCCGAATGCCATAGACTTACTTCCGGGAGTCAGACAGTGAGTGCTAAGATCCATTGTCAAAAGGGAAACAGCCCAGACCATCAGCTAAGGTCCCCAAGTGTGTGTTAAGTGGGAAAGGATGTGGAGTTGCACAGACAACCAGGATGTTGGCTTAGAAGCAGCCACCATTGAAAGAGTGCGTAATAGCTCACTGGTCGAGTGACTCTGCGCCGAAAATGTAACGGGGCTAAACACACCACCGAAGCTATGGCTTGGATCGACTTCACTGCTTCTTTGAGGCGGTGTTTACCACAAGGACATTTTTGTCAGACAAGAGAAATAATCTTGGATGACCAAATGCTTCCCAGGGGATAAACACAGGGCTTCGAAGCTGGAGTGAAGTCGATCCAGGGGTAGGGGAGCGTTGTATAAGGGTTGAAGGTGTACCGTAAGGAGCGCTGGACATTATACAAGTGAGAATGCCGGTATGAGTAACGAAAAGATCAGTGAGAATCTGATCCGCCGAAAGCCTAAGGGTTCCTGAGGAAGGCTCGTCCGCTCAGGGTAAGTCGGGACCTAAGGCGAGGCCGAAAGGCGTAGTCGAAGGACAACAGGTCGAAATTCCTGTACCACCGTAAATCGTTACGAGCGATGGGGGGACGCAGTAGGGTAGTGACGCAGGCTGATGGATGCCTGTCCAAGCAGTAAGGCTGGTTAGTAGGCAAATCCGCTAACCGTAAGGCTGAGCTGTGATGGGGAGTGAAAATTACAGTAGCGAAGGTCATGATCTCACACTGCCAAGAAAAGCCTCTAGCCAGATGAAGGTGCCCGTACCGCAAACCGACACAGGTAGGCGAGAAGAGAATTCTAAGGCGCGCGGAAGAACTCTCGTTAAGGAACTCGGCAAAATGACCCCGTAACTTCGGGAGAAGGGGTGCCCCGGTAGTGTGAATAGCACGAGGGGGCCGCAGTGAAAAGGCCCAAGCGACTGTTTAGCAAAAACACAGGTCTGTGCGAAGCCGTAAGGCGAAGTATACGGGCTGACGCCTGCCCGGTGCTGGAAGGTTAAGGGGAGCGGTTAGGAGCAATCCGAAGCTGTGAACCGAAGCCCCAGTAAACGGCGGCCGTAACTATAACGGTCCTAAGGTAGCGAAATTCCTTGTCAGGTAAATTCTGACCCGCACGAATGGCGTAACGACTTGGGCGCTGTCTCAACGAGAGATCCGGTGAAATTTTAATACCTGTGAAGATGCAGGTTACCCGCGACAAGACAGACGGAAAGACCCCATGGAGCTTTACTGCAGCTTGATATTGAATTTGGGTACGATCTGTACAGGATAGGTGGGAGCCTTTGAAGCATGAGCGCCAGCTTGTGTGGAGGCACCGTTGGTATCACGCTGATCGTATCTAGGTTCTAACCTGGTACCGTAAACCGGTGCGGGGACAGTGTCAGGTGGGCAGTTTGACTGGGGCGGTCGCCTCCTAAAGAGTAACGGAGGCGCCCAAAGGTTCCCTCAGTGGTTGGAAATCATTCGAAGAGTGCAAAGGCATAAGGGAGCTTGACTGCGAGACCTACAAGTCGAGCAGGGACGAAAGTCGGGCTTAGTGATCCGGTGGTACCGCATGGAAGGGCCATCGCTCAACGAATGAGCTGTCCCCTGGGGATGACCAGGCTTATCTCCCCCAAGAGTCCACATCGACGGGGAG